>JANJUM010000097.1 GCA_024710585.1 Desulforhopalus sp.
TTGACGTTGGAGCCTTCCAGGTAGTTCTGCAACAGGGTGCCGTAGCCACCCTCGCCGGGTGTGCCGGTCTGCGGCGCGCCGGAGGCGGCGCTCTCCACGAAGAGGTTCTTGCCGATGGCCGACAGGCCGCTGTTGTTGGTGAAGGTGGCCAGCTCGATGGTGCCCAGCTCGGTGGAGACGGTATCGGCGCCGAGGATGGCGCTGACGATGCCGCCCTCGCTGATGGTGATCTGCCGGGCGCCGTCGGGGATGGTGATCGCCGGTAGCAGCGGGTAGCCGTCGGAGTTGGTGATGCGGCCATTGCTGTCACGTTTCAGCGCCCCCGAGCGGGTATAGCCGATGTTGCCGTTGGGCATGTTGATCTGAAAGAAGCCCTCGCCCTCGATGGCTACGTCGAGTTCGTTGAGGGTCTGGATGAGGTCTCCCTGGGAAAAGACCTTGGAGACAGCGGCTGGCTTGACTCCCAGGCCGACGAGGATGCCGGTGGGCGACTCGGTGTCGGCGGTGCTCTGGCTGCCGGGCACCTTCATCGTCTGGTAGAGGAGATCCTGGAAATCGGCGCGGCTCTTCTTGAAGCCGCTGGTGCTGACGTTGGCGAGGTTGTTGGAAATGACGTCGATATTGAGCTGCTGACTGTGCATGCCGGTGGTGCCGGTCCAGAGCGAGCGGATCATGGGTGCTCCTTGTCGATAACGGGTAGGCGGCTACCCGAGTGTGCCGAGGTCTTCCTGCACCTCGCCGAGGGTCGAATAGCTTTTCAGGACCTTGTGGTAGGTTTCGAAGGCCCGGTAATTGTCGATCATCTGCGCCAGTTCGGCGGACATGTTGACGTTGGACAGCTCGAGACTGCCCTGGATGACGCGCACCCCCTCGGCGGGCGTTTCCGTTGCCCCGTCTTCGAGGGCGAAAGCGGTATCCGCCTCCCGCCGCAGCTGGTTCTTGTCGGTGACGGTGACCACCGCCAGCCGCGCTACCTCGGTACGCGCCCCCTGGGGCCCGAGGAGGTAAAGGGTGCCGTCTTCGGCCACCGCCACCTCACCGTTTTCGGTGCCGGCGATGACGATCTGGTTGTTGCCTTCGTCGAGCACCGGCAGGTTGTTGCTGGTGGTCAGCAGCCCTTGGGCGTCGAGGCGGAAATCGCCGCGCCGGGTGAGCAGCGGGCCGCTGGCCCCCTGTACCTTGAAAAAGCCGTCACCATGGAGGGCGAAGTTGAGCGGGTCGTCGGTCTTGCGCATCGCCCCGCCCTGGAAGTCGCTGTAATTACGTTCGACCCTGGCGTAGTTGATGCCCCGCGACTGGCTCGCTTGCTGCTCGCCGCGGAGGATGGCGGCGAAGCTCACCTGGGAGCGGCGGTAGCCGTTGGTGTTGACGTTGGCGAGATTGGCGGCGACGCTGGCGATGGCCTGTTCCCGGGCGATGGCCCCGGAGAGGGCGCTGTATTTTCCCGAACCCATAAATGTTCCCGTCCCTATTGACGCTTTCTTGTCGTGCTGGCTGAAAGAGCTGCTGCGCTGCGAACCGTGGTCCGCTTTGTCTCTTTCGTCCTATCTTGACTATTCTTATCGGTTGCCGGCGGGAAATCTTAACTCCGCCCTCTCCTCGCCAGCCCCTTCGCCACCCTGGCGAATGCGGGCGAGGTTGAGCACCTGGCTCACCTCGTGGGGGGAAACGGTGAGGATGGCGGCGATATCCTCCACCGGCATGCCCCGCGAGGCGAGGGTGTGGATGTAGCCGTAGCGCTCCGGGGCCGCCCACTTCCTCTCCGCCGGCTGGAAGTCGCTCACCTTGGGAAGCGTCTGGCGGACGCTCTGCTCGGCCTGGTGCAGGTCGCTGCGGAAGGACACCATCTCTTCATGACGCTGCTGCAGCTTCTCCAGGCTCTGCCTGGTCTTCTCGAGGGAGATCGAGGTCTCGGTGAGCTGCTGGGCGAGCAGGGCGTTCTCTTTCTTCAGGGCGACGATCTTCAGCACGGCCACGGCGAGCAGCACCAGGGCGGGGACGACGAGCGAGAGGATGAGTGTGGTCTGGGCCATGGCGTCTCCGCGGCAGGCGGACGGCGGGGCGGCCGGGGCCGCCTTTACAGTCGCGCGTCGAGTTTGGTTTTCAGCTTGATCAGCGCCTGGCTGTGCAGCTGGCTGACGCGACCCTCGGAGAGGTCCATGGCCTCGGCGATCTCCTTCTGGGTCAGCTCTTCGTAGTAGTACAGGGAGATGACGATGCGTTCCTTTTCGGTAAGCTGGCCGAGCACCTGGGCGATGGTGGCGGTGAGCTGCTGGTCCTCGATACGGGCGCCCGGCGCAGCCTGCGGCCGATCGTCGGTAAGATTGTCGAGGAAGGAACGCCCCTCTTCGGAGTGGTCGAGGCTCTCGTTGAGGCTGACGCAGCCGAGATGGTTGACCTCGACGAGGACGGCGCGGTACTCGTCGAGGGACAAGTCCATGGCCCCCGCCACCTCGTGCTCTTCCGGCTCGCGGCCGAGACGCATTTCGAGGTCGGCGATGGTCCGGCCGATGCGGTTGTGCTTGTCGCGCAGGGAGCGCGAGAACCAGTCGAGCTTGCGCATCTCGTCAAAGATGGCGCCGCGGATACGGTACTCGGCGAATGTCTTGAAGAGTATGTTCTTGGCCGGGTCGTACTTGTTGGCGGCGTCGAGGAGGCCGAGCATGCCGGCGCTCCTGATGTCGTCGCGGCTCATGAAGGACGGCACCTGGGTGACCATGCGCCGCGTGATGATATCCACCAGGTAGAGGTGGTCCTGGATGAGCTGCGAGCGATTGTCGAGATGCGGCGGGCGACCGTAGAGCATGCTGTCCTAGCCTCCCATGTGCAACAGTTTCTTCCAGAAGAACTGGAGGTTGCCCTTGGGCACCGCCTGGGTCGGCTCTGAGCAGATGCGGCCGGCGAGCTGGCGGAAGGCCTGGGTTATCTTCGACTGCGGGAAGAGCTCGCTGATCACCTTCTGCTTGCGGATCGACTCCACCATCTGCCGGTCGTCGGGGATCGAGCCGAGATAGTCGATGGAGATGTCGAGGTAGCGGTTGGCGACCATGGTCAGCTTGCGGTAGACGTCGAGGGCGTCGTCCTCGTTGAGGATCTGGTTGACGACCAGGTTGAAATTCTTCTCGTGGTACTGGGTGGAGAGGAGCTTCATCAGGGCGTAGGCGTCGGTGATCGCCGTCGGCTCGGGGGTGGTGATGACGACGATCTCCTGGGCGGCGGTGTTGAAGTAGGTGACGTTCTCGGAGATGCCGGCCTCGGTGTCGATGAGCACGAAGTCGAAGTGGTTCTGGATGGCGTCGAGGCCGTCGAGGAGGCGCAGCTTCTGGCGCGAGTCGAGGTTGGTGAAGTTCTGGATGCCCGAGCCGGCCGGGAGGATTTTGATGCCCAGCGGCCCGTCGACCATGATCTGCTGCAGTTCCTGTTCGCCGGAGAAGAAGTTGTTGAGATTGTAGAGAGGCGAAATGCCGAAAACCACGTCGATATTGGCGAGGCCGAGGTCGGCGTCGAGGATCAGCACCTTCTTGCCCATGGAGGCGAGCATATAGGCGAGGTTGGCGACGACGGCAGTCTTGCCGACGCCGCCCTTGCCGCTGGTGATGGAGTAGACGCTGGTCGGCGCCTCCACCTTCTGCGGCAGGCCGTTGTGGCGATGGGAGTTGAGGTCGCGGAGCGTCTTGGCCTGATCGCCCGCCATGCGGGAGATATTAGTCATGCATCGATCCTTGCTGTGGATTCATGATCAGCTCGGCGGCGAGCTTGGCGGTGGCGGTCATGAGGTCTTCCGGGACTCTCTGGCCATTGGCGAAAAATGACAGCGGGCTGGGGTTTTGTATCTGAACGTTGAGAACTGCCCCGAGGGTGGCGCATTCGTCGATCTTGGTATAGATGGTATGAGTGATGCCCAAGGGGCGGAAGCGCTCGATGGCGTCGAGCAGCTCCTGCTCGCGGGTGGTGGCGGAGAGCACCAGATGCTTGTCGATGTTCTGCTGCGCCGGGAAGAAGAGGCACAGCTCCTCGATGGACATGCTGTCGCGCGGGCTGCGCCCGGCGGTGTCGATGAGGATCAGCTCCTTGTCGCGGTGGCGCTCCAGGGCCTGCTGCAGCTGCTCCGGGGTGATGACCACCTCCACCGGCAGGTCCATGATTTCGCCGTAGACTTTGAGCTGCTCCACCGCGGCGATGCGATAGGTGTCGATGGTGATCATCGCCACTGAGCGCGAGTGCCTGCCGAGGTAGGAGGCGGCGATCTTGGCCAGGGTGGTGGTCTTGCCGACCCCTGTGGGGCCGACCAGGGCGATGCGCCGTGGCCCGGCCTGGCTGGCGGAGAAGGGCGGGTCGACCTGGAAGAGGTCACGGATGGTGTCCTTGATGGCGGCGACGATGACTTCCTCGCTGCCCAGCTCGCGTTCGGTAAGGCTCTCGCGGAGAAAGCCGGCGATGGTTCGCGCCGTCTCGACGTTGACGCCCCGCTCGACGAGGAGCGACAGGGGTCGGTCGCCATGGATGGCGGCGTTGTGATAGCGGGCGCCGTTTTCCCCGCTGCGCACCGACAGCTGGCGCGTCGCAGGGGCCGGGCGGGCGGCCTCCTGCTCGCCTATCAGGGCGATGCGCCCGGCGAGGCTCTTGACCAGGTCCTTGAGCTCGTTGACTTCGTTCTGCAGGTCCGGCTCCGGCTTGACGGGGGAGCTGTCAGCGCTCTTCTGCTGTTGCGACGGGGTATCCAGAGGGGCGGAGCGGCCAGCCTGGCCGCTTTCCGCCGACATGCGTCCCGCCGGGCTGTAGCCGTTGAAGAAGAGGCCCTTGCCACCAGGCTCGTCGAGGGAATCGTCGACCACCGAGCGCAGCGAAGATGTCGACGCTGCCCCGCCTTGCTCCTGCCTCCGGCCATTATTGCCATGACGTTCGCCGAAAGGTGCGGCGGAGGCCGGCTGGCGCTGCTCGGCCTTTTTATCGGCATAAGGCGTGTCGATGGCGGCGGTGATTTCCAGCATCGGCTTGCCGAGGAGGCCGAGCTTGCCGGCACGCACCGTCCTGGTGGAGAGAATGAGGGCGTCGGGGCCGAGCTCCTTCTTGACCATCTTCAGCCCTGAGGCCATGTCCGTTGCTTCGAAGACTCTAACTTGCATCGAGGGTCACCGTGCCGAGGGAGCGGATTTTCAGGTTGGGCACCACTTCGTTATGGGAAATGATCGCCAGGGCCGGGTAATAGCGTTCAGTGAGGCTGCGCACGTAGGGGCGGATCTGCGGTGCGCTGAGCAGCACCGGGCGGCTGCCACCCTCGAAAAGGGGGATGCACCTGCCGATGGAATCGAGGATGCGCTGGGCGATGATCGGGTCGATGGCGAGGTAGCTGCCGGTCTCCTTATGCTGAATGGAGCCGCGGATGGCCTCCTCTGCCGGCCGCGCCAGGGTGATGACCGGGATGACGCCGTTGACGGCCAGATCGGAGCTGATGGTGCGCGCCAGGGCGTGGCGCACGTACTCGGTGAGCACGTCAGTATCGTGGGTGGCGGCGGCCCAGTCGGCCATGGTCTCGAGGATGGTGCGCAGGTCGCGGATGGAGACGCCCTCCTTGAGCAGGTTCTGCAGCACGCGCATGATGGTGCCCAGGGAGAGCACGTTGGGCACCAGTTCCTCGACCAGCTTGGGATAGTGCTTGGCGAGGTTGTCGAGCAGGGCCTGGACTTCCTGGCGGCCGATGAGCTCGTGGCTGTGCTGCTTGATGATCTCGCTGATATGGGTGGCCATGACGGTGGTGCAGTCGACCACGGTGTAGCCGGCCATCTGCGCGCGGTCCTTCTTGTCGGAGGTGATCCAGATGGCGGGCAGGCCGAAAGCCGGCTCGACGGTAGCGATACCGCGGATGGTCTCGGTGACCAGGCCGGGGTCCATGGCCATGTAATGGCCGGGCATCATCTCCGCCGAGGCCACCCTGACCCCTTTGAGGGAGAAGGTGTACTGGTTGGGGTTGAGCTGCAGGTTGTCGCGGATGTGCACCGGCGGAACGATGAAGCCATTGTTCATGGCGAACTGTTTTCTGATCGACTGGATGCGGTTGAGCAGTTCGCCGTCCTGGGCGGCGTCGACGAAGGGGATCAGCCCGTAGCCGACCTCGAGTTGCAGCATGTCGACATGGAGCATCTCCTCGTAGTTCTCCTCGCGTTTGGCGGGGGCCTGGGCCGGCTTCTCCTCCACCTCCTCCACTTCCTCGGCCTTGCGTTTCTTGTCGAGATGGAAGGCGAGAAAGGCCATCGACATGGCAAGCAGCATGAACGGCACGAAGGGCAGGCCGGGGATGATGGCGAAGGCGACGAGAATCGCCGCCACCACCCAGATGGCCACCGTGCTCGAGGTGAACTGCTTCTGCAGGTCGCTGCCGAAATCTTTTTAGCCGGTGCTGCGGGTGACGAGGAGGCCGGCGGCGGTGGAGATGATCAGGGCGGGAATCTGTCCGACCAGGCCGTCGCCGACGGTGAGGATGGTATAGTTGGCGGCGGCGTCGGCCATGGCCATGTCTTTCTGCACCACGCCGATGATGAAGCCCGCACCGACGTTGATCAGGGTGATGATGATGCCGGCGATGGCATCGCCCTTGACGAACTTCGAGGCACCGTCCATGGCGCCGTGGAAGTTGGCCTCCTTGGCGATGTTCTCCCGGCGGCTGCGCGCCTCGGCCTCGTTGATGAGGCCGGCGTTGAGGTCGGCGTCGATGGCCATCTGCTTGCCGGGCATGGCGTCGAGGGTGAAGCGCGCCGCGACCTCGGCGACCCTGCCGGCACCCTTGGTGATGACCATGAAATTGATGATCACCAGAATGACGAAGATCACCACCCCGACCACATAGTTGCCGCCGACGACGAACTGCCCGAAGGCCTGGATGACGTGGCCGGCCGCCGCCGGACCTTCGTCGCCGCGGAGGAGGATGAGGCGCGTCGAGGCGACGTTCAGCGACAGCCGGAACATGGTGGTGACCAGCAGCAGCGAGGGGAAGATGGAGAAGTCGGTGGCCTTGGCGGTATAGAGGCTGAGGATGAGGATGAGCAGGGCGACGGTGATGCTCAGGGTAAGGAAGAGATCAAGCACCAGCGGCGGCATGGGAATGATCATCATCATCAGGATGGCGACCAGGCCAAAGGCGGCCATTACATCGCTGCGGCCAAGCAGCTGCTTGTAATCGTAGGTAGCCAGGGCGTTCTGGATGGTGGTCAGTTCCATCAGCGGGTCTTGCCTTTCAGTGAATAGACATGGGCGAGAATCTCGGCGACGGCCTTGAAGAGATGCTCGGGGATCGATGCTCCCAGATCGAGTTTATGCAATATCCGAGCCACGGGCGGGTTCTCGATGACAGGTACGCCATGCTCCTCGGCTATGGCGCGGATCTTCTGGGCGAGGTAGTCGGCGCCCTTGGCGACGACCTGGGGGGCGTCCATTTCCTCGGAATGGTAGCGCAGGGCGACGGCGAAGTGGGTCGGGTTGGTGACTACCACATCGGCGCCGGGGACTTCGGCCATCATGCGCTTGCGCGCCATCTCCTGCTGGATGGAACGGATCTGTGCCTTGATGTGGGGGTCGCCTTCGCTTTCCTTGAACTCCTCCTTGAGCTCCTGCTTGGTCATCTTCATTTTCTCCTCCATCTCCCAGCGCACATAGAGGAAGTCGAGGAAGGCGAGGAGGATGAGGACGGCGCAGATCTTGGCCATGATCAATGCCGCCACCCGGCCGAGGAAGCGCAGGGTGGTGGTGATATCGGTGTCGACGAGGATGAGCGCCTCGCGAAAGTTGTCGAGCACGGTGGAGTAGGACACCCAGCCGATGAGCAGCACCTTGAGCAGCGATTTGAGCAGCTCGACGATGGCGCGCTTGGAGAAGAGCCGACCGATGCCGGCGAAGGGGTCGAGCTTGGCGAAATCGGGGATCAGCGGCTTGGCGGTGAGCAACCAGCCGAACTGGAAGAAGCCGGAGAAAAAGGATACCACCATGACCAGCAGGAAGAGAGGGGCAAGCATCAGGCCGATCTCCTTGAGGAGAAAGGCGGCCAGCGACAGGGTGGAGGCGGCGGTGACACGAAATTCGCCACTGGCCTGCCACAGCGCAAAGAGCATCTCGGTCAGACCCTTCCAGAAGGTCGGCAGGTACATCAGCCAGAAGAGCAGGCCAAGGGTGAGCAGGGCGGCGGTCTGCACCTCGCGGCTCTGCGCTACCTGGCCCTTGTTGCGAAAGTCCTCGCGTCGCTTGGTTGTCGGGTCTTCGGTACGTTCGCCGCCGGCGGGGCTTTCTTCGGCCATGATGTCAGGGGCGCAAGGGGGGGTGAACGGGTAAGGGGCAAAGCGGCGTGGCCCGCAGAGCCCGGTAGCGGTTACCCGGTATTTTGCAAGATACGCGCCCGGCGGGGGGAGGGTGAATGGATTTGGCTGGTGCCGTTCTAAAAGGCGAGATAGCTGAGGATGGTCGCCAGTCGTTCCGGGAGAGTGTCAAATTCTCGTCGAACCAGGGTCGCGATGAGATCGAGTGTCAAAGCGATGACAATGAAGCCGATGCCGATGTTGAGCGGGAAGGAAAGCAGGAAGACGTTGAGCTGGGGGAAGACCCGGGCGAGGATGCCGAGGATCAGTCCGGAGAAGAGCAGCACGGCCAGCACCGGGGCGCTGAACTGCACGCCGATGATGAACATGTGCGAGGCGAGCCGCATGAGGTAGGGAATCGCCTCGCCGCCGACGGCGAACTGGCCGGGGGGCAGCAGCTGGTAGGAGGTGACCACGGCGCGCAGAAAGATGTGGTGGCCGTCGATGGCGAGAAAGACGAGGATGGCGAAGACGTTCTGGAACTGCGAGATGAGCTCCACCTGGCGTTCGCTCTGCGGGTCGTAGACGTTGGCCGAGGCGAAGCCCATCTGGAAGCCGACCACCGAGGCGCCGAATTCGACGGCGGTGAAGATGAGGCGGGTGGCCAGCGCCAGCAGCAGGCCGACCAGGGTCTCGGAGAGCACGAGGAGGAGCAGCGCCAGGGGGGTGAAGTCGGCCTGGGGGACGGCATCCTGCATGAGCGGATAGAGCAGCAGCGAGGCGACCAGTACGAGCATGGTCTTGACCCGGCCAGGGGTCTGCGCCGAGGCAAGCACCGGGATGGCGCCGATGAAGCCGGCGACCCGTGCCAGCACCACCAGGAAGATCTGCAACTGCGCCACCGGCAGCAGGGGGAAGTCCATGATCGCTACAGGGTGGCCATCGTCTCGAAGAGGCCGATGGTAAAGACCGTCATCACCTTGATCAGCCACGGCCCGAAGAGCAGCATGGCGAGGAAGACGGCGACGATTTTGGGGACGAAGCTCAGCGTCTGCTCGTTGATCTGCGTCGCCGCCTGGAAGATGGAGACGAGCAGGCCGACGACCATGCCGATGACGAGCATCGGCGCCGACACCATGAGAATGGTCTGGATCGCCTTGCGGCAGATATCGACGGCCTGTTCCGGACTCATCGCGACCTCCTCAGGACGCGGCGCAGCTCCCTGCGACGGGGTCAGTTGAAACTCTTGATGAGGGAGCCGACAACGAGGCTCCAGCCATCGACGAGCACGAAGAGCAGCAGCTTGAAGGGCATGGAGATGATCACCGGCGGCAGCATCATCATGCCCATGGACATCAGCACCGAGGCGACGATCATGTCGATGACGAGAAAGGGGATATAGATCATGAAGCCCATCATGAAGGCGCGCTTCAACTCGGAGAGCATGAAGGCCGGGACCAGGGTGGTGGTGGGGATGTCTTCGGCCTCCACCGGCTCGTCCTTCATGGTGATCTCGGCCAGCAGGGTGAGTTCCTCCTCGCGCACCTGGCTGAGCATGAACTCGCGCAACGGGGCGATGCCGCGCTGCAGGGCGACGTCCTGGCTGATCTGCTCGGCGAGATAGGGCTGCAGGGCCTGTTCGTTGATCTTGCTCAGGGTCGGTGACATGATGAAGAAGGTGAGGAAGAGGGCAAGGCCGAGAAGGATCTGCGTCGGCGGCATGTTCTGCGTGCCCATGGCCTGGCGGATGAAGCCGAGGACGATGATGATGCGCGTGAAACAGGTGGTCATGAGGAGGATCGACGGTGCCAGGGAAAGCACGGTGATCAGCATCAGCACCTGGATGGCGGTGGAGATCTGCCGTGGCGACTGCGCCTCCTCGACGCCGAAGGTCACCGTGGGGACGGTAACGGCCAGGGCGGTAGAGGCGAGCAGCAGGACCAGGGGCAGCGCCACGGCGAGAGGGGCGATAGGGCGGAGCATGGCGGCGTTCATGGGCTCTGGTCCTTGCCGACCGAGGCCAGGGCGGCGGCGAAGGTGGCGCTCTCCTGCGGGGGCAGGGTGGCGAGATGGCTGATGCTGTCGCCACTGAGGCCGAGGAGGTGCTCCTGCCCCCTGACGCGCACCAGGCAAAGCGACTTCCTGCCGCCGAGCGGCTTGATCTCAACGATGGCGATCTGCTTTTCGGGGCTGGCGGCGAGCAGCGAAAAGCGCTTGCGCAGCAGGGCGTAGAGGATGAGAATGATGGCGGCGACGATGCCCAGCCCCCAGAAGACGCGGAAGTAGCTCTCCATCTCGATCAGCGCCGAGGTCGCGGCCAGGGCTGGGGAAGCGCTGGCCAGGGCTGCCGGAAAGGTCGCCGCAGAAGAGAAGCGGCGGAGGCGGCTGGTGTTGGTCGATGCCATGGCGCAGGGTACTCAGCCGAGGTTCTCGATGCGGTCGGAGGTGCTGATGACGTCGGTGAGACGGATGCCGAACTTGTCACCGACGAGCACCGCTTCACCCCTGGCAATGAGGCGGGAGTTGACGTAGAGATCGAGGGGCTCGCCGGCGAGCTTGTCGAGCTCGATGACATAGCCCTCGCCCATTTTCAGCAGGTCGCGGAGGAGGATCTTGCTGCGCCCGACTTCCACCGAAATCTGCAGGGGGATATCGTAGAGGAAGTCGAGGCCGCGGCCGTCGGCGTCAGCGATCCCGGCGGATCTCGGGCTGCCGGGGGAGTCGTTCTGCAGCAGTTCCTTGATTTCTTCCGGGGCCGGTCGACTGTTTCCTGGATTGGCCATGGTGGTGGTCCTTGTTCATTGGTGGACGGAGACGAGGCTGATCGCCTTTTTGCCGTTATTATGGCCGGGGATGGCCGAGAATTTCCAGCGGTCCTCGACCAGCACCTTGAGCGGCGCATTGGGGTTGTATTCGAGGGGGAGAATGTCTCCCTCCTTGAGGGCGAGAATCTGCTTGATGGTCAGATCGATGGTGCCGGAAAGAGCGGTGACTGAGGCTGCCACCTCCCTGACCTCCTCTTCGAGGACGCTCTGCCAGGAGGACTTGAGCAGCGTGGGGATGTTGAGCAGCTCGCGCAATGCGTCACGCAGTGGTTCGAGGGTGGCGAAGGGGAAGAGCAGGTGCAGTTCCCCGCTATGGTCGCCGACCTTGACGTTGAAGGTGCCGACGATGACCTCCGATTCCGGCTCGACGATGGACACCAGGCGGGCGTTGTTCTCGAGCTTGACCAGCGAGGCGCGCATCTCCAGCAGCTGCGCGAAGGCCTTATTGAGGTCGCCGCAGACGTCGTTGAGGATGGCCTTGAGGATATTGAGCTCCAGGGGAGTGAGCTTGCGGTCGAGGTGCAGGGGCTGCAACTCCGAAGAGGCGCCAAGCATGATCTCCAGCACCGAGAAGGAGAGCACCGGGTCGAGGATGATCATCGCCCCGTATTTGAGGGGGTTGAGGTCGAGTATGCCGATGGCCCCGGGATTGCTCTTGTCGGCCATGAACTTCTGGAACTCGTAGCTCTCGAGGGCGGTGCGGGTGATGGTGAAGGAGCGCTGCAGCTGGTTGCTGATCGAGGTGGCGTAGGTGCGGCAGAAGCTGTCGAGGATAATGTCGAAGTTGGGGATGCGGAACTGGGTGGTGTCCGGCCTGGTCAGCTGAAAGAGGTTGGCCGGGGTGCACTGAAGGTTTGGTTCGCTGCGCCGCTCGTCGACGTCGAGGGGCACGCGCCCCTCGCGGATGGCCTGGAGCAGGTCGGCGATCTCCGCCTTGCTGAGGATCGGTTCCATGGGCTCCTGTTCCCCTTGATTACTGCACCACGAAGTTGGTGAAGTAGACCGCCCGCACCTTGCCGCTCTTGAGGAAGGTGTTGATCTTGCTGGTGATTTCCGCTTTAAGCTGCTTCTTGCCCTGCAGGTCCTGGAGCTCTTCGAAGGTCTTGCTGCCGATGAGCAGGAGCACCGCGTCGCGCACCTGGGGCATACGTTTTTCCACCTCGCCCTTGCCTTCCTCGCTGGTCATCTCGAGGACCAGCGAGGCCTTGACGTAATGCGCGGTATCGCCGCTGATGATGTTGACGATGAACTCTTCGATGGTCACCTGCGGGCCGATATCGGCCTGGGCGCTGAGTTCGGGGACCGGCACCTGCTTGGCCGGGTCCTTGGACTCCTTGGCCTCGTCAGCGCTCTTTTTCATGAGCAGATAGGCGGTGACGCCGCCGCCGACGAGGAGCAGCAGGACCAACACCGCGACAATGATGATCACCAGTTTTTTCTTGCCGCCGCTGGGGGCTTCCGCGGCCTCTTTCTTCTTTTCAGCCATAGCCATGCCTCGGGAAGGGGGGGATGATGCCGAAGTACTTGCAAAGATCGCGCCTTAAAGAGGGGCGAGGGCGTTCCGAGGGGAGGTTTTTCCGCCGGAGCCGCCGGGCTTGTTGAGGCGCAGGACGAAATCGACGCGGCGGTTGATGGCCCGGGTGGCATCGTCCATGTTGCGGATGACCGGGCGATCCTTGCCGTAGCCGACGGCGCCCATGCGGTCGAGGGGCAGCAGGTCGCTCTCTTTGAAGAAGCGCAGCACCGAGACGGAACGGGCCACTGAGAGGTCCCAGTTGCCGTCGGCGATGCCGGCTACGGGCGTGTCGTCGGTATGGCCCTCGATGCGTACATCCATGGGCAGGGGGCGGATGATATCGGCGACATTCCTCAGGATGGGGTAGGACTGCGGGGCGATCTGCGCCTTGCCGGGTTCGAAGAGCACCGAATCGTTGATGCGCAGCACCAGGGCCTCGTCGTCGGTCTTCTGCAGGCCGACACTGTCCTGGAGGCGCATCGAGTCGAGCTGCGATTTGACCTTCTCGTAGATCTTCTCCACCGAGGGCGCGGTGATCGGAGCGAATTCGACCTTGGGCTGCTTGGGGAACACCGGCACCACGAACTCCACCTGGGACGAGGGGTCCTTCCCGGTAAGGGCGGAGCGGATGGAGGCGGCGGCGGCGGTGAAATTGACCTTGTTGGTGGTCGACATCGACTGCAGCAGCACGAAGAAGGTAAGCAGCAGGGTGACCAGGTCGGAAAAGGTCACCAGCCAGGCCGGCGCCCCTTCCGGGCAGCTCTGCTTCTTACATTTCTTCGGCGTCTCTTCGCCCTTGTCCTTGTTCTTCTCTTCGGCCATGCTGGTGTGCCTACTTGTTGAACATCGACTCGCGCAGCTTTGGAGCGATGAAAGCATGGAGCTTCTGCTCCATGATGCGCGGGTTTTCCCCGGAGAGGATCGACTGCATGCCCTCGATGATCAGGGTCTTGACGAGGACTTCGGAAGTGGAGCGGCCCTTGAGTTTGCCGGAGATGGGCAGGCAGATGACGTTGGCGATGACCGCCCCGTAGAAGGTGGTGATCAGGGCCACCGCCATGGCCGGACCGATGGCCGAGGGGTCGCTCATGTTCTGCAGCATCTGCACCAGGCCGATGAGGGTACCGATCATGCCCATGGCCGGGGCGTAGGCGGCAAGGGTGCTGAAAATTGCCGCCCCCTGCTCGTGGCGCATCTGGATGTACTCGATTTCGGTATTGAGCATGTCCCTGAGGGTGGCAGGCTCCTGCCCGTCCACCGCCATCTGCATGGCCTTCTTGAGGAAGTCGTCCTGCACTGCCTCCATGGCACCCTGCAGGGCGAGGATACCTTCCTTGCGCGCCTTGTTGGCATATTCCATAAGCTGGGTGATAAGGGCGTTGATGGCCATCTCCTGCACGAAAACGGCTTTTTTACCGACCGACACCGCCAGGGCGATCTCTTTGAAGGGGTAGTGGATGAGGGTGCAGCCGATGGTGCCGCCGAAGACGATCAGCACCGAGGGGATGTCGATGAAAATGGTCAGCGGGCCACCCATCATGATCGCCCAGAGCACCAGGCCGAAGGTGGTCAGCAAACCAATTATTGTTGCGAGATCCAATCGTTACCTCCCTTTCGCGAACGCCTCCCCGGGGCTGCGCTTGCGGCAGCGGAAGAGGGCGGGATTTCCTGCTGAAACTTCGTGCCCTTATCATAGACTGGCGTCTTGCAAAACTCAAGCCCGGCCTGAGGCTCCTGTCAAGAAAGGGGCCTCGAGGCAAAGAGCAGGGAGGGCGAGTGGACGGGGACTGGGAGGTTGTGGCGAGGGGTAGTGCGAGGTGAGGCAGAAGCGATAGCCGAGCAAGGGATGGAAGGAGACCTCAAATGAAGCGCGGGAGACGGCATGGCGAGAGGTGCCGGGACCTCATCGCTGTCGTCCCCCGCGCGGGGTGTGCCAAATATTTGACGATTACCGTTTGAGGTTGATGAGTTCGCCGAGAAGCTCGTCGACGGTGGTGATGATCTTCGAATTGGCCTGGAAGCCGCGCTGGGCGGTGATCATGCGCACGAACTCGGCACCCATGTCGACGTTGGACTGCTCCAGGGAGTTGGTGAACACCTTGCCCAGTTCCGGGCCGGGGATGCCGGTTCGAGCCGGGCCGGAGGCGGAGGTCTCCGTGTAGAGGTTGCTGCCCGCCAGCTGCAGGCCATTGGGGTTGACGAACTTGCCCAGCACCAGCTGGGCGATCTTGGTCTGCTCGCCGTTGGAGTAGGAGGCGATGACGATGCCGTCGCCGTCGATGTCGACACCGGTGAGGTTACCGGCGCCGAAACCGTTCTGGTCCTGGGAGATGACCACCGACTCGGAGTTGAACTGGGTGGTGTCGAAGTTTACCTCGATGGCGGTGGGGGTGGTGCCGTTGCCCCAGTCGAGGGCCACGGTGTTGGCGGTGGTCTTCTGCGGCGGGTCGAGGGCGGCGTTAGTCAAAATACCGTCATTGGTGAAGGTCAGTGTCGTCCATACCGCCGGGGGATCGGGGTTGACCACTCCGGCGTTATCTTCGTAGCTATAGTAGACATCCCAGGTATTGTTGGCGGTTTTCTTGAAATAGGTGGAGAGCAGGTGGGGGTTGCCGAGGCTGTCATAAATTTGAACAGAAGAGGAATAGTTGTAGCTGTCGGCGTCGTCGTAGGCGAAGGCGACGGCGTTGATGGGCTCGGCGGAATCGAGGTTGGTGGTCAGCTTGAGTTCGTTGGTGACCTGCCCCTGGATGAGGCCGCTGCTCTGTACGCGGATGGAACTTGCGTCACCCGGAAGCAGTTCGCCGTTAGCATCAAACTGCTTGCCCATCACCTGCAGCCCTTCGGGGTTGACCAGGTAGCCGTCGTCGTCGAAGCGGAAGGCGCCGGCGCGGGAGTAGTAATTGGTCTCGTCGCCAGGTTCCTTGAGGATGAAGAAGCCTTCGCCTTCGATGGCCACGTCGAGGCCCGACTCGGTGGACTCGAAAGTGCCCTGGCTGAAGACCTGGTCGACCTTGGACATGCCGACACCGCGACCAACCTGGGAGGAGCCGCCGGAGCCGTTGATGGTCGAGGAGAGGAGGTCGGAGAAGACCGTCCGCGACCCTTTGAAGCCGACGGTGTTGGTGTTGGCCAGGTTGTTGCCGATGACGCTCATCGCCTGGGAGTTGGTGTTCAGCCCGCTGACGCCGCTGTACAGTGCGCTTGAGATACCCATGTCGTTCTCCTCTCCTTCTCTTACCTTAGGGGCGTGGCGCCCGTGGTGTTCGTTTTGTCGTGGTGTCGTGGCAGCGACGTATGATTATAACAGTTCTTCGGCGGTGGCTGCGGTGTTGGCCAGGTTTTCCGCCGTCTCCGCCATCGCTTCGCTGGCGGCCGCCACCTCTTCGGCGGTGGAGGAGACGGTCTCTTCTTCCTCGTCCTCGGCGCTGACCGTGGATGCCCTGGCGCCGGGCTCGTAGACGCCGATGATGGCATTGAAGGCGACCTCGCCGGCTTTCGTCACCAGGGTGCCGCCGCCGCTGCCGCCGAGGTCGACGCCGGTGACTTCGGATTTGACCAGGGGCGTGGCGGCGACGCTCTCGCCTTCGGTGGCCTTGGCGCTGACGACGATCTTGTATTTGCCGATAGGGGCGGTGCTGCCATCAGCGGTCAGCCCGTTCCAGGTAAAATAGTGGTTGCCGGCGGTAAGCTCGGTGCCCTTGATGGTTGCCTGGGTGACACCGTTCAGCTGCAGCTGCAGGGTGACCTCGCTGGCAGAGCCGTCCAGCTGATAGCCGATCTCCACCGGCGAGCCGTCGAAGGCGAAGGAGGACGAGGTGTAGGCGACCTCCTTGCCGATGGTGGAGAGCGTCGACAGCCGGTCGGAATTGGCGTTGGAAGTGACCAGGTTGTTCATGCTCTCGTTGAGGGTGAAGAGCTGCTCGAGCGAGCTGAACTGCGCCAGCTGGGCGGTGAACTCGGTGGGGTCGTCGGGGTTGAGCGGGTCCTGGTTCTGCAACTGGGCGACGAGCAGCATGAGGAAGTCCTGCTTGCCCATGATCGCCTCATTCTTGTCGCGGGCGGTGGTCTTGCCGGTGGAGGCGGTCGAGGCCTGGTTGATGGATTCGATATAGCTGCCCATGGCGAACTCCCTGTTATGCTTTGACGTCGAGTCCGGCGGCGGGTTGCGGCGTCGTCAGTCCCTCCATGGAGAAGACCGCGCCGTCATTCTGTCCGTCTGACGTGGAGGGCGGATTGTAGTCACTGCCCCCGAAGAGCTGCTGGTCGAAGAGATTGAAGTCGTCAACCGAGCGCGAGGAGGTGGAGACGAGGATCTCGTCGATGGAGAAGCCCTGGCTCTCGAGCACGGTGCGCAGGCGGTTCATGTTCTTTTCGAGGATATCCTGGGCGACCTGGGTGGAAGCGACGACGTTGGCCCGGACCGTACCGTTCTTCACCGAGAGGTCGATGCGCAACTCGCCCAGCTCGGCGGGGTGCAGCTGCAGGTTGATGCGGGTGTCGGCATCACGGCGGCTGATCTGGAAGCGCTCGGCTATCTGGCGGATGACCTCCTCCCGCTGAACCATGGTGCCGGAGGGCAGCAGCAGGGGCCGGCTGCTGTCATACGCCTGGGGTCTGAGGGCCTCCTGAGCCATGGCCAGGGGCTGCGTGAAGGCGCTGGGGCTGTCGCCTGGCAGGGAACCTGTGCCGGTGGCGAGAGTGGCGTCGACGGCGGCCTTGGCGGTCTGGCCAGGACTCTGCTGCTGTTGTTGCTGGCCTTCGCTGGCATTGTTCTGTTTTTCCTGCTGCGCTTCAAGCGCCATGCGCCCTTCGATGTACTGCTGCTGCAGGCTGAGCCGTGCCGGTTGGCTGGGCGCGCTGGTCTCGCCGCCCGCGGCGACGCGAGGCAGGCCAAGCGGCAGGCTCTCCTGTGCCTCGCCGCCTTCGCCCTGGAGGATAACGGTAATCGGGGTCTGGGCCTGGGCTTCGCTGCGCAGGGAAATCTCGCCGGAGGCGGTGGAGATGCTGGTGGTTCTCGATGCGCTGGAGATGGAGATGTCGACAGGCTTGTCGCCGCTGTCGATGATCTGCTGCAGCTGCTGGAGCAGCGGGTTCTCGCCGGCGCGGCTTTGGCCGGCATTGCCATTGGCCTTCTCCCCAGTGGAGAGGACGGCAGCGGCACCCTGTGCGCCATGCTCGGCGGCGGCAAGTAGCGCTGCGGCAGCCTGGGAAAGGCCCGGTGCGTTACCCCCGGCCAAGGGTCCGGTCGGTGCAGTGGCTGAGGGCAGCGAGGCGTTGGCTGCCGTTGCGTTCTCGGCGTTCGCCGCGGGGGAAGCGGCCGAAGACTGTGCCGCGAGAGCGGCCATGAGCATCTCGCCCAGGGTTGCTGCGCTGGCCATTTTGCTTGTCGCCGCGTAAGACTCGCCACCCTCTTGGAATACCGTCTTTTCCTTTACCTCGCCCTGCGCCGAGCTGTTTTCGCTGCTGTTCTGCGCCTCGCCCCGGGCTCCGTCCCGGGTGGACTGTGTGGTGTTTTTGATAGCCTGGTCGAGGTGCGGGGAAAACGAGGAAGAGGCGGCGGGGGCGGCGGGAGAGGCACTGGGGGCTGGGGCCTGGGGGGCGATGGGGGCGATGGCGAGTTGCGGCATGGCGTCATTCAAGCTGAAGGGTTGAGAAGGTGGCGCTGAGCTCCGTTGCCTTCTGTTTGGCGAGCTGGTCGAGAACCCTGGCCGCCGCCTTGGTCTTCATGGCGTCGAGGATATCGGCGGCCAGCCGCTGATCGAGACCGCTCATGGCCTGGGCTGCCTTGATCGGGGTCATCTTGTCATAGATGGCGGCAAGTTCGTCAATACGCTTCTTTTCCGCCTCCGTCTTCGCCGCCAGCAGATTGTCGATTTTCTTCTGCAGTGTGGCCAGTTCTTCCAGCTTGCGGTCGATGTCGGCAAGTTTCTTATCGACGCCCTCCTCGAGGGTCTTTAGTTCCTTTTTGCGCAGATCGAGGTCTTCCCATTCGCGGCGCAGGGAGGCTCGCTCGCTGAGGATGGCCTCGGCGATGCGCCGCTCTTCCACCGAGGAGAAGGCGCGCGGCGCCTCTTCCGCGGAGGGCGTTCCGCCAGGCGTTTCTACGGCGGGGCTCTCAGCGGCAGGTTCGTCGGCGGCTGCCGCGGCCAGGGGCGCAGGGTGGAGCAGGAGGAGGAGAGAGAAGGTCAGCAGGCGGCAAAGAGGAGGGGTTGCAGGTTTATGTCTCATATCGGAAATATTATGCAAAAGGTTGATCAGGCGTAATTATGCGCATGTTTAATGCTTCACCTTTCATGGTCTTCATGGCGGAGAATGGCGATCTCGTCGAGCATGGCCGTTTCCTTCTTTTCAAGATAAAGGGCCCACTCGCGGTTCTGGCGCTCCTTGAGCTTCTCCATGATCTGCCGCTCCCGCACGCGGCGCACCAGTTGCTTCTGCTCGGCGGCGACGATCTTGATCTTCTCGGCGAGGTTCTTGGCGATGGCGGCGACGTTGCTCCTTACCTGGGCGATACGCTCCTCGTAGCGGATGAGTTCATCGATGGCCATGCCCTGCTGCTGCTTTTCTTCGCTCTCCTGGCAGAGCCCGGCGAGCAGCTCTTCCTCCGCGGCGAGGCGTTCCTCCATCTGTCGCTGCACGCGCCGGGCCTCGAGGAAGCGTTGCTGCGCCAGGTCTTCGAGGCGTTTGCGATAGGTGAGGACGTTGTCGAGGGAGAAGGGTTTCATCGTCGTTATCCCTGTTGCCGTTCACCAAAAAGGGAGGCGTCTGCCACCGCTAGGTGCGGTCCGACTGGCGGCGGTTCTTGGGCGCCGGCTCCTCGTCGCGGCGTTCGCCGAGCAGCGTGCCAAGTTGTTCGATGGTGTGCTGCAGGTTGTCGGTTTCGGCGAAGCCCTGTCGGAGGAAGGTGTTGATGGCATCGATCTTGCCGATGGCGTAGTCTATTTTGGCGTTGGATCCCTTGACATAGGCGCCGATATTGATGAGGTCCTCGCCTTCGGCGTAGCGCGCCAGAACCTCGCGGGCCTTGCCGGCAAGCTCGAGATGTCGCGGCGAGACGATGTCGCGCATGACGCGGCTGGCCGAGTTGAGCACGTCGATGGCCGGGAAGTGGTTCCGGGCGGCGATGGCCCGCGACAGGACGATATGGCCGTCGAGGATGGAACGCACCGAGTCGGCCACCGGCTCGGTCATGTCGTCGCCATCGACGAGCACCGTGTAGAGCCCGGTGATCGAGCCTTTGTCGCGGAAACGGCCGGCCCGCTCGAGGAGCTTGGGCAGGGTGGCGAAGACCGAAGGGGTGTAGCCTTTGGTGGTCGGCGGTTCGCCGACGGCCAGTCCGATCTCGCGCATGGCCATGGCAAAGCGGGTCACCGAGTCCATCATCAGCAGGACATTCTTGCCCTTGTTGCAGAAGTATTCGGCGATGGCGGTAGCGACGAAGGCGCCGCGCATGCGCAAAAGCGGCGACTGGTCGGAGGTGACGACGACGATCACCGAGCGCGCCAGACCCTCGCGGCCGAGGTCGCGTTCGATGAATTCGCGCACCTCGCGACCACGCTCGCCAATGAGGGCGATAACGTTGATATCGGCCTTGGCGAACTTGGCCATCATGCCGAGGAGGACGCTCTTGCCGATCCCCGAGCCGGCCATGATGCCCATGCGCTGTCCCATGCCGCAGGTGAGCAGGCCGTTGATGGCGCGGATGCCGAGATCGAGGGGGTCGGTAATGTTCTGGCGCTCCATCGGCCCCGGGGGCAGGGCGTAAAGAGGTTGTTCCTTCTCCAGGGTGGGCCGGGGCAGGCCATCCTGGGGCGCCTCCATGGCGTCGATGACCCGGCCGAGGAGGTTGTTGCCGACCCTGATGGTGGCACTGTCGCGCACCACACGGATCAGGCTGCCCGGGCCGAGGCCACGGATCTCACCGAGCGGCATGAGCAGGGCCTTATGGTCGCGGAAGCCGACGATCTCCCCAAAGATGGCGCCTTTGCCGTCCATCTGGCTGATCTCGCATAGCGAGCCTATGCTGGCATGGGGACAGAAGCCTTCGATGACCAGGCCGACGATGCGGGTAACCTTGCCCCAGACCTTGATGGTCTGCAGAGTTTTGACGAAGTTGCTGTCCAGCATCGCCTGCCATACTCCCCCGGCGGGGCTTTCTGATTCCGCTGCCGGTCGCTAGATTTCCCCGCCGCTGCCATCCCGCGGCGGATTTTATTGCCGCTTTCTGATCTCCTCGCGGATCAGCTCGAGCTGCCCTGCGATGGTCGCGTCGATGGTGCAGTTGTCGGATTCGATAGAGACGCCCCCTTTTTCGATGGTGGCATCCTTCTTGATGACGATGTTGTTGAGGCCGCTGATGGAGGCGATGATGTCCACCGCGCGGGCGTTGAGGATCTCGTAGTCGTCGGGGTTTATATGGATGGTATATTCGTCTGATTTGACCGCCAGATGGAGGGCTTCCTCGATGGTGGCGACGAGGGTGTGGTCCTGCTCGCGCAGGGAGAGCCGGAGGACGCGCTCGGCCACCGTCAGGGCGAACTCGAGCAGTTCCCCGCCACTGTTGGCGATGAGCGTGGCGCGCAGGTCATCGAGCTGGCTGCAGGCCTGCATGAGGGCGGCAGTCGCGGTGCCGAACTCCTTTTCCGCCAGCGCCTGGCCCTCGGCTATTCCTCTCCGGTACGCTTCCTCGGCGCGTTTGTCGGACTCGACACGTTCGATATAGCGCGTCAGGTCGACCGCCGGCTTGGCCGCGGGCGGGGGCGGTTCTGGGGGTGCTTTGTCCGCCTGTGGCGGAGGTGGGCCGGGCGGGGGCCCTTGCGCCGGTGCGGCTGGTGGCGGCCGCCGGGCCTTGTCGGCGGGACGGGCTTCGTCGGAAAGCTGCCGGCTGGTAAAGGGCGAGGGCTGCGGAGTGGGCGATGGCACCCAGCCTTCGGCGTTGCGGTCACCGGTCTTGACCAGCTCTTCCGCCTTGAAGGAAGGTGAATGCTTGTAATATTTAGACAAGCTCATCGCCGCCTCCGGTGCCGAGGACGAGCTTGCCTTCCTCTTCGAGCTTCATGGCGATCTTGACGATGGCCTGCTGCATCATCTCCACCTCGGAGAGCCGCACCGGGCCCATGGCTTCGAGGTCGTCCTTGATCATCTCCGCGGCACGGGTCGACATGTTGGCGAAGATCTTCTCCTTCATCTGTTCCGAGGCGGTCTTCAGGGCAAGGGTGAGCGAGTCGTTGTTGACCTCGCGCAGGATCATCTGCAGCGAGCGGCCGTCGAGGGTGATGAGGTGCTCGAAGGTGAACATCTTCTTGCGGATCTCCTCGGCCATTTCCGGGTCGGTCTGTTCCATCTCGTCGAGGATTTCCGACTCGAGGTTGTTCTTCATATGGTTGAGGATGCCGACCACCGCGTCGACGCCGCCGACTTTCTTGTGGGCCTTGCCGGAAACGAGGCCGATCTCGCGGTGCAGGGCATCCTCGATGCGGGTGATGACCTCGGGGGAGACCTTTTCGATCTTGGAGATGCGGTACACGACGTCGGAGCGCATCTTCTCGGGAAGGTGGGTGAGGATCTCCGCGGCATGCTCGATATGCTGGGTGGAGAGCACCAGGGCCACGGTCTGCGGGTGTTCCTGCTCGAGCAGGCCGGCGACCATGCGTGGCGCCATGAGGGCGATGGTTTCCAGGGACTTGGTCTCGGTGCCGGAAATGAACTGGTCGAGGAGGAAGTTGGCGCGCTGTTCCCCCGGGGTGGCGGCGATGGCTTTCTTAGCGAAATCGCCCCCCTTGACGAAGAGGCCGGCGTAGCGTTTCTGTGCGTCGCGGAAGGCGTTGAAGACCTTCTCTTTGACGTCGAGGGGGATGTGCTCGATGGTCGCCATGGTGCGGGTCACCTGGCGGATCTCGTCGTCGGAGAGCTCTTCGAAAATCCTCGCCGTCGCCTCCTCGCCGATGCAGATGAGCAATACGGCGGCGCGGTTCAGTCCGGTCAGCGTTTCAAGTCCCATCTCTGGCTACCCTTCCTGTATCCAGTTTTTGACGATGAAGGCGGTGGGCACCTGGTTGGTGAGCACCTCGCGGCGCAGGGCGGTGATGGCGTCGTCCACCGGGAGGATGGGCTCCTCCGGCTCCTGCATCTCCAGTTGCCGCTGTTTCTCGCGCTGCTCCTGCTCCAACTGCTCCACCGTCTTGTAGTGCTCCTTGACCTCGCCTTTCATGGTCTTGATGACCGGGCGGACGAGGAGGAAATAGAGAAGGAGCATACCGAGAACTATAAGGCCGTATTTGGCGAGCGGCAGGTACTGATAGATGAAGTTGGCCGGGGGAGCGGTCACTCCCTCGCCTTCGGCGGAATCGAGGAAGGGCATGGAGGTGACGGTGATGACGTCGCCCCGCGCCGGCACCAGGCCGATAGCCGAGGCCACCATGTTCTCTATCGACTTGAGCTCCTCGGCGCTGCGTGGCACGGTCTCCGCCGGTTTGCCCTCGGTGGCCTCGGCCGGCGGCTTGTCGGCGACGAGCACCGAAACCGACAGCTTGTTGATGGTGCCGGTGGGGTTGACGATACGGCTGACCGTCTTGCTGATCTCGTAGTTGGTGGTGCGCGAATTTTTATTGGAGGTCGAGCCGGCGCCAATGGCCGCCGACTCCGGCCCCTGCAGGTTGGATTGCACCCCGGGGATGCCCCCGGGCGATTCGCTGCCATTCGATTCCTGGTTGACCTGCTCGCTGCGCACCACCGGGTCGTCGGCGTCAAACAGCTCCTGGGTCTTTTCGACTTTGGAGAAGTCGAGATTGGCCGAGACGCGCACCATGGCGTGATCCTTGCCCATGGTCTTGTCGAGGAGGTCCTGGGCGCGAATCTCCAGGCTGTTTTCCACCTGGCGCTGATAATTGAGGGTGTCGAGGGAGACGAGGCTGCTGCCGTCGTCTTCCTTAAGGCCTTCGAGGATGACGCCATTAGCGTCGATGACCTTGACGTTGGCCGGTTCCAGGTCGGCCACCGAACCGGCGACGAGATGAATGATGCCCTGCACCTGCTTCTTGTCGAGGGACTTGCCGGGCACCAGGGTGACGATGACCGAGGCGCTGGCCTCCTTCTGTTGGCTCTTGAGGAGGCGTTTTTCCGGCAGCGCCAGATGCACCCGGGTGGATTCCACCGGAGCCAGGGTGGAGACGGTGCGGGCCAGCTCGCCCTGCAGCGCCCGGGTATAGTTGACCTTCTGCACGTAGTCGGAGAGGGCGAAGCTCTGCTGGTCGAAGACCTCGAAGCCGACGCCGCCACCCGCGGGCAGGCCGTTGCTTGCCAGGTCGAGGCGCGTCTGGTAGAGCTGGTCCGCAGGCACCCAGATATCCTTGCCGTCGTTGCGCAGGCTGTAGTCGATTTTCTGGTTCTTCAGCCAGGTTGACACCGCCCCGGCGTCGTGCATCGACAGGTTGGCGTAGAGCAGTTGCTGCCCGGCGGTGCGTGCCTGCAGCAGC
This sequence comes from Desulforhopalus sp., assembly GCA_024710585.1. Lineage (GTDB taxonomy): Bacteria > Desulfobacterota > Desulfobulbia > Desulfobulbales > Desulfocapsaceae > Desulforhopalus_A. Next base: position 24,101 of record JANJUM010000097.1, read on the forward strand.
AGGACGACGGAGAGGGCGAGGGCGACGAGCAGCACGGCAGCGGTGGCGATTTTGCGCGACAAGGGCCAGTCGCGGATCAATGCCATGAGATTCTTGCGTTCCGGGGCCCGTGGAATATCGGGGACGGCGCTCATCCCCTGAGCTGGAATCGTCGCGTTTTCTACTGCCATCTTGCCTTCCTCTGTCGTTCGTTATCGCTGTCTTCGGTCGCCCTGCAGATGTGCGGCGCTGGTCCGCAGTTTCTCCCTTCACCCCGTCGGTGGTGCGTGGTGAGGGGCCCGCGAGGACTCAGATCTGCATGCGCATGATCTCTTCGTAGGCGGTCAGCGCCTTGTTACGCATCTGCACGAGCATGCGCAGCGAGATATCGGCCTGTTCCACGGCGAGCACCACCTCGTGGAGGTGGCTGGCCTCGCCTTTGTGCAGGGCGGCGATGGCCTGGTCGCCGTTCTGCTGCATGTCATTGACCTTGCCGAGCATGTTGTCGAGCATCTTGCCGAACTCGCTCCCGGCACGGGCGACGTCGCCGCCCGGGGAACTGGTCGCAGCCGGTGGCAGCATAGGCGGGAGAGACGTGATCTTCATGGCTTACCTCCCCAGTTCCAGGGCCTTGAGGGCCATGCGCTTGGCGCTCTTGACCACGGTGGCGTTGGCTTGGTAGGAGCGCGTCGCCGACATCATGTCGACCATCTCCTCCATGTGGTTGACGTTGGGCATGGCAACATAGCCCTCGCCATCGGCGTCGGGATGCGAGGGGTTGTAGACCTTGCGCGGCGGGGTCTGGTCCTCGATGATTTTTTTGACCTCGACCCCCTGGGTGGCGCGGCGCAGGTTGCCGTCGAGCTGATCCTTGAAGGACAGGGGGGTGCTCTGGAAATAGACGGACTTCTTTTTATAGGGGCCGCCTTCCGGGGTGGAGGTGGTCTCAATGTTGGCCAAATTGGAGCTGACGGTGTCGAGTCTGCGGCTCTGCGCGCGCATCGCCGAGCCGCTGATCTTGAAGGTATTGAGAAAGTCCATGTTCTCTCCGCTGGTTCAGGGGGGCGGCTATTGGCCGCCGGTGATGGCGTAGCTGAGCTGGCCCATCTTTTTTTTGAGGAGCTGCGCCGCGGTCTCGTAGAGGAGCTGGTTCTCGGAGAGGTCGAGCATCTCCTGGTTGACGCTGACGCTGTTGCGGTCGCCGATGCCGCTCCGGTCGACGGTGGTGACGATGTTGCCGCTGACCTGCTCGACGGCGGCCGGGCGCAGGGCGATATGATCACTATGGGAGGTGGACAGGGCAAGACCCTGGCCGGCGCCGATGGCGCTGGCGAGATCCTCCTCGAAGTCGAAACGGCTGGCAGAGTATCCTGGCGTTTCGGCGTTGGCGATGTTGGCGGCGATGACCTCGGCCTTTTTCGCCCTCAGATCGAGGACCTTGCCGAGAAGGCGCATGTTCTGGTCGAAAGGCTGCATCATGTCCATGGTGTTTCTCCTTACGCGGTGAGGCTAGCGACGTTTCTTCAGTGTAGCGAATTGCAATTCCCGTTCCGCAAATTTCTTCCACAGGGGGTTCTTGCCTGTTTCGACAATTTTGCTGAAGAAACTTAGCGCTTCTTGCTCATTTCCACGGCCACGCTCGATTTCGGCGCGGCGAAAGAGAGACTGTTCGTAGAAGGGGTGGGACTCGCCGATGTCGGCGTAGAGCGGTTCAGCCCTGTCGATGGCACCGGTGCGGAAGAGCGATTCGGCGAGCATGAAGCGCTCGCGGTCGCCGAGAGGAGATTGGTGCAGGCGCAGGGTCAGCAGGACGTTCTCGGCCCGCTGATAGTCTTCCAGGCGGAAGTGGATGGCGGCGGCTACGGCGAGCATGTCGACGTCTTCGGGAAGCGGATCAGGCAGCAGGCGCAGGGCCTCCTGCAGGCGGCCGTCGGCGGCGAGGGCGCGCAGACGGAGGAGGAGAATGGCCTGGCGATCCTCGCCTTCAGGGTAATTGTAGAGATACTGGGAGCCATAGTCTTCCACCAGGCTGTAGCTTCCCTGATCGAAAGCCGCCGAGATCATGGGGAGATAATGGCGCTCGCGGATTTCCGGCCCGGAGACCTCGATGAGGTAGAGATAGAGTTTCTGGGCCTCGTCAAAGAGGCCGATGCGGTGATAGGCTTGGGCGATATCGCCGAGAAATTTCTTGTCGATCCAGTTTTTCTGGAAGAATTCGCGATGTTGCCTGGCGAGCACCAGGGCTTCGACATACTTGCCGCCTTCGGCGAGCCGCTTGATCTCCTGGGGCAGCAGGTCGATGAGCAGGGCCTGTGCCGAGATTCTGACATCCCCGGTGAGAAACTCGCGCAGCAGGGTCTGCAGCAGTTCTATGGCCTCCGCCTCCTTTCCGAGCCGGGAATGCAGCAGAGCCTGCTTGAACATGGCCTCTTCACGTATCGCTCTATTGGGTGCCTGTGTGGCGATCTCGGTGTATCTCTCCAGGGCGCTGCGGGCGGAGTCGGGGCTGCCGAGGTAGGAGAGGTCGGTCTTCTTCATGGCGGCACGCAGACCGGCTTCGCCATCGGGGTAGGCGGACTCGAGTTGGGCGAAGCCGGCTTGCAGGGCCGCCCTGTCCTCGCCACCTTTGTTGAGGCGCGCCATAAGCTTGCGATAGGATGCCAGACCGAGTTGTTCCTTGTCTACGAGCAGCGCCTCGAGTCTTTGGTAGCAGTCCGCCGCCTCCCCATAGACTTTCTGCTGATAGAGGGCGCTGCAATAGCCGTTGAGCGAGTAAGGCATGGTGGCAAGAGGGGCCGCATCGCGCTGCAGGCGATAGGCGGCGAAGGCCTTGATCGGCTGGTTTATGGCATGCCAGTAGTCGGCATGGCGGATACGCACGATCTGCCGCAGTTCTTCGGGAAGGGCGATGTCGTCACGGAGGAGCAGTTCGTTGAGGCGCTTGTGCTTGCCGGAGGCGAGCGCAGCGTCGACCTGGCCGACATAGACATGGGCGGCGATGGGGCTGCCTTTGCCCATGGTCTTTTCAAGGGCCTGAAACTCGTATTCGGCGATGTTGGCGTCCTCGTGACGGGCCTTGAGGAAGATGAGCAGGTAATTGGCGTAACTCCCGAGAAGTTCGTCGGGATAGCCCTCTTTGAGCAGATACAGCTGTCGATAGGCACCGGGGAAGTCGCCGGCGTGCAGCAGGGCCTCGCCAAGGCTGAGGGCGAGGATTTTCTGGGCCTCTATCTCAGCAGCCTGGGGCAGTTTGGTGAGGATCGCCTCGCCGAGTTGAACCCAGGCTCCCTTGGCGGCCAGTTCCATGGTCTCGGCGGGCAAGAGCGAGAGGTTGCCGTCGCGGCCAGGGGGCAGGAAGCTGGCGATGGGGAAGGGCGGCGGCGTGAAGCGCACCGGAACTTCGAGCGCCAGCGGCGCCTCGTAGCTGGAGAAAAAGGATCGCCAATCGGCCCTGTAGGGGCTCTGCAAGGTGGGGTTGGTATAGTCCACCGGGACGCGGTCGAGTTCCTGCACCCCCTTGAGGCGTTCGGCCAGTTCCTCGTAGGTTTTGCTGTATTCATTGCCGAGGAGGATTTCGCAGACGATCTTGTCGTCGCGATTCTTGGTGAGGGAGAATCGTTGTGGCTTGTAGCGGAAAAAGAGGGAAAGGATGAGCTCGTCACCCTCACGTCGTGGCAAAATTTTGACAATGTCTGCGTCGGGGGGAAAGAGCTCGAGCTTTTCTTCGGCGCTGGCTCCGGAAAAGATGAGGTCGAGACGGCGGTTGCTGGCAAACGTCGAGAACTTCGGCGGCTCGTCGAAGGTCAAATAGAGCTGCACCACGTCGCGGGTATCGAGACGCGATACCTTGAGCAGGCGAGATGCCTCGACGCTGTGCGGCAGGAGGAGCACGAGGAGCATGGAGAGTATTTGCAGCAGCTTCATGTCTCGCTCTTTGCAATATTGGTACCAATGTGGGGCGTTCGGCCGATCAGGCTGCAGACTGCCCGGCCGATGACCTCAGGAGGCGTTGCGCTGGCCGAAGGCGTCTTCGCGAGCAATATCATGGCGGCATGGTGCGGCGACGTCGCCGCATCGCCATATGCCTTCAGTGAGAAGGATATATGCCTTGCATAGTCTTACTGGGATCCATGTAACAGGCTATGCCAAAATTCCGACTCGGCGTGAGAGGGGCGCCCTCGGTTAAAAATTTTTTACGAGATGTTTGATTTTTGAGCACCCTTCCTGATAAGATTCACCAGGTTTGGGCGTGGCAAGTGGTAGGTTGAGCCGCGCCCCATGAAAAACACAAGGCGAAGGTGGCAGAAAAGGGTGAATTCCCGGCCAGCGGCAGTCGTCGCAGGGTCGCGCCAATAGACAACGAGGAGATCGTAATGGGAAAAAACGTACTGCTGGTAGATGACTCGAGCACCATGAGAAAAATCATCGGACGTTCCCTGCGCCAGGCGGGGATCGACTTCGAAAACATCTACGAGGCCTCCGATGGTCTCGAGGCCCTCGAGGTCCTCGAAAGCAAGAAAGTCGACATCGTCCTCAGCGACATCAACATGCCCAATATGGACGGCATCTCCTTCCTGCGCGAGAAGGCCGCCCGTCCCGGCATCAAGGACATCCCGGTGCTGATGATCTCCACCGAGACCGGCGACGACATCATCGGCGAGGCCAAGTCCCTCGGCGCCCTGGGCTCGATCAAAAAGCCCTTTACCCCCGACAAGGTCAACGAGGTCCTCGGGCCACTGCTGTAGAGAGGTGTTTCGCGCCCGCAGGCCAAGTTGGCCCGCGCCGGCCGCAGCTGAGGGACAATCACAACGCAAGGAGACACTGTGCGTGAGAGAATAATCGAATCCGCCAAGGAAATTTTCTCGTCGATGCTGATGATGGAGATCGTCGAGGTGGAGAGTGACGAGAGCGGGGCATTGCCCCTCGTGGACAGCATCTCGGGGGTTATCGGCCTCGCCGGGACCCATAAGGGGGTACTGGCCATACACCTGCCCCATGTGGTGGCCATAGCCGTCACCTCAAGCTTCCTCGGCATGGACGTCGAGGAGATGAACAGCGATGTCGAGGACGCCGTGGGCGAGCTGGCCAATATGCTCGGCGGCAACGTCAAGTCGATCCTCTCGGAGAAGGGCAGGGATATAAACCTTTCTCTGCCGACCACCATTTCCGGTCGCCAGTACGATTACCAGTCGAACAAGGAAGCGGATAGAACATTTATCAGGTTTCAGTGCGAACCTGGCGAATTTGCGGTGGAACTGCTGCTTGAAAAATAGCCGTCGCACGGTTTCGCAGGAATGTTCGCACAAAGGCGGCTTCACTCACCCTGAACCGCCTTTTCTTTTGTCAATGTCGAGGGATGCGTCTCATGATAGATCAGGCAGCGGTCGGCGACGAAATCGTCAAAGGAGCCAGGGATGTCTTTTCAACCATGCTCATGGTCGAACTGGAGAGTGAGGAGACGCTGCTCAACCAGCGCCTCGCCCTCCACTCCAATCTTTCATCGATGATAGGTCTCGGCGGGGGGATCCGCGGGGTGCTCGCCGTGCACTGCCCGGCATCGGTGGCCAAGGCCATCACCTCGACCTTTCTCGGCATGGACGTCGAGGAACTCGACGAAGACGTCAAAGACGCCATCGGCGAGATCGCCAACATGGTCGCCGGCAATCTCAAGGTCTCTCTGGCCGAGAACGGCGTGGCCATCGAACTCGCCATCCCTACCTCGGTGGTCGGCGAATCCTTCAATATCACCGGTGTTGCCAAGGCGCAGAGGGTGGTCGTACCGCTGCGCATGAATGGCGAACTCTTCTCTATTGAACTGATGTACGTGGTCAACTGATCGCCAGGTGGCCAGTATTGTCCCGTGCCATAGGTATCGTGGGATGACGAATGCTTTGCTTGCGAGGTGATGGCCAGGCGATCTGCACGAGAAAAATAGCCAAGGAATTGAAATTGCTGAAAGAAATATGGCTGGATATTGGTGCGACGACAAAGGACTGGCACCCGCCATGGCTTGCGGCACGGATGATGCATGCAAGAGGCGCAAGAAGTTTCTCCAGTCGTGTCTTAACCTCCCTGTCACCACTGCCGATATGAGAGACATCCTTTCACTTTCCACACCATAACCCGGGGTGTTTCGCCAGCAGGCCATGGACCAGCGTAAACGCATAGACAAGATACTCGACGCCGTCGAGAAGAAGATCCAGAACGAAGTCGCCACCCTTCTTGGCAGCGACTTCTCCGTCATTGGCGGTGAACGAGGGCTGTTTTCCAAGGAAGAGGTCTTCTCCCGCCTCCAGGGCAAGCAGGTGCTCGCCCACCTCGATGTCGCCGGTGACCACGTCGGCAAAGGGGCCATCCTCGTCGCCATCAAAGACGCCATCCGCCTTGGCGGGACGCTGATCATGCTCCCCGACCTCGAACTGCAGGAGGTGGTCGGTCGGGAGGAGTATCGTGAGGAACTGGAAGACTCTTATGGCGAGATCGCCAATATCATAGCCGGCTCGGTGACCAAAGCCTTCGAGGAGATGTATCCCGGGGCTTGCCGTTTCATCCGCAAAGAGCAGGAGGTGGTTGTCCCGACGAAGGTGGATGCGGAGAGCGACGCGCCCATCGTCAGTCAGCGCTACTACCAGAGCCTGTTTTCCATGCTCCTCGACGGCAAGCAGCTGGGCGATCTCGTCCTGCTCATGCCGGCCGCCTCCTTCGACCTCGACGATGCCGCCCCGCCCAAAGCCGAGGCGGATGACACGGCAGCGGCCAAAGAAAGCCCCGCCCCCGCCCCGGCAGCCGCACCGGGCAGTGAAACTCCAGCCTCCGCGACCGACACCCGGCCGGCCGACAAGCCCAAAGTCGATTTCGACAAGCAGAAGAAACGTATCGACAAGCTGCTCGCCGAGTGCGAGAAGCGCCTGGCGGTGGAGATCGGCGCCCTGCTCAGCGCCGAGGTCGGTCTCGAAAAAGTCGAAAACCGACTCCTCGACAAGGAGAAATTCTTCTCCGAGGTCGCCAGTGGCAAACAGATCATTGCCGACATGAATGTCGCTGGCGAAGGGCAGGAGGCCTGCTATTTCTCCATCGGCATCAAAGACGCGATCCACCTCGGCGGCATTCTCATCATGCTGCCGCCGACGGAACTGACCAGCGTCATCGGCGAAGAAGATTTCAGCGACGACACCCAGGATGCTTATGGCGAGGTGGCCAATATCGTCTCCGGCGTCTATACCGCGGTGTTCGAGGAGCAGTATACGGCGAAGTTGCGCTTCGTCAAAAAGGGCATCCGCCAGGTGGTGCCCGCCAAGGTGGATGTTCATTCGCCGGAACCGTTCGCCGACGGTGCCTACTACTGCCAGACCATGCAGCTGATCATCACCGGCAAGCCCTCCGGCGAGGTGCATATGCTCTTTCCGGCCGGACTGCTGCAGCTCGAGCGCGAAATTTCCGCCCCTGTGGTGGGAAAAAAGGCCGAGCCTGCCCCCTCTCCTGCACCCGAGGAGAAGAAGGCGGAGGCTCCCCCCGCTCCGCTTGCCGCGAGTCCAGCGCCAACGGGCAGGGCGCCTTCAGCGGACAAGGGTGCGGCGGAGAAACAGAAACGCCTGGTGGACAAGCTGCTCGCCGCCTGCCGCGATCAGGTTGCGGCGGAGGTGACGGCACTGCTTGGCACCGAGGTGACCCTCGGCGACCAGCGCAACCAGGTGATCACCAAGGAGTCGTTCTTTTTCGAGGAGGTCTCCGGCAAGCAGGTCATCAGCCACTTCGAGGTGGCAGGGGATGCCGAAGGCAAAAGTTATCTCGTCGTTGGGCTGCGCGACGCCATCCGCGTTGGCGGGGTGCTGATCATGCTCCCCAGCCAGGAGTTGGAGTCGGTGGTTGCCGACGAGGTTTTCGGGGAAGATACCGCAGACGCCTATGGCGAGATCGCCAATATCATCGCCGGGGTTTATACGGCGGTGTTCGAAGAGCAGTACTCCAAGCGCATCCGCTTCATCAAGAAGGAGGTCGAGCAGGTGGTGCCGATGAAAGTCGACATCGCCTCGAACAGCCCCTTCCCCGACGGTTCCTACTACCATTCCAGCTGCACCCTGGGCATCGGCGACCAGACCTACGGCAAGATCGGTCTCGTCTTTCCCCTCGACATCCTCGGCCTCGAGGGCCTGCTGGCCGCGGACGAGGGATATGTGATGGAGGATGCCGGCGGCGTCGAGCCGGTCGCAGCCCCCTTGGCACAGCATGGCAGCCTCGACATCCTCCTCGTCGGCGACGACGACACCGAAGCGATCAAGATCGCCGGAGTGCTCGAGGCCAGGGGCTATGTCGTCAAACGCCTCTCCTTCAAGGACAACGTCCACAATTACCTGCCCGGCGAAATCAAGGCGGTATTCCTGGTCATGCGCGAGGTCAACGAGCAGGCCTTTGGCGCGGCCATCAAAATCAGCGCCGCCTGCCGGCTGCCACTGATTGCCGCCGGGCCGGGGTGGACACGGAGCAAGGTTATCAAGGCGGTGCGTTACGGGATTCGCGACATCCTGCTGACGCCAGCTTCGGCCACGGATGTCGAGGAGAGCGTCGCCAACAACCTCCTCAAGCTGGCCGCGTGAGGGCCTGCCGCACTATCAGTCCTTAAGCCACAGCCCGTCGATATCCTTTTTCTTGATCTTCTCCAGCAAGGTGGTGCGTTTGAGGTTGAGCAGACGCGCCGCCTCCTTCTTGTTGCCTTCGCTCAGTCGCAGCGCTTGCAGGATGAGACGTGTCTCGAAGTCGTTGATGACCTCGTTGAAGTCGATGCAGCCTTTGTCCCAGGCCAGGTCGAGAGAGGATGTGCCGGCGAACGGGGTGTCGCTTGCCGGGGGGGGATTGCCGGGCTCCGCGACATCTTCAGGGATGTCAAGGTCATGGAATTTCTCCGGAAGGTCGGCGAACTGCACCGTCTTGCCACTATAGAGCACGCTCATGTGCTGGATGAGATTCTCCAACTCGCGGACATTGCCGCGCCAGTGATAGTGGCGCAGGGCGGCCATGGCCCGAGGTGCGAAGAAAAAGGCCTCTCTGCCGCGCTGCAGGCAATACTTGTCGATGAAGTTGTCGACGAGAAGGGGGATGTCGTCGGCCCTCTGGCGCAGCGAGGGGATGTGCAGCGGAATGACGCTGAGGCGATAGTAGAGGTCCTCACGGAAGCTGCCTTCGCCAACGAGTTTTTCCAGGTCGCAGTGGGTTGCGGCGAGGATGCGCGTGTTTACCGGGATGGCCTTGTAGGCGCCCACCGGCTCGAATTCCTTCTCCTGCAGCACGCGCAGGAGCTTGGCCTGCAGCGAAGACTTCATGTCGCCGATCTCGTCGAGAAACAGCGTGCCCTGATCGGCGTACTGGATACGGCCGATTTTGTTGGCGGCGGCGCCGGTGAAGGCGCCCTTGGTATAGCCGAAGAGTTCGCTCTCGAGGAGATCGTCGGGGATGGCGGCGCAGTTCACCGGGACGAAGTTTTTACCGCGCCTGCGGCTTTCGGCATGGATGGCCTTGGCGACCATTTCCTTGCCGGTGCCCGATTCGCCACGAATGAGCACCGTGCTCTGGTCGTCTTCGGCGATGCGCTCGATCATGCTAAAGAGATTCTGCATGACCTCGGTGGCGCCCATCATGCCATGGAAGTCCTTCCGGTCGGCTGGCGATGAGGCCTGCAGCCGGTTCGCCACTGGCTGCAGGCGAGTGCAGACGCGTCGCAGGGCGGCCCGGGTTTCCACCGGGTCGATGGGTTTATGGACGAAAAAGAACAGGTCGAGAGAGAGTACATCCCTGATCAACTGCGGTCGGCCGGCGGGGATGATCGGCAGGATGGCCAGTTCGGGGAAGCGCTGGCGCAGAGAGGCGAGCAACTGCAGGCTGTGCGGGGCGTCGGAGAGTTCGAGGTCGAGGAGAAGGACCTCCACCGCATTGCCGCCGAGTGCCGCCTGCAGTTCCTCGGGAGAGGAGGCGTGCAGCAGAGTGCAGTGGTAATGAGACCGCAAGGCCTCGGCATACCTCGCCAGGCCGGTTATTTCTCTGTCGGCAATAAGTATTGTCGGGGGTGCAGCCATGGGTACCTTGTCGCCGGCCTTGGTGCGCGATGCGTGGGAGTGGTTCCGCCCCTTCAGGGCGCCTGTATGAGGTCGGCCAGCCTGCTCGAGGTGCGCCGCATGTTGAGGCTGAGCAACCTGGCGATTTTGCGGATCACCTTGATGCCGAGAGGCGGGTGCCGCTCAGCCAGAAGATCGAAGGCGCGGTCGGTGAGGGTCACCAGGGTCGCCGCCTGCCTGGCGATGACCGTGGCAGAGCGCGGCGACTTGTCGATGAGCGCCATCTCGCCGATGGAGGCCCCTTTGGTGAGTCGCGCCAGAGTCACGTAATCCCCGCTCTCACGACGCTTCTGCACCTCGAGGATGCCGTTGACGACGAAGCCGAGAAATGTGCCGGGATCCCCTTCGACGAAGAGGTACTCGCCGCGCTGCAGATGAATGTAGCTCATATGCCTGGCCAGCGTGGACAACTCGTCGACGTTGAGGCTCAGGAAGATCGGCAGATGCTCGAGGAAGGACATGGTCTCTTCCTCGCTTTTCCTCATGGCGTTGGCGGGCATGGGCGACGTCGTCCGGGCTCGAGGTTGAAAAAGGGGTGTGCGCGGTGACTCGTGCCGCGATGCGGGAGAATTGCGGCGCCGCATCCCCCGGGGAGCGCCTTCTCTTCATCGCTGGCGCAGCGATCGCTTTGAAGTGAGTGTCGACGAAAGCCGCGGCCCCTTTCGAAAGTTCCAGCATATCATAGGAAAAGGATGGAAAACAATAGCGTTTTCCATTTGCTGCCGGGCCTTTCGTTCTCTCTGGGGGAAGATGTGCCTTGAACGGGATGCGCCATATGTTCCCTCCGATGGCATGGCGCAGTTCGAAACGAAGAGACCGGCCATGCCGTTGAGAGTGAAGGTTCATTGATATCGTTCATTTTTTTGACAGAAGAGGGAAGCTTTTGATAACAATGCCCGCCAGGCCCGGGGCCAGCGAACGTTTGAAGGACTCCGCTGAAACTTCAGCCTGCCGTTGACACCTTTTCCCTCGATGCTGTATGTTTCGTAGCCCTTTCCTCCTATATCCGCTCACCTTTTATCAGCCCCCACATCTGGGGAAGCAACCTGGAAACGACGCCTATGAACAGCAAGAAACATCTCCTCGCCTTGACCCGATCGGGTGCCTTGACCCTTATGGCCTTCGCCGCAGGCATGGCGCAGGCCTCGCCGGAAAAGACGGTCGAGGACAATGTCGCCAAGCTGCAGCAGGAGAAAAGCTGTAAAGGGTGCAATCTTGCCGGAGCAAATCTCAGCCGGCTGGAACTCGTTGGAGCGGACCTCGAAGGGGCTGATATCTCAGGGGCAAGGGTTACCTTGACCAACCTGTCGCGAGCCAATCTGCGCAATGCCAACCTGCGCGGCACCATCTTCGGCGGCAGCGACCTCAGTGAAGCCGATCTACGCGGCGCCGATCTACGCGGCGCCTCCCTGGACAGCTCCTACCTTGAAGGGGCCCGGTTTGACGGAGAGTTCGTAAGCGCCCGGCCTTATGTCGATGTCGGTGTCACCGATGTCGAGCAGCAGGTCTTTGTTCCCGATCAAGCCATTCCCAAGAAGGCCCCGGAACCAGGAGCAGCTTCCCTGGGGCGCGCTGAAGAGATGGCGGCTTCTCAGGGCGAGACAGTGCCAAAGATGGTTGGCAGCGTCGCGCCAGTGAAGAAGGCAGCCCCTCCGGTGATGGCCATGGTCGGGGGGGAGGCGGCTGCGGCGCGACCCGCCGCCGACCGTGCTGCTGCGGGGGGGACGGTGCAACGGCTGGCAAGCGACAAGGGCGAAGTGTCTCCGATGGAGGGGCAGGCTGCGCCAGCGTCTCGGCAAAGCAGGGATACGAGCGAGGAAACGCCGACTGCCGTGGCAAAGCCCCAGGAACCACAGAAGGCCAAGGCGGCGCCGCAACCCCCGCCGGCGGTAGACCTTGACCTCGAGAAGGCCGCCGAGATCGCCCGGGCAGAACGGGACGGCCAAGCGGCTGAGGAGTCACGCCAAGCGGCAGAAGAAAAACGCATCGCTGAAGAAAGAGTGGCTGTCGAGAAGAAGCGGGCCGAGGAGGCGCAGGCGGCTGAAGAAAAGCGTATTGCCGCAGCCAGGGAGGCCGAGAAAGTGGCCGTCGAGAAACTCCGGGCCGAGCAGGCGAAAAAGGCTGAGGAAGAACAGCGGCTCGTCGAGGCGAGGAAGAAGGAAGAGGCCCGCAAGGCGGAAGAAGAGCGGAAAATAGCTGAAGAACAGAAGGCCGCCGCCGAAAAGGAGGCTGAGGAAGTTGCCAGAGCGGCAAAGGCCAGAAAGGCTGAAGAAGCGAAGCAGGCCGAAGCGGCGAGAAAAGCTGACGAGGAGAAGAAAGCCCAGGCGGCCAGAACAGCCCAGGAGGAGAAGAGGGCCGAGGAGCGCAAGATTGCCGCCGCCAAGAAAGCCGAAGGCGGCAAGGTGAGCGAAACGGTCAAGCAGGCAGCCGACTCCGCCGGGGGAAGCGACAGGATTGCCCAACTCCTCGACAGCAGGAAATGTTTTGCCTGTAAGCTGGTCGACTGCGACCTTGCGGGGAAAAATCTCGCCGGAGCCGACCTCGAGAAGGCCGATCTCAGTCGCTGCAATCTCGAAGGGGCTAAACTCGACGAGGCCAACCTCAAGGGAGCCATCCTGCGCAACGCCAATATGAAGGAGGCCTCCTTGAAAAACGCCGATCTCTACAAGGCCGATCTCAGCGCGGCCGATCTCACTGGCGCCAAGGTCAAGGGGGCCATGTTCGACGAGGCCCGGGTCAAGGATACCATCGGCCTGAAGGAAGCGCGACTGGCCGCCGAAGAATAACGGTTCGCCCGCCTTCTCTGACGGGGGCTGGCGAATGGCAGACCGGTATGGAGAAAACCCCGTGCCGGTTCGCCAGGGAGATAAGGGTCGTCCTCGCGAAGACGTTCCCGACGAAGGGCTCTCTCAGCCTCTGTTGATGATATCGATCGCCCGGTCGATGCGCTGCTCCTCTTCCAGTTCGACATCGCGAAGGATAGTCTCGATATCGTTGAGGTTTTGCTGCAGGCGGGCGACCAGCATCTCGAGATGCTGGATGGTCGCAGCGGCGACATTCTCGGTGGTGTCCATGGCCAGCTGCAAATCCTGGGCGCTGCGCAGGATGGTCTGCATGTTGGCGATCTTGTCGATGCGCAGGAAGAGTTCGTCGAAGTTGATCGGTTTTTCGAGATAGTCCGCCGCCCCCTTCTTCATCGCCTGCACCGCCGTATTGACCGAGGAGTGCGCAGTGATGAGCAGCACCTCGGTGCGGCTGTTGATCTCCTTGGCGAGTTCCAGCACCTCTATTCCGCCCAGATCCCCGGGCATCATCAGGTCGGTGATGACCACATCGTAAAAGCGTTGCCGCATCATGCGCTCGGCGGCATAGCCATCCTCGGCGACGTCCACCTGATAGCGTTCCTTCTTCAGCCGCTGCTCGAGCAGGTGCCGGACCACCGGATCATCGTCGACGACCAGTATGGAGAGATTTTTCATGGGCGCGCCTCGCTCTATTGCTTTTGGTAAAAAATGGTGCGGAGATGTCGCTTGGGCACGAACCGGGAACATACCCCGGTGAGCGACTCCGTCGAGCCGATGAGGAGATAGCCGTCATCCGCCAGGCAATCGGCCAGCTTGTTGAAGAGTTTTTTACGGTCTTCGAGAGTGAAGTAGATGGCGACGTTGCGGCAGAAGATGATGTCGAACTTGCCGAGGGAGGAGAGGGGCTGCATGAGGTTGAATTTCTTGAAGGTAACCATGGCCCTGATCTCATCCTTGATCTTCCACGAGTCGCCGAAGAGGTTGAAATATTTCTGCAGGTATTTCTTGTCGAGGCCGCGCTCGATCTCGAAGCGGTTGTACTTGCCGTAACTTGCCTGGGCGATGGCGGCATCGGAGATATCCGTGCCCAACAGGTTGAAAGAGTAGTTGGCGGCGTCGCGCAGCAGTTCCTTGATGATGATGGCGATGGAATAAAGCTCCTGCCCGGTGGAGGCGGCGGCGCTCCAGATGCGCACCGGCACGCGCCCCCCGGCCCGCGGGGTGCGGGCGTCGATAACCTCGGGAAGGATCTTGTGCTGCAACAGCTCGAAGGGCCCCTTGTCGCGGAAGAACAAGGTCTCGTTGGTGGTAATGGCATCGACAATTGCCTTCTCGATGACCTTGCTGCCGTCCTGCCGGGCCTTGGCCTGCAGTTCCTGGTAGGACTTGCAGCCATAGCTTTCGGCCACCGAACTGAGGCGCGTCTCGAACAGATAGGCCTTGCTCTGGTCGAGAAAAATTCCCGATATCTCCTGGATGTATTGCGCCACGAGCTTGAGTTCGGCGGGATTGATCTTTATCATGGTCGCTCGCTGGTCGAGGGTGGGGGGCAGGGGAGTGGCGCCTTCATCATTTCACACTGGCGACGATCTCGGCGGCGATGCGCTGCAGTGGCGTCACCACATCGACATAGCCCAGTTCCGCCGGGGCTTTGGGCATGCCGTAGACGACGCACGAGGCCTCGTCCTGACCAATGACATAGGCGCCTTTCTGCTTGAGGATTCCCAGCCCCTGGGTGCCGTCCGAGCCCATGCCGGTCATGATCACCGCCGTCGTCCGGCCGACGTAGTAATCGGCCACGGAGCGGAAGAGGTAGTCCACCGAAGGGCGGCAGGAATTCTCCGGGGGGTCGTCGGTGATCTTGATGCGCCGGTTGAGGCCGTCGGTGCCGGCGGTGAGCTTCATCTGCTTGCCGCCTGGTGCGATATAGACCATGTTGGGGAGGATGTTCTCGCCGTTGACCGCCTCTTTCACCGTCAACTGGCATTTCTTGTCGAGGCTCGCCGCAAGCGATTTGGTAAATACCGGCGGCATGTGCTGGACGATGAGCACCGGCACGCCGAGATCGCCGGGGAGCTGCGGCAGCATCTGGTTGAGGGCGTTGGGCCCGCCGGTGGAAATGCCAATAACGACGATCTCCGATTTGCCGCGACGCTGCACCGAAGGTTTGGCGATGGCCGCCGGCCGCGCCAGCGGCGCAGTCGCGGGCCGAGACAGGGCAGTGGCTGGAGCGGGCGAGGGCCTGCTCCGGCCGTAGAGGAGCTGCGTGGCGTGGCGCGACCTGGAAAACGCCTTGAACATCGGCTCCAGGGCGGCGCGCAGCTCCCGCTTGCTCTCTGTCTGGTTCTTGCTTTGCGGCTTGAGGATGAAGTCGAAGGCGCCGAGTTCGAGGGCGCGCATGGTCATGTCGCTGCCTTCCGAGGTCAGCGTCGAGACCATGATGGCGCCAATGCCAGGGTGCTTCTTTTGCAGCTCGGCCAGGACCTCGATGCCGTTCATCTCTGGCATCTCGATGTCGAGGGTGAGGATGTCGGGCTTTAAGGTGGCGATTTTCGCCAAGGCGATCTTGCCGTTATGGGCCACCCCGGCGAGCTCTACACCGGGGATCTCGTCAACGATATCTGAGACCGCCTTACGATAGACGATGGTGTCGTCGACCACCAGTACACGCAGGTTCTTGCTGCCGATCATCGTCGCCTAGTCCTCGAAGCTGAGCACCTTGTCGACGTTGAGAATGCCGATGAGGGTGTTGTCGGTTTTATAGACGCCGGTGAAGTACTCGCCCTGAATGCCGCGCATATTGGCTGGCGCCGGCTCGCGGCGCTCCATGTCGGCGGAAACGACGTCGCTGATCTTGCGTACCAGCAGTCCTACCGCCCCACCGGACGAGTTGACGATGATGTTGCGCGGGTCCTGGGAGAGGTCGGTGGCGCCCAGGCCGAGCTTGAGGCCGAGGTCGATGATGGTGACGATCTGGCCGCGAAGGTTGAGGATGCCGACGACATAGTCCGGCGCCTGGGGCACCTTGGTCATCTGCATCAGTTTATTGATCTCCTGCACCTTGAGGATGTCCATGCCGCACAGGGCATCCCCGACAAAGAAGGTGGCGAGCTCGACTATCCGTTTGCTGTCTCCGATCGATCTGCTGTCAGCCATAGTTATACCATAGTGGGAGGGCGAAGTGTCGGGCGGCGCTGGGCCGCCCCGGAATCAATGCCTGCGCTTGACGTAATCGTGTACCGAGACCATCAGTCGCTCCTTGTCGAGCTTGATGTGGTATTCGTTGACGCCGACCGCCTGGCCCCTGGCGACGTCTTCTGCCGAGGCCAGGGTGGTCAGGGCGATGATCGGCAGCTTGCCGAATTTTTCGTCCTGGCGGATGCGCTGGGTGAGATCGAAGCCATTCATATTGGGCATTTCGATATCGGTGACCAGCATGGTGATCTGGTCGCCGTACTCGTGCAGCTTGTCCCAGGCTTCTACCCCATCCTCGGCCTCGACGACATCGTAGCCGACCTCGGTCATGTACCCCTTGACCTGGTTGCGGAAGAACTTGGAGTCCTCGGCGATGAGGATGGTCGGCGCCTTGACGTCGCCTTCCGGCTCGAAGACCACTTTCTCGCGTTCGACGAACCACTGCGGATAAAGGGCCTGGGCCATCTCGTAGACGTTGACCAGCATGGTGGTGTGCTGGTCGATAATGATCGAGCCCATGATCCCCGGCTGGCTGAGGGTGACGTCGTCGATGTCGGCGTTGACCTCGATGGCGTCGATAGGACCGATGGCGAGAAGGCCCACCGCCCTTTTGGCGATATTGAAGACGATGACCAGCAGGTTGTCGTGGTCGGCCAGCGGTTTCACCGAGGCCATGTCGTCGATGCACATCAGGCTGAGGCTGCCGCCGCGGTACTTCATGACCCGCTTGCCGCCAAGGTCTTCTATATCGTTGCGGCTGATCTTCTCGATGCGTTCCACCTGGTTGAGCGGCACGGCGAAGTGTTCGGTCTCCGAGCTCTTGAAGATGAGCAGTGACTGGCGGTCTTTCTGGGCGCGCAGGGCGTCGGCCTCGGCCTTGGCCACCTCGGAGGCGCGGTCCGAGCCATCGAGGGAGGTGAGGCGTGCCATGCGCGCCAGGTTGGCGACGTCGAGGATGAGAGCGATGCGGCCATCACCCATGATGGTCGCTCCGGCGTAGCCCTTGCATTGTTGGAGATGACGACCGAGGGGCTTGATGACGATTTCTTCCGAGTCGAGCAGACGGTCGACGATGAGGCCGTATTTCATCGCCCCGGTGGAGACGACGACGATGTTGAGGGCGCTGGAGGCAGAGTTGCGACGGTCGAGCACCGAGCGTGGCGGATGGTCGTTCCTCCCTCCTTGCCGCTTGTCTTGTTCGTTCTGGCTGCGGAACAGCGGCGATTCCTTGCTGCGGCGATCGGCGGTGTTCTCGCGACGGTCCGGCTTGACTTCTTCGTTGTTGAGGTCGTAATAAGTGCGTTCGATGCCGATGACGTCGGCGAGGCGGATGAGCGGCAGCAGGGTGCCACGCAGGCGCACTACCTCGGCGTCGCCGACGCGCTCAACACGGTTTTGCACCTGGGCAGCGGGGATGCGCAGCAGCTCCTCGAGGTTGACCTGGGGGATAGCGTAGCGCTCGCCTCCTGTTTCGATGATCTGACAGGGGATGATCGCCAGGGTCAGCGGCAGCTTGATGGAGATGGTGGTGCCGGCGCCCTTGGTGGAAATGATGTCGACGTGTCCCCCCAGCTGGTCAAGGTTGGTCTTGACGACGTCCATGCCAACACCGCGGCCGGAAACATCGGTCACCTCCTTGGCGGTGGAGAAGCCGGGAAGGAAGATGAGGTTGATCTTCTCCTTATCCGACATCACCTGGGCCTGTTCCGGCGAGAGCAGGCCCTTGCTGACGGCACTGGCGGCAAGGGCTTCGCCGTCGAGGCCCTTGCCGTCGTCGCTAATCTCGATGACTACCTGGCCGGCTTCGTGATAGGCCTTGAGCACCACCAGGCCGATCTCGGACTTGCCGATGCGTTTGCGGTCAGCAGGCTTCTCGATACCGTGATCGACCGAATTGCGCACCAGATGGGTGAGGGGGTCGTTGATGGCCTCGATGATGGTTTTGTCGAGTTCGACGTCCTTGCCGACAATGGTCAGGTCGATGGTTTTGCCGAGCTTCTTGGCGAGGTCGCGCACCACCCGCGGGAACTTGCTGAAGACGTTGCCGATGGGCTGCATGCGGGTGAGCATGATCGCTTCCTGCAGTTCCGAGGTAATGAGGTCGATACGTTGGCCGACCGCCTCGGCGTTGCGCAGGTCGTCGCTGCCAATAGTCTGCAGGAGTTGGTTGCGGCTCAGTACCAGTTCGCCGGCGAGATTCATCAGGGAGTCGAGCAGGCTGACATGCACGCGCAGAGTGGTCTCGGTCTTGGCAGGCGGCCCAGCCGTCTTGCTGCGGCTTCCGCCACGCGCCGGAGCGGTAAAGTCGTTGGCGTCGGTACTGTCGTCCTCTATATTGTCGCCGTTGGCCTCAATGTCGTCGTCTTCGGCGTCTGCCTCGGCTTCGACGATGCTTTCCGCCTGAGTTGCGGGTGGCTCCGGTGGGGCGGGAGTCTCCGCCAGAGGAACTGGTTTAGACTCCACACTGGCCGGGGCTTTCGCCGGCGCCGGTGGTTCCGGGGGAGGCGCGGCTTTGGCTGCACGCTGCGGCGCGTCGACGGCAGATTGACTGTATGTGCCGTCGGCGATGGCGTTAAGCGGCACGAGGTGGGCTGAGATGTCGACCTCGTTGCTGTTATGGACGTCCTCGATCATGCTCTGCAGCTGATCGGAGGCGATCAGCAGGACATTGATAATCTCCGGCGTGGGGATGAGCTTCTTGCTGCGGATCAGCCCGAGGACATTTTCGGTGGCGTGACTGAGCTCCTGAATGGTGGTCAGGCCCATGAAGCCGGCGCCGCCCTTGATCGAATGGGCAGCACGGAAGACTTTGTTGACGAGGTCTTCGTCGATATCGGCGCCACGTTCCTCGATAGCCAGCAGGTCGTTTTCGATGTCCGCCAGATGTTCCAAGGATTCTTCGATAAAGCCCTGCAAGATTTCGTCGTCTTCGATTTCCATATTGTGCTCCTGCGTGAGGTTGATTGTCCTGCTCCTTCACCGATGGTTATACATGGCGAACGGGGAATGTACAGGCGGGAGCAAAAAAAAATCGCAACAACAGGTTGCCTAGGAAGGGCGCCGCGACCTGAGGCCGCGGCAAGGCGGGGAATCTCAGCTCGGGGTGCCGGGATTGGCGGAGATTTCAAGGAGAGTGAGGCTATAAGTGAGGTGATGGCCGGCCAGTGGGTGGTTGTAGTCGACGGTAAGGCGACTGCCTTCCACTGCGATGACTGTTGCCGGAACCTGGGCCTCGCCCCCCTCCCGGTTCACACGGAGTTGGACGATCATGCCAGGTTTTGGCTTTAGCTGGTCGATAAGTTGCTGGCTATCGATGGTCTGCAACAACTCTTTGAGCCTCGGGCCATAGCCCTCCTCAGGGGGGATGCGGATTTTTTTCGTCTCGCCGACTTTCATGGCTAGAATGCCGGCTTCAAGGGTTGGCGGCAAGTCGGAATTACCGAGAACCGCTTGAGCCGGCTTGCCTTCCTCTGAAGCGATGAAGACCTCGCCATTGTCAAGCAGGCCTGTGTAGGTGAAAACAACCAGATCGTTGGGGTTGGGGGTGGACATGGGTGTCACGTCTCCTCGAGTTTTGATAGATGTGGGCAAGGAAGGCGGGGCCTCCTATGGATTTCTTATAAGCCAGCATACTATAGGGAGGTACTCTTTCAATGCAAGGGGCAAGAAAGGATGGGTGGGCTTGCCTGGTAGAACGCGGCAGGGGGAGAAGGCAAGGAAGATGGAAAAACCACGACCTGCGGATTTCTTTACACCGTTATCTCAACAGGTTCCATGGTCTGTGCGAAAGTTAACCTTTGTGTTCTTGTTGGGATGACCTTGGTGCAGCCGGGGCGAGATGAATATGCAGGAAAAGCAGTCAGATATGCAAGCGCTCATGAGGGTGGCAGTACGTCATATTCGTCATGGCGCCCATGGCGAATATGACGTATCGGTCGATACCGCGTAACCACGAGAGCATGACTTTCTGGTTGAAAGGGTGCCAATCGGACTTTGTCTTTTGCGCCAACCAGGGTGATGAGAAGAGAATCGCTGTTGGAACGTAACCAGACCAGGATTGGTGTGGTTCTCAGAGGCAAAAGTTATCCCGGTGCCGCTCACCTTGACAACCTTTTTTCTGCCTGCGGGATGCAATCAGACCAGCTATGCCGATGCCGAAGAGGGTCATGCTTACTGGTTCTGGAACAGGGGCCGCTTCAGTTGTGGTAAGGTTTGCTATACCGATATACGCTCCAGAAAGAGTGAAATACTTTATCTGGGCAGTGGTTTCGAGGAAGCCATAGAACATTCCCGAATTATTACCGCCCCCCGTTGAGAAGTTGACCGTTGTGGTTTCTATAAGAGCGCTTGTTGAATCATAAGCCGATATGACAGGGGTGCCATAGCCTGGAGCGTAATTTATAAAGCCGCCGACTCCGGTTATGGGGGTCGTGAACTCAAATGTCATCGTGGAAGTCCTGTCGTTGGTGCCGGCCATTATCAATCCTTGGCCCCAGTAGCCATTCGAGTTAAATCCATAACCGTTGTCATAGCCGAATACAGATTGATCATATTCGCTGTACCACGTAATTCCTTCTCCAAAATTCTTGGGACCTGTGCCGAAGTAATCGATATTCGGCATCGAATTTATTGTTCCGCCGGGCAACGAATTGACAACAGTCGAGTTTGACATCTCTGCTGCCGCAAAAAACAGCAAACAAGTTGCCGCTCCAATCAACAAGCTTTTCAAAATTTATTCTCCCTGATTCTTCTTAAAGCTTCTCTTCACTTGATAAATTTCACAAGGGTCGTGAAAAACAAAGTCTTCTCGCCCGTAAATGTGAACTCATTTCTTTCGCCGTACAACTGCGAGTCCGACAATGCCAACTCCAATGAGAAACACCGTCGCCGGTTCGGGTGTTTGGCTAACGCTCATTCTGTACTCTATATTGTCAATAATCTCGATGAGAGGTGTGTCGTAATAGATCTCGGCATAGTTGAAGAGGCCCGTTCCGGCTAAAGACTGATTCATTTTGTCGTCCCAGTTTGCAGTAAGGGAATAGGTCGCAACCGATTGCCCGTCGAGGTAGAGATCTAAATGCATCTTGCCGAATGGTGATCCGAAGCCAGGGTGGTCGTTGCCAAACTCAAATGAAAGATAATCGTAGTATCTTGAGAATGAGAGTTGCAATTTGCTGAGATCGTCCCTAAAAACGGCAAGCGCGTTTGAATAGTTCGATTCCGAGAACGATCCTGTCAGAAGACCAGCGCCAATAGAATCTGTGAGAGTGACGTCACCGATCGTAAAGCTTGCGCCACTGAAATTGATTCCGGTGAAATCGATAATGGTCGCCTGGGCTGTTCCGAATGTGCAAAAAATGGCGACGCCAATGGCAATTCGTTGCAAAGATGGTTTCATGATATTCATTCCTTGTGGCGAGTGTTCCTAAAAGCTATGTATATCTGAAATGCTATGATACAAGCTCTGTGGTTGTTTCTTCGGTTACTGGCGACCTTTTCTCCTGCATGCAGCCGCTAAACCGATTATTCCGACGCCAAAGATGAGCATGGCGGCCGGTTCGGGAACCGGATTGAGGTCATGGGAATAAACATATGAGAGGATATTTTCACGTAGCTCAAGCGAGTACGGTGATTGATAGTTTACTGTCGTCATGCCTCCGAACATGACGTAACCTGCCCCATAGTTCATTTCCGCCAAGACCATTTCACTCCTTTCGTCACTTGTGATGAGACCGGTCACTCCAGCGCCATAAAAGGTTGCATGGCTGAAGAAATTACCTGTAAATTGATATCCAGTGTTTCCGTACGGGCCGGTAAAGATCGGATGCAAAGGATCGGATCCAGTCACGTTACGCGACACATAAGTGTTGTCTAGATTGAAATTGAGGTGGATTCCGCCGAAACCAAGATCCATCCCATCGCCTTCGTTGGGTGCGGAATTGATAAAGAGGCGACCGCCACTTGAAACCCAGTTTTCTACGGCTGCTCCGTTGGCAGCGAGAAAGTTTTCCAGTTCGTCAGCCGTAAAATCGCCACCCTCCATAAAGATGAAGGATGTCAACGTGGAAAAGAGAATGTCGGTGTTGACGGTTTCGTAGCGAAGATCAGCCCAGTTTCCTGCGCTGAAGACCGCGTTCATGGCCTGTTCGTTGCTGCTTTGATACCACGGTTGTCCTACATTTGAGCGCAGATAGGTGATGGAACTGGCATCTGCAAACGCCGCTGCTCCAATCATCAGTGCACCCACCGCTACAGCAGCCCAAATACCCCTCATAATCCAACCTCCTTGAATACGTAAAAATACTTATTACCTAACCCATAGAAACTAGTTTGTAGTATAAAAGCCTAGCAATTATAATACCAGATATTTTCTGCTTGTGGGGAGGCTGGTAATACAGGTGTAATCCATTTTATTGCTTGTTGATGGAGCATCAAACAGAGCGGAAATCCGGAAATAGTGTACGGAAAACCGGAAGATGCGGGGGCCGAGGTTGTTGGGCATCGCTTGCCCAGATCAATTCTCATGAGAGAAATCCTTGCATGAAACCTGCGAATCATGGCGTGCGTTGCACCGATACAGCAATCTGCCTGAAGGCGTTAAGCCCATCGCTTGCATGGTGTTTCAGCGCAGGCGCCCCGTTCTTGTCCTGGCTGGACAAAACTTCCTCGACTGCTTGACAAAGGCGCATGGGCTGTCTAGTTTTAGCGTCTTTTTAGAGTGCACTTCAGATAATTCTCCTGGTAAAAACGACCATGACCTCCCTCAATTTTCAAAAATCCCCGGATGGGTTGCTGCCCGCCGTGGCTCAGGACTGGCAGAGCAAAGAGGTGCTGATGCTCGCCTATATCAACGAAACCGCTTGGGAAAGGACCCTGGCGACTGGAAAGGCCCATTACTGGAGCCGCTCCCGCAACTCGCTGTGGCTGAAGGGCGAAAGCTCGGGGCATGTGCAGCTCATCCGTGAAATCCTCGTCGACTGTGACGAGGACACCGTCATCTACCTGGTTGAACAGCTGGGCGGTGCTGCCTGTCATACCGGACATCGCTCGTGTTTTTATCGTCGCCTGCAAGACGACGAGCTGGTTGCGATCGGCGAGAAGGTCTTCGATCCGGAGACCGTTTACGGCAGGAAAAAGTAACGCCGCGAAGTGGGCGAGAAGAGAAGAAGGAGAACGCGATAATGAAACAGCTGAAACTGGGATTGCCGAAAGGCAGCCTCGAAGTGGCCACCATAGAACTTTTCGAGAAAGCCGGCTGGCTGATCAAACCGGCAGCGCGCAACTACTTTCCGAAGATTGACGATCCCGAACTTGATTGCTCTATCTGCCGGCCTCAGGAGATGTCCCGCTATGTCGAAGGCGGCATGCTCGATGCCGGCATCACCGGCAAGGACTGGACCATGGAGAACGACTCGGACACGGTCCTCGTCTGCGACCTCATCTATTCCAAGGTGAGCAAGCGTCCGACCCGCTGGGTCATCGCCGTCGCCGGCGATTCGGAGGTCAGAACCATCAATGACCTTCACGGCAAGAAAATCTCCACCGAACTGGTCAACGTCACCCGCCGCTTTTTCGCCGACAAGGGTATCGATGTCGACATCGAGTTCTCCTGGGGAGCCACCGAGGCCAAGGTGGTTTCCGGCCTCGCCGACGCCATCGTCGAGGTCACCGAGACGGAAAGCACCATTCGCGCCCATGGGCTGCGCATCATCCACGAACTGATGCAGTCCAACACCCAGTTCATCGCCAATCGAGCGGCCTGGGAAGATCCATGGAAGAGGGAAAAAATCGAGAATATCGCCCTGCTCCTGCAGGGGGCCCTGCGCGCCGACCGAATCGTCGGTCTCAAGATGAACGTCCCCGACGCCATCATCGAAGAAATCGTCGCCATCCTGCCGAGCATCAACGCCCCCACTGTCGCCAGCCTCTACAACCAGGACTGGTACTCGGTGGAGACGGTGGTTTCCGAGGACATCGTCCGCGATCTTATCCCCAAGTTGAAGAAACTCGGGGCAGAGGGCATCATCGAATATTCGCTCAACAAGGTCATCTGAGAGAGAGCGTCCATGGCCCTCGAATTCCATAACGTCGAGTTTTTGCTCAGCGTCCATAACCGGCAGCAGTTGCCCGAGCCGCTGTTGCCGGAGGTGGCCTTCGCCGGGCGCTCCAACGTCGGCAAGTCGAGCCTCATCAACACCCTCATCAGTCGCAAGAGTCTCGTCAAGGTCAGCGCCCGTCCTGGCAAGACCCAAGGGCTCAACTTCTTCAACGTCGACGGGCAATTCTATCTCGTCGACCTTCCCGGCTATGGCTACGCCAAGGTGCCGAGGGCCATGCAGGACGCCTGGCAAGGCCTGATCAGTTCCTATGTGGAGACCCGCAAGAGCCTCAAGGGAGTGGTGGTCATCCTTGACATTCGCCACGAAGCCAAGACCCAGGATGGCCAGATACTCACCTGGCTGCGGGAGCACAACATCCCGCGACTGCCGGTGTATACCAAGATCGACAAGCTCTCCGGCAGCCTGCGCGAGCAGCACGCGCGCGCCCTCGACGCCGGTCATGGCATCCGGCCGGAGGAGCGGGTGCTCTTTTCGGCCAAATCGGGTCAGGGCCGGGAGCGTCTTCTCACCATGCTTGAACGCTTGCTTTTCGCTACACCCATACCACCTCTCTGATTTCCGGTTTTCGCGACGTTCGACATCGTTCAGGCGAACTGCAGTGTCGTTTTGTCCACCCTCTGTTGCCCATTGCTGAGAAAGGACTCACTTCGCCGAACCTCGCCCCTCTTCGGCCTTTGGCGAAAACGTAAGCGGTGAGCCCAAACGAGCCTGGGCGCCTTTTCGCCGATAGCGTCAGCCTCGCACCATGCGCCTTGACCGTAAAAAAGGCACATACATGGGGCGAAGTCCCCCCGTGCCAGCTCGTCCGGTGCGAAATTGCTTGGCCTTTTTTCGCTGTCATCGCTATGATTTGCATCATGGCCTCTTCTCTGGGCCAGGCCTTGTCATTATCTCCACCCCAAAGGGGCGGCGGCACTTCTCTCGGCAAGTCTTGCCAAGGCCGATTTTCAACTCTGTGGAGGACCAATGCAGGAACTTTCCAAATCGCAGAAGGCGCGCATCGCCATAAGAACCTTTAAAATACTCGCCGACTCCATGACGTTGCAGGGCTCCTACCGTCCCTCGGGGCGTATCGGTGAAAAGCTTGCCGAGGCCTTGAAACAGCTCAGTCCGGAGATCTACGGCTCGATGTCGGACAACCGGGTGGTCGAGCTGCAGGGCCTGCAGTATGTCTTCGATCGCATGCCCAAGGGCATCGAGCGCTGCACGAGGATCACCCTCACCGCCCAGGAGGACTTCCACGACACCTCGTTTGCGCGCATCGTGCCCCTTAAACGGCGTCGTGTTTCCTATGCCGTATCGGAGAAAGAATACTGCTTTGTCATTACCACCGGTAAGAGCGAGATATACGATATCCTCACCCATATCACGTTCCTTAACATCGAAGCGTGGAAGATCTACCGCCAGGTCTCCAGCCGCGGTGATGGCGTCAGCTCGGAATGGAGCGAACTCGAGCGTGTCGTCACCCAAGAAGGCGCCCCGGAGGGGGAAGAGCTCGAGCGGGCCCTGTGGAACCTCTCGATCATCCTCGGACGCACCTACAAGGAGACCCGTGACGCTTATGAGTACCTGGAGAGGAACCGTCTCGAGCATGACAGCAACAGCAGCCTGTTTGAGATCATCTACGGTATCGGGCGCCGGGTTATGGACGAGCAGCGTGAAAAGCGCAACGAGTTGGTGGTCTATTTCACACCCTCACTGCACGAGATGATCGACCACCAGAGCCATGCCGCCCTGTGGGCCACAAGGCTGCGCCAGACCTTGCGCCGTCTCGAGTACGAGAAACGGCCGATACATATCGTCAGCGCCAATATGCATTCGATGCGCAATCTCATCTACGGGCCGGGGGCGTTGACCGAGATTGGCCACAAGGTTCCCGAGGATCTTTACGCCATGGTGCGTGCCGTGCGTGATCGTGACCGCGAAGTAGAGGAATATGCGCAGCGCCACGGATTCACCTACCTCGCCGACACCTCGGGTTCGACCATCGACGTCAATATCATCGATCTGGCGCAGCTGCACGGATGTCCTCTTCATCCTGCGCTGGGCATCGACTGCGAACAGCTGCTCATCAGCCGCCCGCTGCTGCTGGTCATCGACTATGCCTTCGGCACCCAGGCGTTCGATATCATGGACGAGCTGCTCCACCCCGAGGAAAGCAACGGCGCGGAGCAGTCCCTTGAAATCGCCTCCATTTCCATCATGGGCAAGGCCGGGGTCTTGCCGGGGAAAAAGGGCGACATCATGCTGGCCACCGCCCATGTCATGGAGGGCACGGCCGACAACTATATCGTCGCCAATGACCTCTCCGCCGCCGATTTCGACTCCGGGGTAACGGTTTTCACCGGGCCGATGGTCACCGTTCTCGGCACATCGCTACAGAACCGCGACGTGCTGCAGCGTTTCCACACCTCGTCGTGGCGGGCCATTGGCCTGGAGATGGAGGGCGGCCATTACCAGAAGGCGATCAGCGGGGCCATCATCCAGGGGCATATCCCGGCCAACATGAAGACACGATATGCCTACTATGCCTCGGACAACCCGCTGCAGAGCGGCCAGACACTGGCCTCCGGGCCGATGGGGGACGAAGGCATCGTCCCCACCTACATGATTTCCAAGGTCATCCTCGAAAAGATCGTTGCCCATGAATACGCCCAACGGCCAGCGTAAGGCGGCCTCGCCGCTGCTCGGTTTCTCTCCGTGGATTCTTCTCCTCGCCGGCATCCTCCTTCTGCTGCTGCTGGGGATTTTCGGGGTGAGCAACTACCAGCGCGAAATGGAACTGCTCGGCAAGTCAATGGAGCAGCGCGCCTTGACTCTCGTCCGCTTCATCAACAGCGCCGCCCGCGAGGGATTGCGGCAGAGGCTGCGCACCGAGGAACGGGCTGGCTGGGAAGAGCAGATGCGCGAAGTCATGGAACAAGCCGCCGAGCAGCCCGGGGTGGTGGCGGTGCGCCTCGTCGACCCGGCGGGGGCGATTCTGCTGGCCGCCGGGGAGGGCGCCGATAACGGCCGCCAGCTCGGGCCTGCTGCGATGGAGCTTCTCGGCAGGCTGGGCCAGGAAGAGGAGCAGGGGGTGGTGTCGCGCATCGTCGACAGGAAGGAGAGTGGCGCAGGTTATCGCTACCAGGTGGCGGCGTGGCAGGTCCCGCCCGCCTTGCGCGAGCGCTTTCCCGAGGGGGGGCATATGACTGCCGGGCGCCGCATGGCGATGATGCGCCGCCACGTCGATCAGGGTCATTTCCTGGCCTGGCAGGAAGAGCTGCGGCGGCTGCGCGACCGTTCGCTGGTCTTTGTCGTCGAGCTCGATTTCCAGCACTTCTCCGGGTCCCTGCAGCGCCAGGTGCTGCAACTGGTGCTGCTCACCGTGGTCACCCTGCTGGTGGCCATCGCCGGCGGCCTGTCATATCTTACCCTCAAAGGCCTGCGCGGCTCGCAGCAGCGGCTCGGGGCGATGCATGCCTTTACCGATCGTCTCGTCTCGGCGTTGCCCATCGGCCTGATCGCCACCGACCGCCAGGGGCTGATCCGTCTTTGCAATTCAAGTGCCGCGGAGATCCTCGGTATCGAAGGTGAGCGTCTTGTCGGCAAGCTGCCCCAGGCATGCCTGCCGCCCATGGTTGCCGGGGCCTTCCGTGGGGAAAAGCTGGCCGCTGGCCTTCCCGGGCCGACGGAACTGGTCTACGACCATGACCCGAAACGGGTGCTGATCCTGCAGCTGTCGACCATGGCGGTGTACGACGACCGCCAGAAACCGGATGGCGAAGTGTTGCTCCTGCGCGATCTTACCGCCATTCGCTCCCTGGAGAAGGAATTGCGGCGCAGCGAGCGTCTTGCCGCCCTCGGCAAAATGGCCGCGGGTGTGGCGCATGAACTGCGCAATCCGCTCAGTTCGATCAAGGGTCTGGCGATGGTTCTCAAAGAGCGGCGGGAGAAAGGCGAGGGTGGGGGCGAGAGCGCCGATCTCCTCGTCAAAGAGGTGGAACGGCTCAATCGCAGCATCGGCGAGCTGCTCGACTATGCCCGTCCGGCAAAGCTCCACCTCGGTGAAGTCGCCCCGAACGAGCTCGTCGGCAAGTCGGTGTCCCTGGTGCAGGCCGATGCCGGCAGTCTGGGCATCGACATCAGGGTCGATGTTCCCGACGACCTGCCACCTCTGCCGGTCGATGTCGACAAGCTCAACCAGGTGCTGCTCAATCTTCTGCTCAACGCCGTCCAGGCGATGCCCAATGGCGGGATCCTTGACATCACTGCACGATGTCGCAATGGGGAGTTCACGCTCACTCTGCGCGACAACGGCGAGGGCATCGCCGCGGAAGATCTGCCGCGCATCTTCGATCCCTATTTCACCACCAAGGGCAGCGGCACCGGCCTTGGCCTGGCCATCTCCGCCAAGATCGTCGAAGAGCATGGCGGCGCTATCGTCGTCGACAGCCGCCGCGGGCAATACACCGAAGTCGTTCTCACCCTGCCGTTGTCGGCTGGCAAGGTCGCTGGCTAGCGGGGGGAAAGTACGTTTTTCCGTGGAGATGAAACGAGGAGAACCGCCGAGACAATGGCGAAGAAGTGGCCGGGGTGGGAGTCGAAGAGAAACGAGTTCATCAGGCAACCCACGGCCATGGCCACCACCACCCCCTGAAGAAGATGGCGGCGCGGTGGGGCGAGCCGCAGCGAGGCGGCCAGCTGCGTTACCAGCAGAGCGATGAAGAGGGCCAGGGCAACCAGGCCACCCTGCACGGTGAGCATCAGGTACTCGTTGTGGGGATTGTCGGTGCTCTGCGTTTCGCTGCCCTCGATGAGCTTTTCCTGCACCGTCTTAAAGGAGCCGGTGCCATGGCCGAGCAGCGGCTTCTCGGTGATGAGCTGCAGACTGTTGCGCCACCAGTCGAAACGCATCCCCAGGGAGGTACGCGAGGAGTCGGCCTGGTAGGTGCGGACTTCCTCGATGGCCTCGTGCACCCGTGTCGAAAAGTTGCCCGAGGTGACATAGATCGCCGCTACCGCGGCTACCGCCAGCATCGCCGCCGGCAGCCACTTCTTCCACGAGAGACGCTGCACCAGGATCAAGGCCAGCAGGGTGAGATAGAGGAGCATGCCGGTGCGTCCGGGAGCGATATAGAAGAGGTTGGCGCTGGCCAGCATGAAAAGCGCCAGCCACGGCAGCATGGCGACCCGCGACGCAAAGGCGCGGTGCAGGGCCCAAAAGGAGAGCATGGCCATGAAGAGGCTGTGGGTAATGTGGTAGACCAGGGAATGGCCGAATTTTCCAGGAGGGAGCAGTTCGAAATAGATGCCGTACGAGGCAGTCATTAACACCACGCAGCCAGCGATGAACGCATCTTCGGCGACTCGTGCCGCGCCCTCGTTGTCGCGGAACAGCGACAGCACCATGACGAGATACACGAGTTCGCGATATTTTTTAAGTACTGACAGGGCGTCGTCACTGTCCGTCGGGCCATAGAAGACGCCGATGGCGAGGAGGGCGAACAGGGCCAGGGCGCACAGTGCCGCGGGCTGGGAGGCCAACAGTTGCGGCAGCCTCCTTATCTCGCCGGAAAACACCCAGCAGACCAGCGCCAGGGTCGCGGTGGCCCCCATCAGCGAGGTCGAGAAGGGGATGAACAGGCAGGAGAGGACGACGAAGAAGATGCCGCAGCTGTTGGCGCGATGACAAAAACGGGAGACGCTCTGCATGGTGCGTGGCCGATGGGTTCGCGGCAGGGGCGGTGCTGCCGGTGGGTTCAGGTATATTGCATGGTGTAGAGCTGCTCGTACTCGCCATGCCTGGCCATAAGGCTGTCATGGGTGCCCTCTTCGACGATGACCCCGTCCTTGATGACGATGATCCTGGTGGCGTTCTTGATTGTCGACAGGCGATGGGCGATGACGAAGGTGGTGCGGTCTTTCATGAGGTTGTCCAGGGCCTTCTGCACCTCCCGCTCCGACTCGCTGTCAAGGGCCGAAGTGGCCTCGTCGAGGATGAGGATCGGGGCATTCTTGAGGATGGCGCGGGCAATGGAGAGGCGCTGCCTCTCGCCGCCGGAGAGACGCGCCCCGCCTTCGCCGATGATGGTGTCGAAACCCTGCGGCAGGGCGAGGATGAAGTCGAGGGCGTAGGCGGCCCGGGCCGCTTCGCGAATTGCCTCGTCGCTGGCCTGGAG
Organism: Desulforhopalus sp.; assembly: GCA_024710585.1. Lineage (GTDB taxonomy): Bacteria > Desulfobacterota > Desulfobulbia > Desulfobulbales > Desulfocapsaceae > Desulforhopalus_A. The sequence goes on from JANJUM010000097.1 coordinate 54,466, forward strand.
ATCGCCGTAGGCGATATTGTTGCGCACGGTGTCGTTGAAGAGGATGGTCTGCTGGGTGACCATGGCGATCTGCCGCCTCAGCGAGGCCACGGTGACGTCGCGGATATCGATGGCGTCGATGGTGATGCTGCCTTCCCGGATCTCCAGAAAGCGCGGGATGAGGTTGGTAAAGGTGGTCTTGCCGCCGCCGCTTGGCCCGACGATGGCCAGGGCCTCGCCCGCCGGCACGCGGATGTTGATGTTCGACAACACGGCCGTCTGGTCGTCGTAGCGGAAGGTGAGATCCTTGAAGACGATCTCTTTGCTAAAAGGGGGCAGGGGATAAGCCCCCGGCCTATCGCCGATTTCCGGCTCGACATCGAGGATGGCGAAGACCCGCGAGGCCGCCGCCATGCCCTGCTGGATGGTGGAGTTGATGCGCGTCACCCCCTTGACCGGCTCGTAGGCGGCGATGAGGGCGGTAAGAAAGGCAAAAAAGGTGCCCGGGGTGGCGGTTCCGGCGATGACCTCCTTGCCGCCGAACCAGATGATCAGGGCGATGGCGCCGCCACCGATGAACTCCATCAGCGGGTGTTGCAGGCAGCGGTACTTGGCGTCCTTCAAGGTCAGCGAAAAGAGCTTGCCTACCTGGCGCAGGAAGCGCTCGCCTTCATAGGACTCGCGGGTGAAGGCCTTGACGATGCGGCTGCCGGTGATGGTTTCGTGGAGGATGTTGGAGACCCCGGCCACCTCCTCCTGTGTTCTGGTGCTCAAGCGCCGGAAGAGCTTGCCGAATTTGACGATGGGATAGGCGGCGATGGGCAGGACGATGAAGGACACCATGGCCAGCCGCCAGTTCATGAAGAAAACGACTCCGAGGAGGATGACGACCTGGAAGAAGTCACGCACCGAACCGACCAGGGCATTGGAGACAGCCTGTTGCAATAGACTGACATCGTTGATGATGCGCGACATCAGGGTGCCGGTGGGCATGGTGTTGAAAAAGGACAGCGACTGGCGGTGGATGTGGTTGAAGATCTGCACGCGAAAGTCGCGGATCACCGACTGGCCGACCTGCTCGAGGAGAAAGGTGTAGAGGTAGTAGAAGATTCCCTTGAGAAAGAAGATGACCAGCACCACTAGCGGCAGCATCTTGAGGAAAAAGATGTTCTTTTCCATGAAGATCTTGTCGAGCAGGTCCTTGACGAGATAGGCCTGGGCACCGGTGAAGCAGGCGACGAAGATCATCGACAGCATGGCGACGATGAGCTTGAGCCGATAGGGACGGATGACCAGAAGGAGCCGGTGGAGAATTTCTGTATTGCTCATGCGATGACGGTGAAATGCAGGAATGGGGGCCGGCCACTGGGGCATTGCCGGACCCGGTGCCGCGAACGTCCTACTAATACACCAGCAGCGGCGATTTCAGAAGGACTATTTGCCGAAGGGGGTTGGCCGGCCTGGTTTTGCCGGGGGTTACAGGAAGATCTGTCTCAGGCTTCGCCTCACCGCCTGATAGCCCTTTTTGCTCCACAGGCGGTGGAAGAGGCTGAACCACTGTTCGGGGTAGGCGCGTATGAAGGGTTCGTAGAGGCGCAGGCAGCGGGTGGAGATATCGGCCACCGCCTGGTCGTCCATGGCCTCGTAGCGGGGCAGCTGCACTTCGTCGAAGTCGATATGCAGCTCGCCATCCTTCATGTAGTAGACGCTGGTGAACACCGGCGCCCCGGTGCGCAGATGGAGCATGGCGGTGCCCCTGGCACAGGCCAGGGGGCGACCGAAGAAGGGTACCGAGATGCCGCGACTGGTGTAGCTTTGGTCGAGGCTGATGATGAGCAGGCGGTTGCGCTGCAATGCCTCCTGGTAGGCCTTCATGCCGTCGTAGCTGCTGAGGTGCTCGAGGCTCGTGCCATGGCGGCAGCGCTGGCGGACGAAGAAGGCGTCGGAGAGGGGATTGCTCTGTTTCTGGTAGATGAGGCTGGTGGGCAGGCCGCTCATGTTGAACCAGGCGAAGTAGGCCTCGAACCATGAGGCGTGCAGAGTGGTGAGGATCACCCCCTTGCCGCCGGAAAGGGCACGGTCGATCTTGTCGCGACCGGTGATGCGCGTGTTGCGCACCAGGTCGCTCAGCTTGCGGCGGTGGAGGATGAACACCAGACCGAAGGTCCTGGTGAACTGCAGGTAGACCCGTCGCAGGAGACGCAACTTATCGCCATGGGATTTTTCAGGGAAGACCGTCGACAGGTTGCTGTAGGCGACAGAGAGGCGGAAAGGGAAGACGACCCAGGCGAGGTAGCCGAGGGTCGAACACAGGGCGAGGATCACCGGGACCGGCAGCAGGTTGATGACGAAGATGGTCGAGCGCAGGAGGGAGTATTCGAGACGGTGCTTCGTTTTCATCGTTGTATCAATATTTTATAAGAAACGGCAGAGAGGCCGTTCATGCCAGGCGAGCAACTTCTACACCACCCGCAGGCGGAAAAAAAGCCATTTTTTCAAGATCAGCCGATTTTTTGCCTTCATCTTCGCCGTAGCGAGGGTTTCGCATCGCACTGCAGGGCTTATAATGAAAGAGAACCGCTCCCCCGGCAGCAGCCGACAACCTTCAGCCATTTGTCTACCATGACTTTCGCCAGGACCGATACGCAGCGGCGCAGCACGCTGCTTTTCTTAGCCATTCTCGCCCTTTTCTTTCTTCTCCCGTCCAGGGCCGAGAGCGACCTCACTGCCGATTCGCTGTGCTGGCCCAGGGACTGGCCATGGCAGGGCAGCGATCTCGACGTCGATCCATCGCTGACGGCAGGGGTGCTCGACAATGGCCTGCGTTATATCGTCAAGGAAAACAGCGAGCCGCGCGGCCGGGTGGCGGTCCACCTCCTCATCGGCGCCGGTTCCCTCCATGAGGACGATGATCAGCGCGGCCTGGCCCACTACCTCGAGCATATGATGTTCAAGGGGTCGCGGACCTACCCGCCCGGGACCCTGGTGAATTACTTCCAGTCCATCGGCATGGATTTCGGGAATGACGCCAACGCCCATACCGCCTTCGACCGCACTGTCTACAATCTTTTCCTGCCTTCCGGAAAGGAAGAAGAGCTGCGTCGCGGCCTGCTGGTGCTCGCCGACTACGCACGCCATGCCACGCTGGGCGAGCAGCAGGTTAACGAGGAGCGCGGGGTCATCCTCGCCGAGAAGCGCGCTCGCGATTCGGCCTCCTATCGTACCCAGGTGGCGGTCATGGAGTACGCCTTTCGCGGCACGCGGCTGGCGGAGCGGATGGTCATCGGCAGCGAGGAGGTTCTGCGGAGGGCCGACAGCAAGGCCCTGCGTGTCTTCTATGATCGCTGGTACCGCCCAGAGAATATGACGCTGGTGGTGGTCGGCGATGTCGACCGCCACCAGGCGGCGCGTGTCATCGGGGAACAGTTCGGCCCGCTGACTGCCTCGGGACCGGAACCGCTCTGCGCCCCCTTCGGCGGTCTGCAGCACAGTGGCGTCGAGGTCTTCCATCATTACGAGCCGGAATTGGGCAAGACCAATGTCTCCATCGAGACCTTCTGGCCCCGCCAGCCGCAGAGAGATTCCACCTCCTTTGCCGCCGCCGAGATCACCCGCATCGTTGGAGACCTGATCGTCGGCTATCGTCTGGAACGACTTCAGGAAGATGCCGATGCCCCCTTCACCCAGGCGCTCTACACCTCAGGGGATCTGGTGCAGCGCATCGGCTACGGCACCATCTCGGCCCAGACCGACCAGGCCAGGTGGCGGTCGACCCTGGCCCAGCTCGACCGCACCCTGCGCCAGGCCCTGCTCTATGGCTTCAGTGAGGAGGAACTGCAGCGGGCCCGCGAAGAGGTGCTGGCCGAGCTCGATGCGCGGGTGGCCACTGCCAACAGCGAGGACTCGCGACGGCTGGCATCGCTGCTCGTCGACCACCTCGCCAGCTACCGTGTCTACCAGTCGCCGCAGCAGGAGCGCCAGCTTTACGGGGGCATTCTCGACAAGCTCTCCCTGGCGGAGGTCAATGAGGCCTTTCGCCAGCTGTGGAGTCACGACAGCCGTCTGGTGTCGGTGACCGGCGACGCGCGGCTGGAAGGGGCGCCCCAGGAGCAGATCCGCGAGGCCTATGGGGCACTGCAGGAGGATGCGCCGGACGAGTTCCGGCATCATCGGCAAAAGCCATTCCCCTACCTTTCCCTGGCAGCGTCTTCAATCATGGCGCGGGAGGAAAGGCAGCTTGCCGCCATCGACAGCGAGCAGGTGGTGTTTGCCAACAACCTCGTGCTCAACCTCAAGCGCACACCCTTTCGTGAGAAGAGTTTCAACATTATCGCCGCGTTCGGCGCAGGCGAGCAGAGTGAACCCCTCCCCGGCATGGCGATGATCGGCGAGGATACCGTCAACCTCTCGGGGACCGGCGCCATGACCCAGGCCGAGGTCGAGCGGCTCCTTGCCGGCAGCTCCGTCAACCTGCGTTTTCGCATCGGCGAGTCTGCCTTCACCTGGGTGGGCGGCGCCCTCGAAAAAGACGCCGAGCTGTTGCTGCAGTTGCTCCACACCGTGCTATATGATCCCGGATGGCGGAAAAGCCGCTTCGACCTGGCGATGAAGAACGCCGAGCAGCTCTACCAGAAGAAGGAGCGCGATATCGAGGGGGCCATGGCCCTCCATGTCACCCCCTTCCTCGCCGGCGGCAACGTCCATTTCGGTCTGGTGCCGTGGCAGGAGGTGGCTCGGCTGACCTATGACGGCGTGGCGGCATGGCTGGCGGCCTCTATGCCGCCACGCGACCTGGAGCTGACCGTGGTCGGAGATTTCCAGCGTGACGACATGGTTCGCCTGGTGGAGCGCTACTTCGCCGGGGTCACGCTTCAGGCGCCGCAGGCCGTTTTTGGCAAGCACATCGACTTTCCCGCGGGAGACAAGCTCGAGGTGGCGGTTGACACCTCGATCGACAAGGCCTTGCTGGTGCTCGCCTGGCCCACCGACGACGCCTGGGACATCGCTCGCACCCGCCGTCTGCTGGTGCTGGCGACGATACTCGATGACCGTCTGCGCAAGGTCGTCCGCGAGAAGCTGGGGGCGGCCTACTCACCCTCGGCGGCGAGCTTTGCGAGCAGGGTCTATCCCGGCTATGGCTATCTCTATGCGCAGATTCTCGTCTCCCCCGGGGACGAAGAGACCATCGCCAAGGAGATCCGTGACATCGCCGAGGACATGCGCCGTAACGGCATCGATGAGGAGGAACTGCAGCGCGGCCGGAAACCGACCCTGACCTCGATCGGCGATACCATCAGGACCAATGGCTACTGGCTGTCTTCAGTGCTTCACCTCTCCAGTCGCCACCCCGCACAGCTGGAGTGGCCGACAACCATAGTCGACGATTTTGCCGCAATCACCACAGAGGATATCAACCGTCTCGCCGCGAAATATCTCGACAACAGGCGGGTGGCCGAGGCGCGGGCCTTTCCCCGGCAGCACAAGTAGCGGGGCGGGGGAGGTCAAACTGCGGTGCGGCGGGCGGGCTCTGACTCCGTGCCGGGAGGTGCTGGTGGTGACCATGGCGGTGGCGTGACGATCCCCGGAGACCGCCATATTGCAGACGATCTGCCTGAAAAGAGTTGCCGCAGAGCTCTTTAGTGTGTGGCTAACAGTTCGAAGCGAAAGGAAATAATTCGTGGCTGCGCGTTTTTTGCGGTGAGCTTACGTGCAAGGGATGCTATAGTTGTCGGGTAGGAATTTGAGAGCACTCCACTTCGGCTTTTACGAGGGCTGCCATGAACACCACGCATCACACCCCCTCCGATTTCGGCCTCGGCCGCAGCTCGCGCCGGCACCGCCGCGCCGGCCTTGCCGGTTTTGTCGGCGATCTCTGCGATGGCAAGGCCGTCTACGGCTGCCATCTCGTTGATGTCTCCCTGGGCGGTTTCCGGGTCACCGACCTGCCCGAGACCTTCGTCGCATGCCGGCATAACTACGTAGCCGTTCTCTCCGGGGGTGGCGCCCATTACCGCATCGTCGCCAAACCGTGCTGGAAACGACCAGGCAAGGTCTCCGGCCGTATCGACATCGGCTTCAAGATCCTCGACGCCCCGTGGAGATGGATCGAATTCGTCATGAACGAGATTCCTGCGGGGGGCGACGACCCCGGCTTCCCTCGCTCCTCCTGAGGGCTACCCATTCCACCTGGTTTCCCAGCCGAACCTTCAGCAGTGGCTAGGACCGTTAAAATTCCTTTTTCTCAGTTTTCTTCTCTCAAAACCTCGGCCGCAGCAGGCAATGGGCATAGATCCCCCTGGGGTCGGCGAGGAAATCGAGTTCGCCGACGCGGCTGGCAAGATGGCCGGCCAGCTCGGCGAGCTGCGGCAATGGCGCCGGGGGCTGTCCCGAGGCGGAGAAGGGCACGAAGCTTGACAGAAACTCCAGCAGCTGCTCCTTGAATGTCCGTGGCGGGGCGATATACTCGGTAATGTAGTCGCTGCTGCCGGCCAGCCTGGCGGCGGCCTCGATGGCTTCCTCGAGACCGCCGAGCTTGTCGACAAGACCAAGATCGCGAGCCATGCGTCCGCTATAGACACGTCCCTCGGCCAGTTCGCCGACTTTCTTGCGATCGAGGTCGCGGGCCTCGGCGACGAGGTCGAGAAAGCGGCCGTAACTGTGCGCCACCGCCTGCTGAATGGCCTTCTTGAGAGGTTCGGGCAGGGGTTGGGTGAGGTCGAGCCCCGCCGCCAGCGGCGTGGTGCCGGTGCCATCGCTGCGAACACCCACCGTGGCCAGGGTCTTCTCGAAGGTGGGGATGGCCCCGAAAATGCCGATGGAGCCGGTGATGGTCGCCTCCGCAGCCCAGATCTCGTCGGCATCGGCGGCGACCCAGTAGCCCCCCGAGGCGGCCACCGAGCCCATCGACACCACCACCGGTTTGCCCTTTTTCTGTACCAGGAGGAGTTCCTGGCGGATGACTTCCGAGGCGAAGGCCGATCCGCCCCCCGAGTTGATACGCAACACCAGGGCCTTGACCTGCCTGTCGTCGCGCGCCTGGCGGATAGATTCCGCCAGGGTGTCGCCGCCGATGAAGCCTGGGGGCTGTTTGCCGGGGAGGATATTGCCCTCGGCGACGATCAGCCCGATCTTGTCCCCATCCCAAGGGATGGGGTCGTAAGCGGGGATGACGCGGTCGGCGTATTCAGCCAAGCTGACCAGGGCTGGTTTGCCCTTATGGTCTTTGGCCAGGGAGGCGAGGTAGCTGTCCACCTCGTCCCGTGTGGCGAGTCTGTCGACAAGCCCTGTTTTCTCAGCCAGTCGCGCCGTATCGCCATCCACCTCCCGCAGAGCATCGTCGATGGCATTGGTGTAGGCGACGAGCCGAGCGCGATCGATATTGCGGCGTGTTGCGACGCCGTCGAGATAGAGTCCCCACAGGGCGGAGAGCCAGGCATCGTTCTGGCGGCGGTCTTCCGCCGACATGTCGTCCCTGGTGAAGGGCTCCAGGGCCGATTTGTACTCTCCGACCTTGAAGACGTTGTAATTGATGGCCAGCTTCTCCATGGCCTGACGGAAATAGAGGCGGTAGACTCCAAAGCCATGCAACTCGACGCCCCCCATCGGATTGAGGAAGATCTTGTCGGAATAGGAGGCGAGGAAATACTGGCTCTGGGTGTAATAATCGCCCGCAGCGACAACTGTCTTGCCGGTCTCCTTGAACCTGCTCAGGCTCTCGCCAACCGTCTGCAGCTGATCGAGGCCGGCGCTGTCGAATTCCTTGAGGTCGAGGAGCAGGGCGACGATCTGGCCATCGGCGGCGGCACTGTCGATGGTGTCGAGTAGCGTCTGCAGGACGGTCTCACCGGCGCTGCTTTCGGGTTCGAGCTGGTCGCGCATGAGCTTTTCGACGGCGTTCTGGGCGCGTCGCGCCTCGACGATGTCGCCCTGCACCTGGAGATGGAGGATGGCGCGCTCCGGCAGTGGCTTGCCGCCGGGGGAGAACAGGGCGACGAGGACGACGAGGAGCACGGCGATGAATACCAGGTTGAAGAGCAGGTTCCTCACCAGGGTGAAGATCCTGCCAACGGCGCGGAAGATGTTGAATATGGCGAGGGCGAGGTCTTTCATGGCTGCCGAGGGAGTGGGTTGGGAAGGGAACATTTGTCGTGGCCCCCTATCATACAAAAAAGCGGGGCCAGTTCAATCGGCAAAACTCACCCTTGTTCCATAAACGGCAATTTCAGCTGGCGGGGCGTCGTTCTGGCCTCAACCAGCCTGGCCAGCGACAGTCCAAGGAGCCTGACCTTGACCTTGCCGATCAGGGTGCTGCGCAGGAGCCCGGGCAGCAGGGCGAGCATTTCGGTTCTCTCGCGGATGGGGAGGCGGGTGGTCACCGAACGGGTGATGGTGGCGAAATCGTGGTAGCGGACCTTGAGGGTCAGGGTGTGGCCGCCCTGGTTCTTGTGCCGCAACGAGGCCTCGATATCCCTGGCCAGGGCGTCGAGGATGAGGTCGATCTCGGCCAGGTCGTCGCTGTCGCGGGCCAGGGTGGTCTCGCTGCCGATTGACTTGCGCGGGCGCAAGGGCTCCACCGGGCGGTCGTCGATGCCGCGGACGATGTCGTGGAGGAAGGAGCCGACCTTGCCGAAGTGGAGGAGGAGGTCGGCTTCGGACCAGGAGCGTAACTGGCGGCCGTTGGTGATGCCAAGGCGCAGCATCTTCTGTTCGGTGACCTCGCCCACCCCGTAAAACTTGCGGATGGGAAGCTCGTCGAGGAAAGACTGCGCCTCTCCCGGAGGCACCGTGGTCAGGCCGCGCGGTTTGCGGAAGTCGGAGGCCACCTTGGCGAGGAATTTGTTGTAGGACACCCCGGCGGAAGCGGTCAGCTGCAGCTCATCGAAGATCCTCCGGCAGATTTCCCCGGCGAGCAGGGTCGCCGAAGGGTGCAGATCACTGAGGAGGGTGACGTCGAGGAAGGCCTCGTCGAGGGAAAGCGGTTCGACCACCGGGGTGTAGCTGCGGAAAATGGCCATGATGCGCGAGGAGACCTCGACATAGCGTTCCATGCGCGGCGGGGTGAAGATGGCCCCCGGGCAGAGCTTGGCGGCGCGGCGGCAGGGCATGGCGGAACGGATGCCGTAGCGGCGCGCCTCGTAGGAGCAGGCGGCGACCACCCCCCGACCCCTGGGGTCGCCGCCGACGATCAGCGGCCTGCCCCGCAAGGAAGGGTTGTCACGCTGCTCGATGGAGGCATAGAAGGCATCCATGTCGATGTGGATGATCTTGCGCATCAACGTTGGGGCTGGGGAGAAATGAGAACGTGGCGATCCAGCGCCAGAGGTGCGAAAAGCGGCTCCGGGCGACATCAGATGGTGCCGGATCGCCGCTTTGCTGGTACAGTCTCGGTGGCGACGGGGAGGAGTTACCGCTAAGGGCGCTCCCAGTCGCTTTGACGTCACCGCAGGCAACGACAGAGGAAGGTATGGAAAAAAAACACATCTTGCAAGGGAGTTTTCTCTTTGGCGGGCTGCCGTCCCGCCAGATCGACGATATTGCCGCCATCGCCGTGGAAAAGAGCTATGAGAAAGGGGAGACCATCTTCCTCGAGGGGGATCGCGGCATCGGCTTTTTCATGGTCGGCGAGGGCCGCGTGAAGATCTTCAAGGTCTCCTCGGGGGGCAAGGAGCACATCCTGCATATCTTCGGCGAAGGCGAGCCCTTCGGTGAGGTGCCGGTCTTCCACGGGCAGCCGTTCCCCGCCAACGCCGAAGCGCTGATGCGCACGCGCACCCTGTTCTTTCCCCGCGACCGCTTCGTCCACCTCGTCGAGGCCAATCCGACCATGGCCCTCAATATGCTGGCGGTGCTCTCCATGCGGCTGCGCCGCTTCGCCGCGCAGATCGAGAACCTCTCCCTCAAGGAGGTGCCGGCGCGGCTCGCCGGCTATCTCCTCTACCTCAGCGAGGAGCAGGACGGTGCCGAAGTGGTGCAGCTCGACATTTCCAAAGGGCAGCTGGCCAGCCTGCTCGGCACCATCCCCGAGACGCTGTCGCGCATCTTCGCCAAGATGAGCGAGGAGGGGCTGATCAAGGTCAACGGCCGGCTCATCCACCTCCTCGACCGCGACGGTCTTGGCGACAGGGGCGAAGGCTGAGCCGGCAATTGTGGCAAAAGGTTTGCCAAAGGCTTGTCCCGCGGCAACAAATGCTTGACGGAAACAGCGGAGTTCGTTACCTAGGGCCTCCGGAAGACCTGGCTTTTTCCACCCGCCGCCGTTCGCCGGGAAATGAGGCCGGCGTAACATAACACGACACGATGACCGCAACGAGACCATCCGCACCGCTACTTTCGGTAGTCATCCCCGCCTATAACCACGAACGCTTCATCGGCGCCGCCGTCGACAGCGTCCTCGGCCAGACCGTCGACGATCTCGAGCTCCTGGTCATCGACGACGGCTCCACCGATTCCACCGGCGAGATCGTCAGGAGCTATATCGACCCTCGGCTGACCTACCTGCACCAGGAAAATCAGGACGCCTACAACACCATCAACCGCGGCCTGGGGCTGGCGCGGGGCCGCTTCGTCGCCATCCTCAACTCCGACGATGTCTACGAGCGGACGCGCTGCGAGCGGCTGCTGCAGGCCTGCAAGGAACGCGAGGCGGAGTGCCTCTTCACCGACGTGGTGCCGATTTCCGACACCGGCGAGGTCTTCACCGACCCCGAGTTCGGGTGGAACCTCTGGCACAGCAAGAACCGCGCCTGGTACTTCGCCTGCCGCGACCTCTATGCCGCCTTCCTCAAGGGCAACTTCATGGTCACCACCTCCAACCTCTTCATGACCGCCAGGGCGGTGGAGACGGTGGGCAAGTTCTGTTCGCTGCGCTATCTGCACGACTACGACTACATCTTCCGCATGATGCTGGCCTTCCCCAAGGGGGTGCACTATCTCGACGACGAGAAGTTGCTCTTCTACCGCATCCACTCCGGCAACACCCTTGGCGAGGCGGCCATAACCGGGCGCCTGCAGGACCAGGAGCTGATCTCCACCTACCTGGCGGCGAAGCTCCCCGAAGATTACCGGCTCTATGCCAGCGCCGGGGCAGAGCGCCTCGTCGAGCTCGGCCGTGAGCTGCACGAGGTGCGCACGTCCCTGGCCGCTGCCACGCCGCAAGGGGTGCGCCCGGCTCTCAGGCAGCTTTTGAAGAGCCTCAAGATCTGGGCCGCCAAGACCATCGGCAGCGGCCGCCGCCCATAAAGAGTTCCATGAACGTCAGGACCTTCCACTCGCTGGACAAGCTCATCGCCGTTGGCCGGGCCCGCGCCGCCGACAAGGACGTCATCTCCTTCGACCTCTTCGACACCCTGCTGGTGCGGCGCATCCACGACCCCGACCTGGTCAAGCTGCCGGTGGCGCGCTATATCGCCAGCCTCGCGGCGGCCTGCGGCCGCCGCATCGGCGAACGGGAGGTGCAGAGACTGCGTGACGACATCGAGAGGCGCCAGCGCCAGGAGACCGGGGAGCGTTTCGACGACCACGAGGCCTGCTACCCGCGCTTCATGGAAGAATTGCTGCGGCAGATCTTCGCCGACCGCTATGAAAACGGCCTGCTCGATCGGGTCACCGACTTCGAGCTGACCATGGAAAACGCCATGCTGGTGCCGCGCCAGCCCTTCCTCCCCTGGCTGGCGGAATTGGCCGGCCAGGGCAAGCGGCTGCTGGTGGTCTCGGACATGTACCTCCCCGCCACCCACCTGCGGCGCCTGCTCGCCCATGCCGGCCTGGAGCCCTATGTCGAGGGCATCGTCTCCTCGGCCGACACCTTTCTCGCCAAGGCCTCGGGCAAGGCCTTCCCGATGATCGCCGAGAAATACGGGATCGCGCCGCAGCGATGGCTGCACATCGGCGACAATCCCATCTCCGACGGCCTGCGCCCGGCCGAGCATGGCATCGAAGCCCTGGTGCTGCACGACGTCGGCGAGGCGCAGCGTAAATCTCTGGTCAAACGTTACTATAATTACAGCGATGGCAAGCCTTTCTGGCGCGGGCGGGTTTTGCAGCAGCTCATGGCCCCGCTGGAAGGCGAGAACGTCCCGCAACCGGCGCTGTACCGCCAGGGCTACACCTTCCTCGGCACGCTCATCGGCCTCTTCGTCCAGGAAGTGGCCCGCTACTGCCTCGACAAGGGCATCTCCAAGATCTTCTTCCTTTCCCGCGAGGGCTGGACCTTCAAGCGCTACTGGGAGAAGGCCATGCCCTTTCTCTACCCTCAGGGGGGTCTGCCGCAGATCGAGTACCTCTATGTCAGCAGAATGGCCCTCGCCGGGGCCTCCTGCGCCTACCAGGGCTTGACCAAGGCCAATGCCGACATCGTCTTTCTTCCCGTCGGCAACCGCGATTTCCGCGATGTCTGCCGCATCTTCGCCCTCGATCTCGAGCCCCTGCTGCCGCACCTGCAGCGCTTCGCCCTGCAGGCCGAGACCGCCCTCAGCCCGGCCCACGAGGGCTATGACCCGCAACACCGCATCAACTTCGACCGCCTGCTCGAAGACGACGCCTTCCAGGCGGAGATCCGCCGCCAGGCAGTGGAGAAGAACCGTGCGGCGGTGGCCTATTTCGAGTCGGTGGGCATGTTCGCCCACGACAAGGTGGCCCTGGTCGATATCGGCTGGCTGGGAACCATCCAGCGCTTCCTCTTCGAGACCATCGCCCATCGCCCGGACTGTCCCACCTGCCATGGGCTGCTCTTCGGGGCGACGCGCGGCATCCCCTACCCGGAGGATGCCCGCAATCAGCTGCGCGGCATCATCTACGACCGCTATCGCTTCGACTTTGCCGCCAGCGTGCTCACCTATGCTCAGGATATCTTCGAGGAGGCCTGCCGCGCGCCACACCCGACCCTTAACGGCTACCGGCTCGGCCCCCAGGGGGTGGAGCTCGTCTTTCGCGGCGGCGAGGATGCCATCGGTCAGGCCGAGGTGGAGCAGGACGCCTATTTCGCCCCTCTGCAGCAGGGCATCTTCGACAGTGCGGCACGCTTTGGCGCCGCCGCCGCCCTGCTCGGCTACCAGTTCGACGACTGCAAACCCTGGCTCAACTACCTCCTGGTCAGCAAGCTCGCCTTCCCCACGGCGCAGGAGGTAGCAAACATCAGACATCGTCACCACCTTGATGACTTCCATGGCGGCAAGAAGCCCCAGGCGGCCTTCGTGATGGGCCCGGTGCCTCTGTGGGGCGAGCGGCAGTGGAAGCTGCGCTTTCAACCCTGGCTGCGCCTGCGCCATTTCCTCGGCCATCTGCGGGGGAGGATCAACCAATGAAACCCATCGTCGACAGCCGCTACGATCTCGAAGGTACCTCCATCCTCCGCCTGGCGCGCCTCGCCCTGCTTGGAAAATGGCTGCCCCTGGGCAATTTCCGTGGCGGGCCGGGGGCGCGCTGCCTGGCGGTGCTGCTCCTCCTGCACTTTCTCGGCCGGCCCCTCTACGCCATCCACCTGCGCTATGGCCACCGCCTGCAACCGCTGTTGCGGCGGCTGCGCCGGCACTAGGCGCACCGTACCAGCGTCATATCTGTTTTTTCGCAAGGTGAGCCGCCTCGCCTGCGGCGAGCGGAGCCAGGCTTTGTTCTGACAAGGCGGAAACTGCTGGTGAAGTGGGGTGGAGCCTCTGCGACGCTTACTTCTTCAAGGCGACGGCGAGGATGCTCTTGCGGTTGGGGTGAAGCTTGAACTGTCGTGAGGAGATGTTCTTCTCCACCACCAGTGAGCAGTTGCCGATGAGGATCTTCGTACCCGTCGAGATGGTGCCGAAGACCTCGATCTTGATGCGGTCGATATCGATGATACCGCTGAGGTCGTAGTCTTCGGCCTGTCCGACCAGTCCTTCCTCGGGAACACCGGCTTTGGAGTAGATGCCGGAACCGGGAATGAGATTGAGGCGGATGAGCAGCAGCTTGGTCTCGGCCAGTTCCTTCTCCATGGCTTTGACCTTCTTTGAGTGGGAGCTGCCCGGGTAGCGGGTGATCCACTGCACGATGGCCTCCTGCTGTTCGACGATGCTCGTTTTCAGCTCGTTGAAACGCGCCAGGCGTTCGGCCACCACCCCGGCGGCGATCAAGGCAGGGGTGCTGTTCTCCGAGCCGACGTCGCCAAGGGTGATGCTGCCCTCGGAGATGATCGTCCCTCCCATGACCTTGCTGTCTGGCCGACAGCGCACATCCCCCCCGGCGACGATGTCGCTGTAGTAGGATTGCTTGCGGATGACGGCGATGCCGCCACAGCGCAGGGTGCCCTGCTCGATGAAGTTGATGTCGGCGTCGCCCTTGACCTCCAGGCTGCTGTTCTTGCCGGTAATGCCGCCGCGCACCACCAGGTTGCCCTGGGCGCTGATCTTGCCGGACATCACCGCCCCGGAGACCTCCAGGTCGCCGGCCACCGTCACCTTGAAGCCTGGCTGCACCGAACCGCGGATGGTGACGGCGTTCATGCTCTCGACGTTGCCAGTCTTGTAGTCGATGTCGCCCACCAGTACCTGGTGCGAGCAGACCTTGATGATGCGGTTGTTGACGATGGACAATACGCCGTTCTTGGTGGCGGTGACCTGCAGGGTGTCGCGGTTGAAACGCACGTCGTTGGCCAGCTCGATCTTCAGGTCCTTGCCAGGCTGGGCGGGAGTCTCCTCGCCGAAGACGCTGACACCGGGGACGCCCTGCACCGCCGGGATCTTGGTGGCAATCACCTCGCCGGCCTTGATGCCGACCATGATGCGCCTCTCGCGGAAGTCGATGGAGCCGTCCTCGAGGATGGTGCCGGCGATGGGGCCGATCTCCAACTCGTAGCGCAGGTAGGCGTCGCTGCTCTGGCCGACCTCCTGGCCGCGGGCGATGATGAAGCGGCGGAACTCCTGCTCGCCCCGGGTAATGCAGTCGAGGGCCTCTTCGAGGGCCTCGTCATCGATGCCGAAGACGATGTTTTCGGCGGCGATCAGCTCGCGCAGGTCCTGTCCGCGCAGGGAGCGCCCCCCCTCAAGGGGTGGATGTATGACCAGGGTGACCTTCATCAGGTCGGGGGAATAGACGAAGAGGGGCTCCACGGCAATCACCGTGATCGGTTCGGGCACATCGGCGCGGCGGATGGTTTTCACCTTGGGGTAGCCGGGCACGGTCGCCACCACGGCGAGACCGTCTTCGGAGAGCTGGGCCCAGTCCCCCGGCTCGAGGGGCGCCTTGCTGTAGCCTCTCGCGGCGAAGCGCTGGAAATTGGGGAAATCGGCGAGCACGTGGCCGGCCATGACCAACTCGGTCACCGGAATCTTGTCGGTGGTGTAGTCGTCACCAATCTTCAGCAGGGCAGTGAGAAAATGCAGGGTGGGCTTGATGATTTTCTTCTTTTCGCTGCCGTCGTCGATCTGTTCCATCCTTGTCCTGCCTGGCAAAAAAATGACGGGGGAAGGTGTCGGGCCGTAGCAGTATCATATCACGTCGTAAGAGATGACTTAAGCATTTTTTCCCCTAAGGCAGCCTGAAGGATGCCAACTTTCTAGGAGAATCCCTGCAAGAAGCGGCCTCGCGAGAGGCCGCCCTGTACGTTGCGGGGCTATTTTTGCTCTGATTTGAGGACGGCGAGGAAGGCGGTCTGCGGGATATCGACGTTGCCTACCGTCTTCATGCGCTTTTTGCCGGCTTTCTGTTTTTCGAGCAGTTTGCGCTTTCTGGTGATATCTCCGCCATAGCACTTGGCGAGGACGTCCTTGCGCAGCGGCGAGATGGTGGTGCGGGCGATGATGGTGCCGCCGATGGCGGCCTGGATGGCGATTTTGAACATCTGCCGCGGGATCTCCTCCTTGAGCATCTCGCAGGCGTGCAGCCCCCTGGCGCGGGCATTGTTGCGGTGAACGAGCTGCGACAGGGCGTCGACCACCTCGCCGTTGACGAGGATGTCGAGCTTGACGAGATCGCTCTTGCGGTAGTCGAGCATGTCGTAATTGAAGGAGCCGTAGCCCTGGGTGATCGATTTGAGGCGGTCGTAGAAGTCGAAGATGGCCTCGGCCAGGGGCAGCTCGCACTGCAGTTCGATACGTCCCGGTGTGGGATAGTGGAAGCTGGTGTTGACCCCGCGCCGCTCCATGAGCAGGGTCATGACCGCCCCCATATAGCGCTCGGGAATGAGGATGGTCGCTTTGATGTAGGGCTCTTCGACGCGCTCGATATGGGTGGGGTCGGGGAAGTGGGCCGGGTTGTCGACGTGCTTGACGGTGCCGTTGGCGAGGTGGAAGATATACTGCACGGAGGGCACGGTGAGGATGAGCGAGATATCGAATTCACGCTCGAGTCTCTCCTGGATGACTTCGAGGTGGAGCAGTCCGAGGAAGCCGCAGCGAAAGCCGAAGCCGAGGGCGGCCGAGGAGTCGCGCTCGAAGGTCAGCGAGGCGTCGTTGAGCTTGAGCTTTTCCAGGGCGGTGGCGAGATCCTCGTAGTCGTCGGTGTCGATGGGGTAGATGGAGGAGAAGACCACCTGCTGCACTTCGCGGAAGCCGGGCAGGGGGCTTGCCGCGGGGCATTCCTTCTGGGTGATGGTGTCGCCGGGGCGGGTGTCCTGGATGGTCTTGATGCCGGCCAGGATATAGCCGACCTGACCTGCCGAGAGTTGTTTCTGCGGTTCGCGGTGGAGCTTGAAGAAACCGACCTCGTCGACCTTGTACTCGCGATCGTTGGCCATGAAGCGAATGGTGTCGCCGGCCTTGACCGAGCCGTTGATGATGCGCACCGAGATCAGCGTGCCGCGGAAAGGATCGTAGTTGGCATCGAAAATGAGGGCCTGCAGCGGGGCCTGCGGATCACCTTTGGGCGGAGGGAGGTGCTTGACGATGGTCTCGAAGAGTTGGGGAATGCCGGTGCCCATCTTCGCCGAGCAGAACTGCACCAGATTGCTGTCGAGGCCGAGATCCTCCTCGATCTGCAGGGCAACTTTATCAGGTTCCGCCGAGGGCAGGTCGATCTTGTTGATCACCGGAATGATCTCGAGATTGTTCTCCATGGCCAGGTAGAGGTTGGCCAGGGTCTGGGCCTCGACGCCCTGGGCGGCATCGACCAGCAGCAGGGCCCCCTCGCAGGAACTGAGCGCCCGTGACACCTCGTAGCTGAAGTCGACATGGCCGGGGGTGTCGACGAGATTGAGCATGTATTCCCGCCCATCTTTGGCCGTATAGGGCAGGCAGATGGTCTGGCTTTTGATGGTGATGCCGCGTTCGCGCTCGATTTCCATGTTGTCGAGGATCTGGTCCTTGAACTCGCGGTCGGAAACGAGGTTGCAATATTGAATCATTCTGTCGGCCAGGGTCGACTTGCCATGGTCGATATGCGCAATTATGCTGAAATTTCTGATAGTATCCATTCGCGTGGTGAAGTACGGGAGATTTTCCTGACGGGGGCCAACCGCGGTTGACCGCAGGGGCGAGAAAGTTCTCAGATATGTAGCATATCCCCAAGGGGATGAAAATAAAATTCTCAATCTGAAAATAGCTGTGATACAATCGGATTTAAACGGAGTTCCCAGGAATTGAGCCTTGGTCTGTCGTTAATCTCGTTGCACTTTCATCCACATAGAGTATTATTGTAATCTTTCTGAAAATTCTCGGCATTCTTTCTGGAGAAGGAAGTTAATGACAAAGAACAGTCTTGTGGATCCAGAGCTGGAAATCGAGCCGTTGGATGACCCGGAGCTGGAGACGGAGATAGAGGGCATCGACGAAGGCTACGACAACTCCCTGGTGGCGGTTCCCGACGACGAGAACCTGCCGGTGCTCAGCAATCCCGCCCTGCACCGCTACCTTCAGGAGATCAGCCAGTACGAGCTTCTCAGTCGCGAGGAAACCGACGAGCTGGCCATCCGCTTTCGCGAGCATGGCGACCAGGAGGCCGCCTATCGCCTGGTCAGCTCCAACCTCAGGCTGGTGGTCAAGGTGGCCATGGACTTCCAGAAATACTGGATGCAGAACTTCATGGATCTCATCCAGGAGGGCAATGTCGGACTGGTGCAGGCCACCAAGAAGTTCGATCCCTACCGGGGCGTCAAATTCTCCTACTATGCCGCCTACTGGATCCGCGCCTACGTACTCAAGTTCATCATGGACAACTGGCGCCTGGTGAAGATCGGCACCACCCAGGCCCAGCGCAAGCTCTTCTTCAGCCTCAACAAGGAGCGCAAGCTCCTCGAAGGGCAGGGATTCAACCCCGAGCCCAAGCTACTCGCCGAACGTCTCAACGTCAAGGAGCGCGAGGTGGTGGAGATGGGCCAGCGCATGGACAACTGGGACGTCTCCCTGGAGAGCCCGGTTCGCTCGGACTCCGACGACGAACAGAAGAATTTCCTGCCCTCGGAAGGACCGGGAATCGAGTCGATGGTCGCCGGCAAGGAGATCAAGGCCAAGCTCGGCGAGTTGATCGCTTCCCTGAAGGATAAGCTCAACGACAAGGAACGCATGATCCTTGACAAGCGGCTGCTCACCGACGAGCCGATGACCCTGCAGACCATCGCCGACCGCTTCGAGATCTCGCGCGAGCGGGTGCGGCAGATCGAGGTCAACCTGCTCAAGAAGATGAAAAAATACCTCGAAACGGAAATGCCCGATATCGTCGACTACTTCGACGGAGAAAAGATCGTCATCAGTGGATCGTCCTCTGAGCATTGAGGACGGCCGGCTGCGAAGTGGCAGCCTCTTGTTCACACTTTGGCCGCTGCGGCGGCCGTCCCTCTTTCACCGAATACCCCCGACCCCAGACTTCCCATGAACGTACCTCTGCTCGACCTCAAGGCGCAACTCGACTCCCTCGAATCGGACCTTCTCGCCGCGGTGACCCGCGTCGTCAAATCGACCCGCTATATCCAGGGCCCCGAAGTGGAAGCCCTGGAAGCCGAAATCGCCGCCTACTGCGGCACCACCCGTGCCGTCGGGGTGACCAGCGGCACCGACGCCCTGCTCGCCTGCCTCATGGCGCTTGGCATCGGCCCCGGCGATCGTGTGCTGACCACCCCGTTCTCCTTTTTCGCCACCATGGGCGTCATTCTGCGTGTCGGGGCGGTGCCGGTCTTCGCTGATATCGAGCCGAAAAGCTTCAATATCGATATCGCCAGCGTCGAGGAACTGCTCGCCGACGACCAGCAGCGCACCATCAAGGCGATCATTCCCGTGCATCTCTATGGGCAGTGCGCCGACATGGCGGGGATCATGCGACTCGCTGCGCAATACGGGGTGCCGGTGATCGAAGATGCCGCTCAGGCCATCGGTGCCGAATATCCTATGCCGGTCGAAGGTGGTGTGCAGTATATGCGGGCCGGCTCCATGGGGCTCGCCGGCTGCTTCTCGTTCTTTCCCAGCAAGAACCTCGGTGGTATTGGCGACGGCGGCATGGTGGTCAGCCAGGACAGCGACTTCGCCGACATGGTGGCGCTTTTGCGCAACCATGGCGCCCAGCCGAAATACTACCACCGCATGGTCGGCGGCAACTTCCGCCTCGACCCCATCCAGGCTGCCGCCCTGCGCGTCAAGTTGCCGCACCTCGACCAGTGGCACCGCCTGCGGCGTCGCAACGCCAGCCGCTACAACGAATTTTTCGCCGCTTCGGGACTGGTCGAGGCGGGCAAGGTCGCCACGCCGCAACAGGTCTACGAGGAAGGCGTCGGCAACGGCGCCTCGTCGCCACTGACCCATATCTACAACCAGTATGTGCTTCGCGCCGATAAACGCGACCAGCTGGTGGCCTGGCTTGGAGAAAACAGTATCGGCTGCGAAATCTACTACCCCGTGCCCCTGCATCGCCAGGAGTGCCTGGGCGAGCTCGGCAGGGGAGTCAGCTGTCCTGAAGCCGAGGCTGCCGCCGAACGGACCCTGGCGCTGCCCATCTATCCGGAACTGACCGAGGAGATGCAGCGTTACGTGGTGGAGAAGATCGTGCAGTTTTATCGCTGATCCATTACCATGATCTCCATGGGGAGAGAGGCCGGCGGCTGGCGAGTCAGACCATTGACCGTGGTCATGGTGGATGAAGATCATGCCACGTTCTCCCCTCCTTGGGAGGTGCCTTCGCTGGTGAGCTTCACATCGACATCACTTTCGGCAACATGATCGCCACCTTGCTCGATAAGGGCAGGGTGGCGTTTCTCCTCGTCCTCTTCCTGCTGCATGTCGCGGCGGTTCGCGCCGCCGGGGCGGAGACGGCCCCAATCCCCCAGCAACCGCCCATTCGCGTCCTGAGCCAGGATCAGGCGGCACCCCAATGGAAGTCTCTGTGGGATCGCGGACGGAAGCTGGTTGCCGAGGGCGATCTGGCTGGCGCGGCAACCGCCTACGGAGAGCTCTTTTCCGTCAGGCCGCAACTTGAGCAGGCGAGCTGGGAATATTGTCGCATCCTCTTGCAACTGGGCGACTATGGCAAAGGCGCCAAGGTCGTGCAGGCCCTGCTCGAGCGCAAGCCGGCCAACGCCGACTATCTCTTTGCCGGTGGCACCGTTGCCATGGTCAATGGGGACTGGCAGGCGGCATTGCGCTACTTTGGCCATGTCCTTGAACTGGAGCCCACTGGAGCGCGTTCCGAGAAAGCCCTCGAGGGGGTGATGACCAGCCTGCGTCGTCTCGGTCGCAGGGAGATGGCCCTCGGCGCGGCCGAGCGATTGCTGGCGCGCCGGCCGAACGATCTCCCCCTGCAGAAGGAAATGGCCGAGGAGGCCCGTGCACTGGGGCAGCTTGACAAGGCTGGCCGCCTGCTGCGGCGACTTGTGGACAGCTATGCCCTTGACACCCGCACCATGGCCCACCTCGTCACCGTTTTCGACCAACCGCAATTCGCCGAAGAACGCGCCGCCCTCTACGAGAAATACCTCGCTCTGCAACCAAGCCACGCACCGTTCAGGAAGAAGCTCGTCAACCGCTACCTGCAGCTGGAGCGCTATGATGATGCTCTGCGCCATCTCACCGTGCTTGCCGAAAACGACGAAGAAGGCGATGCCTACCTCCTCCAGGCCGGCCGGGTCGCCTATCACCAGGCGAAGCGGCCCGACAAGGCCCTGGCCTTTCTCGAGCGCTATGTACAGCGTCATCCCGAGGACGATGAAGCCACCCGTGAGGTGACGGAGATTCGCCGCCTGCTGGCCGAAGACTTCCTCGCTATCGTCGAGAACGACGGCGCCCGGCCGCTGTGGCATGATCTCCAGAAAATCACCACGCATCGCCTGGAGATCTTCCGCGAGGTGGCCCGCCTCCTCCAGGCGCGGGGGCAGGGCAGGGAGTATCGCGAAGTCCTGACCATCATCCACGAGAACTACCCTCAGGACGCCGACACCAGCCTTCGTCTGGCCAGGCTCTTCCACGAAGAGGGCAGCCATGAGGCAGCAGGCCGCCTCCTCGAGGGGCTTGGCGCAGCCCTCGAAGGTAACCGCGAGGCCCAGCGCCTGCGCGCTGAAGTCGCCGTTGCCAGCGGCGAGGAACTCGTCGCATTCTCAGCCCTCGAGGCGGTCTGGCGGCTGGACAGCAGTGATCGCCGCCTGTTGCGACTGCTTTTCGAACTCTCCGGTTCTCTGGGAGATACCAAAAAGCTCCGTCTGCTGTTCGAGCAGGGGATGGAAAGCAATCGCGGGCGTGGACCAGACCCGGAGCTGATCCTCTTGTACCTGAGCCAGCTTGACCGCAACCATCTTTTCCATGAGTTCATGGAGGTGCTCGGACGGTATCAGGCCAACCTCGATAGGGATCCTGCAGCCGCCGAGCGCAGCCGGCTGCTGCAGGCCTCGGCCCTGCGTCGCCAAGGGAAAAACGACGAGGCCGAACAATTGCTCCGCTCCCTGCTGCTGCAGGGGCGATCTCCGGGCCCGATCCTGACGATGCTCGCGGAGATGGCACTGGAAAGTGGTAATACTCACGCGGCGCGGACCTGGATCGCCCCGTTACGTCGCCTTGCCGAGGAGGGCGAGGGAAGTCGGGACGTTTCGGCCTGGTTCGAGTCGCTGCTCCTTGCGGCGCGATTGGCCAGAATCGAAGACGACGCGCAGAAGGCGGCGGGGTTGCTCGCCCAGGCGGAGACTGCGCTGGGGTCGGGCCAGTCCCGCTCAAGAGAAGCGACCGGTGCCCCCCAGGAGTTGCGGTTACCCTCCCCGGAAGAAGAACTTCGCGCTGCCCTCCATGTGGAGCGGGGCTGGCTGAGCTGGCAACAGGGGAATCACGCGCAGACGAAGAAGTTGTTGGCGGAAACCGCTGAATACGGGCGGATTCTTCCCGAATATTACATCCTTTCGGCCATGGTCGGCAAAGGCGTCAAAGGACGGAAGGCTGCCGCGAAGAACGGCGGGGAAGACGCCGCAGTGGCCGGGCGGCCCCCGCTGCGTCTATTGCCGCAGGTCATCGAAGGGCTGCTGTTCAGGCAGGAATACCAGCTTGCCCGCGAACATCTGCGACTGCTGCTGCGCTACAACGGCGATTCCTTGCTGGCCAGGGCGCTCCAGGCGAGAATCGATTTCGTTTCCGGGCAATATCAGGACACCGCCAATCTGCTCGAGCAACTCATCCGACGGCAGCCCGAGGAAGAGTACTTTCGCTCGCTGCGTCTCACCCTCGAGGTGAAGAATGGCAATTACCGCAGCGGTCTGGAACTGTGGGAACGTTATTATGGCCCCTATGTCAGTCACGCTCTCCCTGACGGTGGCAACACGGCGGCAGCGGACTCGCCTGCGGCCGATGTGCCGGGTTTGACCGGAGACAGCGACCGTCTCCTTACCCTGGCTCGACTGCTCTGGGGGGAACGCCGTCATGGCGAAGCCCTCGCGGTGTATCGCAGGCTTCTCTTTCCAACCGTCGAAGAGCGTCTCGAGGAAACCTTCCGCAAGAAGCAGATTGCCCTCTCCCACCTGCTCGGTGAGCGAAGGTGGTGGGACTCGCTCCTGCTCGTGCTGCGCTCGACCCCGGATATGGTCGGCCAGTTGATGGACGGCGCCTTTCTCCTCGACAACCTCGGCAGCGATGTTGGCCCTATCGTCACCTCTTACTATCATCTCTATACTGTACAGAAACTGATACGCGGCGAATACCAGTCCCGCCAGGCGATTTTCGAGAAAAACTTCGCCGCAGCGGAGCAGCGCTCGAAAAAAGTTGTCGAGGAGCAGCAGTCGGCGGAGGGGATGATCGACCTGGCCGCAATCTATAGCCGCATCGGCAAATACCGCAAGGAAGCCCAGGTCTACGAAGCCCTGCAAAACGCCGGCGCGACCTCGCCGCAACTCCAGGCATCCATGGAGAGGAGTTCGCAGCAGCTCAGCCCGCAGAACATTCTCGATACCACCTACGGCAATCGCGAGGGCCGGGAGGGTAGTATCGATGTGGAAATCGCCAGGCTCGGCACATCTTTCAGCTTTACCCCCAACCTCGATACGGAGGTACTGGTATCGTATTCCAGCAATCACTACCGTTCCGTCACCTCCAGCGACTCGGCTAGCGGCAACTCCATCTATGGCAAGGTCATGTACGAGTTCGCCCGGGACTATGAACTGCAGCTTGGCGGGGGAGGGCACAAGATCGATGGTGACAGCAGCGTCCTGCTGCTCCACGAGATGACCCTCAAGGGACGCCTCGACGAATACTTTTCAGCCCTGGTGGAGTGGCGCAAGGAGATGGTCGAGGATACCGTCGCCAGCGTCCTCGGCCAGACGACGTTTCAGCAGTTCGGTGCAGAAATCACCTGTGAGACCCCCATCGGGATCACTTTCGGCGGAGACTTCCGCCATCGCAACTACAGCGACGACAACAGCCAGAATCGTTTCCATGCCTTTTCGAGTTACGGGGTCTATGGCGACGCCATCTACCTTGCCGCCCGCTACGATTACCAGTACCTCGCCAACAGCGACGATCGCATCGTCGATGACGGCCCCGAAGAAGAGCAGCCCACCGCACTCGCCAGCCCCCTGGAGTCTCTCTACTGGCGCCCGTCCTTCTGGTCGGAACATCTCGCCGGTGTGACACTGCAGCATGATTTCCTTGCCCATCAGCAAGGCGAAAAGCGGCGCAGCAGCTACTACCGCATCGTCAACGGCATCGGTGTCGACGACCAGGAAGATTTGTCGTATCAGGGCAAGTTCGATATTTTCCTTGAAATGACCCCGCATTTCCTATTAAAAGGCAACTTCACCCTGTTCAAGAGCGATGCGCATGAGGAGAAGTGGCTGGCCTTTTCTCTGCATTATCGCTGGTGAAACCAGGCAAGAGACACGTTTCCTGCACGCGAATCGTTTTCAGGTGTCGATTCGCGGCAGGTTTTTTTTTATGGAGGAGTCGAGGAGATGGTAGTCAGAATACCGATGTCGAAAACCGGCAATCAGAAATTGCGCGATGAACTGCTTCGCCTCGAGCGGGTGGAGAGGGCCGAGGTGGTCAAAGCGATAGAGGTCGCGCGCGAGCATGGCGATCTCAAGGAAAACGCCGAATACCACGCCGCCAAGGACCGCCAGGGACATATCGAAGGACGGATCCTCGAACTGCGCGACAAGCTGGCGCGGGCCGAGGTCATCGACTGTTCCAAACAGGACGTCAAGACGGTGGTCTTTGGTACGGTCGTGCAGCTTCTCGATCTCGACACGGAAGAAGAGGTGACCTACCAGCTCCTCGGGCCGGAGGAGGCGGATGTCAAGAAAGGCTCGATCTCGGTGCTCTCGCCGCTGGGGAAGAGTATGCTCGGCAAGGAGGTCGGCGATGAGATCCAGGCCACTACGCCGGGGGGGACGAGAACGTTCGAGGTGATCGCCATCCGCCCCTCGCAGTTTCAGTAGAGTCCGTCAGAGGTCAGCCTTCCTCTGAGGAACGGGTGACCTCGATGCCGATGAGAAAGATGGCCAGCACCTGGTTGGTGATCTCTTCCACCGTATAGTTGGTTTCCAGGGAGGCGTTCCAGACCCGGGAAAGCTCGTCGAGGGCCCCGAAGATGCAGCGCTTGGCGAGGTCGGGGTGGAGTTCGGTGCGGAACAGGCCGAGGCGCTGGCCGTTGCGGATGATCTCGGCGATGATGCCGGTGTACTTGCTGAAGGTAGTGTCGCGGTATTCCTTGATCAGCTTGTAGGGTTGGCGCAACTCGATCTGCAGCACTTCCGCAAGGTAACGGTTCTTCTTCATGCTGTGCAGGTGCTGGCTGCAGAAAATCTCCAGCTGCCGACGGGGGTCGTCTTCCAGGCGAAGCAGTTTTTCGGTGCTCTCGACGATCTTGCCCACCTCCTCCTCGAAGACCGAGAGGAGGATGTCATACTTGTTGTTGAAATAGAGGTAGATCGTTCCGTCGGCAACCTTGGCTTCCTTGGCGATATCGGATATCCTGGCGGTGAAGAAGCCTTTCTTGGCAAAAACCTTGGTTGCCGCGGCAATGATTTTTGTATGCTTGTTTTCTACCTTCATCGTCGATAAAGAATGTGTCGAGAGGGGATGTTGTCTCACCCTAAAATCCCTGAATGGCCATTCATTCATGTACTATCACGGCGACGGTTTGTCAACGAACAAACAATTGGTCAGAAGCCGCGGCACACTACTATCGCAGTGAATTTTCGTCACAGCGCTCTGTCGCTTGCGTATTTCCTGAGGGGGTTAGGGATATGAACGTTCTCGTAGTTGGCTCGGGCGGCCGGGAGCATGCCCTGGTATGGAAGATCAAGCAGTCTCGTCGTGTTTCCGGGGTCTACTGCGCGCCAGGAAATGGCGGCATCGGTCGATTGGCGGAGTGTGTGGCGATCAGTCCCACCGATGTCGAGGGGCTGCTCGCCTTTGTCGAAAAGGCAGGTATAGACCTCACCGTGGTCGGCCCTGAAGCGGCGCTGGCGGCCGGCATCGTCGATGCCTTCGAGGCCAAAGGCCTGCGTATTTTCGGACCAAGCAAGCGGGCGGCGGAGCTCGAGTCGAGCAAGGTCTTCTGCAAGCGCTTTCTCGACAAATACGAGATCCCCACGGCCTCCTTCGAGGTGTTCACCGATCGCAAGAAGGCGAAAAAACATCTCGAGTCCTGCGCCCTGCCGGTGGTGGTCAAAGCGGACGGGTTGGCAGCCGGCAAGGGGGTGGTGGTCGCCCAGACGCTGGCCGAGGCCAAGGAGGCGGTGGACCTCATCATGGGTGCCAAGGCCTTCGGCAGCGCCGGCGATCAGCTGATCATCGAGAGCTGCCTGCGCGGCGAGGAAGCCTCCTTCATCGCCTTCACCGATGGCAAGACGGTGCTCCCTCTGCCGACGTCACAGGACCACAAGGCCATCTTCGACGATGACCGCGGGCCGAATACCGGGGGTATGGGTGCCTACAGCCCGGCACCGGTGGTCAGCGACGAGCTGGCCGCCTATGTCATGGAAAAGGTCATGCTGCCCACAATACGCGGCATGGAGGCCGAAGGGCGGCCCTTCAAGGGCATGCTCTACGCCGGGCTGATGATTTCCGGCAAGGATGTCAACGTGCTCGAGTTCAACTGCCGGTTCGGCGACCCCGAGGCCCAGCCGCTGCTGCTGCGCCTCAAGAGCGATATCGTCGATATCTTCGAGGCGGCCATCGACGGGGAACTCGACCGGGTGGAGATGAAGATCGATCCACGGCCCACGGTCTGCGTGGTCATGGCCTCCGCCGGATATCCAGGCCAGTACGAGCAGGGCAAGGTCATCAAGGGTTTGAAGAAGGCTGCCGAGTGTTCCGGGGTGCAGGTCTTCCATGCCGGTACGACCACCGCCCACGGGAGAACGGTGACCAGTGGCGGCCGCGTGCTTGGGGTCACTGCCATCGGCAAGGATCTCCAGGAGGCGGTCAAGCGCGCCTATGAAGGTGTCGCCCGTATACGTTGGAGCGGTTGCTATTTCCGGCGCGACATCGCAGCCAAGGCCCTGCGCCGCGCCCAGCCGCCGGCTCGCCCGGCAGAGGTGGGCATCGTCATGGGCAGCGACTCCGATCTGCCGGCGATGAGCGCCGCCAGCGAGTTCCTCAAGTCGGTCGGCATCCCCTGCGAGCTGGTGGTCGCCTCGGCGCACCGCACGCCGGAAAAGGCCGCCACCTACGCCAGAACCGCCAGCGAGCGCGGCCTCAAGATCATCATCGCCGGTGCCGGCATGGCTGCCCATCTCGCCGGGGTGCTGGCGGCCCATACCGATCTGCCGGTCATTGGCGTGCCCCTCGATTCTTCATCCCTCAACGGCCTCGACAGCCTCCTTTCCACGGTGCAGATGCCTCCTGGAGTGCCGGTGGCGACCATGGGCATCGGCAAGGCGGGGGCGAAAAACGCCGCAGTCCTCGCCCTGCGCATCCTCGCTCTCGCCGACCCGCAGCTGCGCGAGCGGCTGGTCCGTTTCCACGAGGAGATGGTCAGGGAGGTAGAGGAAAAGGCCAAGAGGATCGATGGCTGAAAGAAAGCTGAGCACCGCCCCTCCCATGTCCGCCATGCTGGCCCAGGCGGTGGGATGCATTCGCGAGGGGGCGGTGGTCGCCTTTCCTACCGAGACCTATTACGGCCTGGCCGTCGACCCCTTCAACCGCGAGGCGGTGGTCAGGCTCTTCCACTGCAAGCGACGGCCGCTCGACAAGCCGCTGCTCGTGCTCATCGACCGCGCCGAACAACTGCCGCTGCTGGTGCGTTCAGTGCCGGAGCCCTACCTGCCGCTGATGCGCCGATACTGGCCGGGGCCGCTGACCCTGATCTTCCCGGCCCGCGAAGATCTTTGCGCGGAACTGACCGGTAACTCAGGCACCATCGCCATCCGCATCTCCTCTCACCCCTTGGCGCGGGAACTGGTGCGACTCGCCGCCATCCCGCTCACCGCCACCAGCGCCAACCTCTCCGGACAGCCGGCACCGACCACGGCGGAGGAGGTGAAAGGCATGTTTCCCTCCTCGCTCGGCTATATCCTGGACGGCGGCACTACTCCCGGCGGTCTGAGCTCAACCGTGGTCGGCCTTGAAGGGCAGCGCCTCATCGTGCACCGCCAGGGGCCGATTCGTCTCTAAACCCCGCCTTTCCTGCCGGGCTGTTCCCCCGACCTATCTTTTTGCAGCGCCACCTTCCGCCACAGGGCGTCAAAGGGCCTCGGCGGCGAAATTTCTCACCTCATGGCTCCTCTGCCTGCGCCAGGGCCTTTTTCAGCGTTACGGCCAGCGAGGTCTTGGAAAACGGCTTTTGGATATAGATGACATCGTCGTTGAGGACGCCCTTATGGGCGATGACATCGGCGGTATAGCCTGACATGAACACCACTTTGATGTCGGGATGGACGGCCTGAACGGTGTTGGCCAGCTCCGCCCCGTTCATGCGCGGCATGATGACGTCGGTGAGCAGCAGCTGCAGCCGTTCCGCTTCGGTAGCCAGTTCCAGGGCCTTCTCAACTTCCCCGGCGAGCAGCGGACGGTAGCCCAGATCGTTGAGCAGTTTGCCGGCGAGGCGCAGGATTGCCGGATCGTCCTCGACGACGAGAATGGTTTCCCCGTTGGCCTGCAGCGCGGAGCGGCGCGGCTCCTCCGCCTGGTCCATTTGCGCTCCTCTCTCCACCAGCGGGAAATAGATTTTGAAGGTCGTACCTTCGCCCGGCTCGCTATAGAGACTGATAAACCCATTGTTCTGTTTGACGATGCCATAGACCGTGGACAGGCCGAGGCCGGTGCCCTGGCCGAGGGGCTTGGTGGTGAAGAAAGGCTCGAAGACTTTGTTCATCTGGTCTCGCGTCATGCCGATGCCGGTGTCGGACACGGCAAGCATGACATATTCCCCCGGCACGCACTCGGCGCGGCTGGTGCAATAACTCTCGTCGAAGGTGCAGATGTCCGTCTCGATGGTGATCGTGCCGGTATCGGCGATGGCGTCGCGGGAGTTGACGCAGAGGTTGGTCAGCATCTGGTCGATCTGCACCGGGTCGATGTTGATCATGGCCGTGCTGCTTGAAGGACGCCAGACGAGTTCGAGATGTTCGCCAATCAGGCGACGCAGCATCTTCAGGGATCGTTCCACGGTTTCGTTAAGGTCGAGGAGCTGCGGCGAGACGGTCTGTTTACGGGCGAAGGCGAGGAGCTGCCGGGTGATGTCAGCCGAGCGATTGGCTGCATCGATGATCTCCTTCAGCTCCTCGTGGCCGGGGGCCTGCGGCGGGAGCGTATCGAGCATGAACTCGGCGTTGCCGATGATGACGCTCAGCATGTTGTTGTAGTCATGGGCGACGCCGCCGGCGAGCCTTCCCACCGACTCCATTTTCTGGGCCTGGACGAGCTGTTCCTCGAGAGACTTGCGCTGGCGTTCGGAGGCGGAGTATTCCTGCCTTTTCCTCAGCATGTGGATGGAGTAGGAGAGGTCCTGGGCGAGCTCGGTGAAGAGCTCCCGCTCTTCCTCGTCGAGGATGATATGGACATCCTGGGTCGCCACCAGGTGGCCAAAAACGCTCCCCTGATGCTGCAGGCGGGCGCAGAGCATCGATTTCCGCCGGCACTCGGTGTGTTTGGGGAGAAAACAGCCGTCGCACAGCGCGGCTTCGGCGGCGATGATGGCGACAGCCTCCTCTTTGGCGGCGGATTGGCAGCAGGGCGGCGTTTCTCCGCCGCGAAGCAACTCATCGAGCTGCGTTGTGCAGCGCTCGTTGCCGCTATGGGCCCAGGCGAGCGGGCGCCCTCCCTGGTCGAACAGCACCAGCAGGGCCGAGCGATAGCCACGGCTTTCGGTGAGCACCGCGCAGCTCCGCTCGATGAGCTGAGTTTCATCGTGCTCATGGATGATGAGCTGGTTGATATCGCGAATCGCCCGCAAGACGTGGTTGAGGTGAAGGATATTGTTCTGGGCGAGCAGCAGCTCGGTGATATCGGCGGCCATGCTTATCACCAGCCGGCGCCCGTCGGGCAGGGTGCCGAGCGGGGTGGAGCTGAAATCCCATATCCGCTCCCTGCCGTCGTGGCAGGTGATGGTGAAATGGCCTTCGGCCTCGGCTTCGGAGAGCTCGTAGGTACGCTCGATGATATCGCGCATTTGCGCTGCATGCTCGCCGTAAGCCAGCTCGCACCAGGCTGCGATGGTGCCGACTGCGGCGCGCTCATAGCCACTCAGCTCGAGCCAGCCGCGGCTGATGGCGATGATCTGCCCCCCTTCAGCATGCATCATGATCGGGAAGGGGGCCTCTTCGACCGCCCGGCGGAAGCGTTTCTCGCTTTCTTCGACCTCCTTTTCGATTCGCTTTTGCTCGGTGATGTCCTCCATGGCCTCCATTACACCGACGATGAGGCCGCTGTCGCCCCTGATGGGCGCCAGCCATAGCCTGGCGTCGAAGAGCGTGCCATCTTTCTTGCGTCGCACCACCTCTACCCCGGAAAGGATCTGGCCGTCGTGAACGCTGTGACGCATATGTGCCGACTCCCCCCGGGACCGGTCAGGAACAATGGGCAGGGGCCTGCCGAGTACTTCGTCCTCCCGCCAGCCGAAGAGGCGCTCCGCCGAGCTGTTCCAGGTCAGCACCTTGCCGTCCATGTCGATGCTGAACAGAGCCACCGGCGAGCAGGCCACCAGGGCGCGCTGGTATTCCGTTGACTGCAACAGCTCTCTGGTGCGCTGGGTGACTTGACGGCGCAGCGACCAGCTCCACAGGGAGGCGAGCGCGAGGACGACAAGCAGCGGCCCTGCGACTATGGTGACATACTTGAGAATGAGCAGCGCCGTCGAACGATCATAGACGCCCATCCAGCGTTCTTTGATGCGCTGGTAGTCGCCGTTTTCCTTGACCAGCCGCAGACCTTCGCCAAGATGGGCGAGCAGGGCCGCGTTATGTGAGGTGACAGCATAGCAGTAATCGGGGGAGAAGAGCGCTTCCCTGCCGATGTCCAGTTCCCGCCAGCCATGCCGCTCACGGAAATGGAGGGCGGTCAGCCTGGAGACCAGGGCGATTTCGGCCCGCCCTTCTATGACCAGGCGCAGCGCCTCCTCCATGTTGGCGGTGATGACGAGATTCTCGGCCAGCCCCTTTTCCATGATATGCTCATGGATGAGATCGCCGTTCTGCACCGCCACCTTCAGGTTATGAAGCTCGTCCCAGGTCTTTGGCGGTGGTCTTTTGTCACTCCGCGACACTGCCACATAGTGGTTGACTGAGTGGGCCGGGGTGAAGTCAAACTTGAGGGCGCGTTCCGGGGAATAGAACATGCCCTGCAGGGCGTCGATCTCGCCTTGTTCGAGAGCGGTCCGGACTTCGGTCCACGGGCCGAGGCGGATGACGATGTCGAGGCCGAGGGCCTTGGCGATGGCCCGTGTCAGGTCGACGTTGTGGCCCGCCGGTTCGCCTTTGTCGTCGAGATACTCGTAGGGCGGATAGTTTTGGTCGCCACCGATGACCAGAGCGCGCTTGGGCAGTTCGTAGCGGGCGAACCACTTGGCATGGAGATGCTGATAGGTGCCGTCGGCCATGACTAGGGCGAGGCCCTCGTTGAGCAGGGCGAGGGTGTCGCGGTCGCCTTCATGAACGGCGAAGCTGAAGTCCTGGCGGAAGCCTTCGATCGGTGTATTGATGATTTTCAGGTTGGTCAGCCCATGTTCCTGAATCAACCTCAGCCCGACCAGTCGCTGCAGGACGACCGCATCGTGCATCCCGACGGAAAGCTGCTGCAGGGCCTGGTCGAAGCTCGCCGTGGTGACGATGTGCAAGCCATTATGTTCCCGGCGCAGAAACTCTTCGGCGTTGTCGCCGCGCATCACCGCCACCTCCTTGCCCTGGAGGTCGTCGAGGGTTCCGATTCCGGTCGTATCCTGGCGGACGACGATGGCGCCATGCAGGGACATATAGGGAAAGGTGAAATCGAACAGCGCTTCCCGCTCCGGCGTTCGTCCCACCAGCGGCAAGGCCATGACCTCGCCC
>JANJUM010000104.1 GCA_024710585.1 Desulforhopalus sp.
CATAAAGTCTGGTATAACATTTTTGTAGGGAGTGGCCGGGAATGCCCGCCGCCCCTGGGGGAAGACGTCGTCTGCGCTGGCCGGGGCCCTGCGGTTGCCGGCGGTACAAGAAACCAAGAATGTCACCAGCAAGGGAGCATCCATGGACACCATCAAGTTCGTCATCGACCGCGACCCGCAGGAGCGGGAATTTCATCAGGCCGTCAGCGAGGTCGTCGAGTCGATCCGCCCGGTCCTCGACAAGAACCCGCAGTACCGCCGCGAGGCCGTTCTCGAGCGCATCGTCGAGCCGGAGCGGGTCATCCTTTTTCGCGTCCCCTGGGTCGACGACCAGGGGCAGGTGCGGGTCAACCGCGGCTACCGCATCCAGATGAACAGCGCCATCGGACCCTATAAGGGCGGCCTGCGCTTCCACCCCTCGGTCAACCTCTCCATCCTCAAGTTCCTCGCCTTCGAGCAGGTCTTCAAGAACGCCCTGACCTCCCTGCCCATGGGCGGCGGCAAGGGCGGTTCCGATTTCGACCCCAAGGGCAAGTCGGACGGCGAGGTGATGCGCTTCTGCCAGAGCTTCATGGCCGAGCTTTTCCGCCATATCGGCGCCGACACCGACGTGCCGGCCGGGGACATCGGCGTCGGGGCCCGGGAGATCGGCTACCTCTTCGGCATGTACAAGAAGCTGGCGCGGGAGTTCACCGGGGTGCTCACCGGCAAGAGCCTCAACTGGGGCGGCAGCCTGATTCGCCCCGAAGCCACCGGCTATGGCTGCGTCTACTTCGCCGCCGAGATGCTCGCCACCCGCGGGCTGACCCTGGAGGGCAAGACCTGCCTGGTCTCCGGGGCCGGCAACGTCGCCCAGTTCACCCTCGAAAAGCTCCTCGACCTTGGCGCCAAACCGGTGACCTGCTCTGACTCCTCGGGCTACGTCTTCGACCCCCAGGGCTTCGACCGCGAGAAGCTCGCTTATCTCAAGGAACTCAAGAACTATCGGCGCGGCCGGGTCAGCACCTACGTGGAGAAGTTCCCCGAGGCGGTCTACACCCCGGTGGATGCGGGCCTCGGCTACAACCCCCTGTGGAACCACAAGGCCGACTGCGCCTTCCCCTGCGCCACCCAGAACGAGATCAACGACAGGGACGCCCAGCACCTGGTGGACAACGGGGTGGTGGCGGTGGCCGAGGGCGCCAATATGCCGACCACCCCGGAGGGGGTCAACATCTTCCTCGACCACAAGCTCCTCTACGGGCCGGGCAAGGCCGCCAACGCCGGCGGGGTGTCGGTTTCGGGGCTGGAGATGTCGCAGAACTCAATGCGTCTCAACTGGCCGCGTGAGGAAGTCGACAAGCGCTTGCGCGGCATCATGCAGAACATCCACCGCATGTGCCGGGACACCGCCGAGCACTACGGCCACCCTGGCAACTACGTGGCCGGCGCCAATATCGCCGGCTTCGTCAAGGTGGTCAACTCGATGCTCGACCAGGGCGTCGTCTGAGGGTTTTTACCGACCCCGGCCCTCAGGCGGCTGGCCGGGGCCGGGCCTCGTCGGCAAGGAGGATGACCCCGAGGCGGCTGCGCCCGTCGACGCGCAGCACCAGGGGCGCGGTGGCGCGCAGGTGCACTGTGTGCGGGGTCGTCCCGACCTCCGTCAGCGACTGCAGGGCTTCCGGGGTGAAACGGTCCTGCGGGTGGACGCCGATATTGAAGTAGTTGATGCCCAGCGAAGCGATGTTGTGGAAGAAGTGCGAGCCCTGTGAGGGGTCGGCGTGGATGGCCGGGTGGGTGGTCTCGACGATGGCGCCGACCCCGCAGATCTCCTTCCAGGTCACCGGCACCCCCAGCCAGGGGTCGGCCGAGCCCCAGCGGCCCGGGCCGACGAGGATATACCTGCGCCCCTCGTCCAGCAGTCTGCTGTTGATGCCGCCGAGCTCGGCGGCGATGTCCCGGGTTTTCGCCGGCTCGAAGCTTTCCGGCCTGACATAGACGAGGTCCGTCATGGTGCGGTTGTCGGTGTTGCCGAGGGCCTGATGGCAGAGGCAGAAGGCCCGCCCCTGCTCAGCCGGGGGTATGGTCACCTGGAGCATCTCCTCGCGGGCGCTCATCGGGCGGATCTGCAGGACGGCGAGGCGCGCCCGGCCCGCGGGGGCCTGACCGAGGTCGACGGCGAACTCGATTTCCACCGGGCAGCCGAGGCCCTTTTTGCCAAAGTCGAGGAGCAGGTCGATGGCCTCGGCCAGCGGATAGGACCGGTATTTGAGGATGGCGGCGAAGGTCGGCACGGCCAGTCCGTGGGGCTGGTAGCCATCGCGGATGCGCTGCTCGACAGGGTCGTAGCTGCTGAGGAGGAACTGCACGGCCGGGTCGTCGCATGCTGTGGCGATGTCCTCCTGGCGCAGGGAGTCGGCCTCGTCCGCGGTCCCTTCCTGCCCCATGGAGAGGGCGTAGAACTGCTGCTGGGCATTGTCGAGGATGTCGGCGACGGTGCTGCGCTGGGGCAGGATCTCCGGGTGGCGCGGCGAGAAGCGCAAGGTCTTCTCGCCCTCCATGACCGCCTTGCCGAGGCCGATGGCGATGCTCACCACGCCGTCCTCGGGGCGCATGGCTGCGAAGGGGTAGTAGTTGAGGGACTGGGCGACGCCGGAGATGGCCGGGTAGAACAGGTCGCCGTGACGGCTGCCGACCACTTCCTGGATGATCACCGCCATCTTTTCCTGTTCTATCTGGTTGCCGACGCGGCGCGAGAAGCCTTTGGGCGCCTGGAAATAGGTCGAGGCGTAGACGTGGCGGATGGCGTTTTCGAGCTGCCGCAGGCGTTCTGCCGGGTTGTGGTGGTCGTTGGCCACCATGGCGGTGTGGTAGAGGCCGGCGTAGGAGCGGAAGCGCGCGTCTTCGAGGAGGCTTGAGGAGCGTACCGCCAGCGGGTAGCGGGCCTGCTGCAGGTAGTGGCCGAGCTGCTGGCGCAGCCGCGGCGGGAAGATTGCCCTGGCAAAGCGCCGCTCGGTCTCGCGGTCGCCGAGGTCGAGGCCGGCGAGGTTGGCCAGGCCGTTGTCGGCGATGAAGGCGTCGAAGGCGTCGGTGGTCAGGATCAGGGTCTGCGGCACGACGATGTGCAGACGGTCGAAGCCTGCCAGCTTTTCCTCGTGATGGTGCAGCAGGGCGGAGAAGAAGGCCAGGCCGCGTGCCTTGCCGCCCAGGGAACCCTTGCCGATCTTGGCGAAGTTGGTGTCGGGGTCGAAGCGCTCGCGGTCGAAATTGACGATGATGCCGCGCTGTCGGGCGATGCGCTTCTCGCGGATGATGTCGATGAGGTTGCGGCGGTGCGCCTCCACGGTGGCAAATTCGGAGTCGCGCAGCGGCCGCACGCGGGAGGCCAGCTCGATCTCCGCCAGGGTGTAGAACCAGCGTGAGAAGTCATTGTGGCGGCTGTGCAGGAGGAAGGACTCCTGGGGGATGGTGGCCAGTTTCTTCTCGAGCGCGTAGAGGTTGCCTGCCCGGTCGATGGCCGAGCCGTCCGGCATGCGGAAGACGAAAGGCCCGTAGCCGAGGTGCTCGACGAGGAAGGTGCGCACGCTCTCGCGCAGCGACGGGGTGTTCTTGTCGAGGAAGAGGGCGGGGATCTCCATGGCATGGCGGGCGTTGCCGCTCTCCGAGCTGGTCAGCAGCAGGGGGATGTCGAAGCGGTCGGCCTTGATGTGGCGCAGCAGTTCCAGGCCGGCGGTGGCGTCGAGGCGCTGCTGGCGGGGGTAGCGCATGTCGGAAATCACCCCGAGGACGAAGGGCTTGTAGCGCTCGTAGAGGGCCAGCGCCCTCTCGTAGGAGTGGGCGAGGAGGATCTTCGGGCGAGTGCGCATGGTCAGCAGGCGGTGCTCCTCGTTGAGGCCCTCGTCGATCAGCGACTGCACTTCGACTACCAACTCCTTGTAGAGGATGGGCAGCATCAGCGACAGCGAGTGGGGCGAGTCCTCGACGAGGAGGATGACCCGCACCCCGGCGGTGGCGGTGTCGGCGGCGACGTTGTGGCGGTCTTCGATGCTCTTGACGATGGCGAGGAGGATCTCCGCCTGTCCCGACCAGTAGACCACCAGGTCGAGGCACTTGCGCAGCTCGTGCCAGGCGGGGGATGCCTCGGGCATGGCCTCCTGGTGGGTGAGAAGCACCACCGGCATGCCCGGTTTGGCCTCCTTGATGCTGCGCCCGAGGGCATAGGCCTCCTCGTCCACCGCCTGCGAGAAGATGATCGCCAGGTCGAAATCGAGGTCAGGGGAGTGCGCCAGGGCCTCGGCGAGCGACGACACCCAGATGAGGCGCGGCGGCCGGCTGAGATTGAGACCGCGGTATTCGCTGACGATCTGCTCGGAGATGCGGCAGTCCTCCTCCATGATCCACGCCTCGTAAGGGGTGCCGATGAGCAGGATGCGCTGCACCTTGATCTGCATCAGCTCGTGAAAGAGCTTGAAACGGGAACTGAGTCGATTCTTTTCGATGGGCAGCATGGCGTTGGCGGGGGCTGAGGCTGGAGGGGCCTGCCGGCGCGGCAGTGGTCGCGGCCTGCTTATCCTTTGTAGAGTTCCAAAATCTTGCGGATGCGGTGGGGGTGGAGGACGAGTATCACCAGCCCGGCCGCCGCTTTTGTCGCGGGCTCGTGTCCGTCCGCCCTCCTCCGCCTGCCGATGCCGCTTCTCCTTGCACCTATGGGGACATGATACGTGCTGACCTACCCTAGAGACATATACCAAACAAAAAAACGGTCATGTGTCGAGAGAATCGGGCGGTGGCGCTAAAAAAGAGGCGCTTGGGCGCTCTCGCGCCGGGTGTGCCCGTCGCGAGAGCGCTGTCGAGCGGGAGGCGTCTGGCGAGCCGTTCGGGCGGCGTGCGGAAGGAACAGCGACGGCCACGGGGGCGCGGCCGTCGCTGCTGACATGGGGGCAGGTCAGGCGGCGTCGAGATTCTGGCGCAGGCTGATCCGTGATGTGAGGGTGCGGGCGAAGTTCAGTTCCGCCCGCGAGGTGTCCTTGCCGAGGATGCGGGCAAGCGTCGCCAGCACCGTCGCCTTGTCGTCGTCGAAGGCGCCATGGTGCGCCGCGCTGGACCCATCCGCCGACCCCGGCGGGACGGTGTTCGGGGCGCGCAGCCAGGTGCCCTTGCCGTTGAGCTGGAAGAGTTCGAGCAGTTCGCCGTCGGCGAGCAGGAACTTCTCCATGCCGAGGATCGGCTCGCCGTCCGGTTGCAGGACCGGGATGCGCGGGGTCTCCTCGAAGGCGTTGGAGACAAGGTAGAGGAGCGATTTGTTGTAGATCTTGCCGCAGTTGTCGTCCTGCTCCGCTTTATCGGTGAGGGTGAACAGGGTGAAGTCGCCGATGGCGCCTCGGCGCAGCAGTGGCAGGTAGGTGGCCTTGAACAGTTTGGTGGTGCAGGCCGGCGCCCACAGGGTGCAGCTGGCGATGTTCACCCCGAGGCCGCTGACCCCGGCCTCTGCCAGGGGGCCGCTGCTTATGGGGCCGCTGGCGGCGAGGTACTGTGCCAGGGGGGCATGGAAGATGCTCCCGGCGCTATGGCCGACGAGGTGCACCTCGACATCCGCCATCTCCTTGCAGAGGAGGGCGATCTCTTCGGCGACGAGGCGCGCCCCGCCGCTGGCGGCGGTCGTCGCCCGCAGGGCGTTCTCCTTCATCTCGTCCCACTCCGCCTTGCCGGTGCAGAGCCGTGCGATGGGCTCCAGGGCGTCGTCGAGGCGGTCGAGCATGAAATCCTTGGTGGCGTCGAGCAGACCTTCCGGCTTTCGCCGCCGCGTGGCGTCTTCGAGCATGTTTTTCATGGTCGACCAGTAGTCGCTGTGCCAGATGAACGCCAGGGGGTAGCACTGGGCGTCGAGCATCGCCCGGCGATAGTCTGCGACGCGCTGCAGGGCCGCCTCTTCGCCGACCAGCCCGCCATGGGCATAGATCACCAGGCGCCGTTTCTTCCACCCGGCAGTGATGCGGGGGAAATCATGGCGCAGAATCTCGCGG
Source organism: Desulforhopalus sp. (assembly GCA_024710585.1). GTDB lineage: Bacteria > Desulfobacterota > Desulfobulbia > Desulfobulbales > Desulfocapsaceae > Desulforhopalus_A. The sequence goes on from JANJUM010000104.1 coordinate 6,003, forward strand.
ACCATGTCCGCCGAGGTGCCGATATTGCCTCTGCTGTTGAGCTGGCCATCGTTTCTCAGGCTGATGACATGGGGGCGGATTTCGTTGTAGTGATAGGCTCGGGACTGTACCGCTCCGGCAACCGAAGCCTGCGTCGTCTGTGGCGATTCGGGGAGGTTGACCGGGACGCCGAGGCGCGCCACCCAGACGTCGCTGCCGTTGGCGAGCCAGTCCTCGTAGGAGATATGGGCATAGCCCTGGAAGCCCCACTTCCTGCCCCAGGAGTTCTGGACCCAGAAGCCGTCCTGGTCGTAGGCGACAATGGCGAAGGCATGTCCGCCGAGCAGGCCGGCATCGAGGGGGATCCTGCCGTCCGCGCCGACCCTTTCCCAGCCCTGGTGCACGGTGGCGCTGGCGTACAGGATACCGACTTCGGTGATGGCGGCATGCATCGCCACCAGGCTCTTATGGTTGACCCGGAAATAGGCCCCCAGGGGGCGCCGCGCCGCATCGCGGGTCACCTCGTGGCTGAGCACCTGCGGCAGGTCGGAACTGGACCCCCATACCGTATTGGCACAGACGCCGTGCTTGTGCCAGCCCTTCATCGCCCCGCGGCAGCTCGACCCCTCGTAGTCCTCGCCGGCCCACTCGTCATAGCGGCGCGCGTTGGCATAGAGCATGCGCGGGCTGACCTCGACGTTGTCGGGGACGACCTTGCGCACCCTGAGGAGGTAGTTGGCGACCGTGGCTAGCCCGTACCCGGTGCAGGCACCCTCGCGGCCCTGGTCGAGAATCGGCACCTGAGCGGCGCGGTAGTCTTCGAGGTCGCGGCGCAGGGGGACTTCCACCAGGGTCGGCTCATACATCTGGTCGCGGAAATCGATGCCGTCCGGGCGGACGTTGAGGACGCGGGTGCCGCGCGTTGCCTTCGCCCTGCCGCCACCCCCCTGGGAGGGCACCTTGCCTCGCGGGCTCCTGGCGGGTTTCCTCGTCTTGGCTGCCTTTTCTTCCATGCTGTTCCTCCACTCTGTTCTTTACGGGTTCGCCCGACGTCGGTCGGGATCAGTTCCAGCTGAGCGCTTCGCTTATGATGGCCGGATTGGTGAAGATGTCCGAGTTTCTGGCCACGAACTCGAGCACGACAAGGGATTCGATGGCCGCTTTCTTGATAAAGGTCTTGTAGATGCGGAGGTATTCCTCGGGGATGCCCTCGTAGAAGGCCGCGCCGACGGAAAAGCTCGCCTTGCCGAAAGAGTTGCCCAGAGGACCATAGCAACCGAATCCTTCGGAGAGAATCTTCACCCAGAAGGACTCGCCCTCGCCGCTATCGGCGGGATATTCGCGCCAGAACTGGCCGAGGGGGCAGGTCTGGCGCCGGCCGTCGCAGAGCAGGTCCACCGATTCCTGGCGTATGATGGCCAGGGTCGCCTGGGCCGAGGACTCGTAGAGGCCGAGAAGGGGGCGTTCTCCCTGATCGCTGTCGAGCGTTCTGGCGATGGCCGCGGCGGTTTCACTGCTGGAGATGTCGATAAAGAGCCTATCGTCTTCTTTTGTGGAAATCTTCCCTTCTTTGACACGTATCTTGAGCCGACCGGCATAGCTCTCGATGGCGCTTTCATAGTGGTCGGCGAGCCCTGGTCCATGATACACAGGAATGGTATGACTTGGAGTACTCATATCCTGTACATGGTGCATGATTCTTCCCGTGGCCTCGATGACATCTTCCAGGGTATGCCTGCCGGGTTTCTCGGAACATTTCTTGATATATTTGTCGAGTTTTTCGAGAAGGGAGAGATAGCGCCTCTCCGAAGTGCGGTGGCCGGGGACGAGTGCGTGGTCGCCGACGGTCCCTCCGTTGTTGTAGAAGTGCCAGTTGAAGGGGCGCTGCAGGTGGGTGGAGAAGGTGACGTCATCTTCCGAGGCCGATGACATGCCAAGGAAGTCGCGCATTTCCTGGCGCGGCCCGGGAATGCCCCGGAGCTGCAGGAAGAGGTCAAAGGCCAATTCCGAGCAGTCGATATGGTTGATCCTGTTCATTGTGTACCTCCTGGGTAGCGGTAACGATCCTCTTGCGACTCCGTCAAGCCGTCATCACGCCATTGGGCGGCGCTGCATGGGAAATGAGCGATCACCAACCAGTATCGGCCCTGCCGTGCCGGAATCAGTGAGTGGTCACATCACATAGAAGGAGCTTTTTGAGGTATCCGGATTGTTTGGAATAGTGATCGATATTCCATAGAGAGGATTTTTACTTTGTCTTGATACAAATATCTTTGTAGCGACGCAATCTAACCCTTTGTAGGTTCAGCTAAATATCTTGACGCGCTCGGCGCAAGGTGTTAGTTATCTTTTTCTGTCCAGCATGTCATCTTTATATGTTTACAAGAAAAAGGGGGCTCGATGCATGAACGCGAAGAGTCGCTGAGCGACCGCGCCCCCCATTGCCTTGTCGGTCGAGCGTTATCCGAGGAGGTGCCGCCAGGGGGCAAACGGAGCGACGGCTATGAGAGGGCGGACGAGGGAGGAAACGAGGTGGGTGAGCTGAAAACGGAGGCGCCTTGCGGTACGGGATTGGTTTCGGCCTTTAGCCAGGCGGGGGAGGGGGGTGGCGCGGCAGTTACGGGTTTTTCGTGGGAGGAGGCGGTCGCCCGCCTCGGCGAGGAACTGCGGCAACGTCGCTATTCCCCCGGGACCCTGCGCGTCTATGTCTTCCACGTGCGACGGTTCGCGGCCTTCTGCGAGGCGGTTCCGGTGGAGGAGCTCACTGGCCGGCATGCGCAGGATTTTTTACGGTTTCTCGCCGTGGATGGCAAGTTCTCGACCTCCACGCGCAACCTCGCCTGCAATGCCCTGCTCTTTTTCTTTCGCCATGTGCTCGGCAGAAGCATTGATGAAGGGAAGGGCGCGAAGCGACAGAAGCTGCCTACGCCGACCCCGCTGGTGCTGTCGCGGGAGGAAATCGATGGGCTGCTGGGCAGGCTGAGCCGACCCTTCGACCTTATCGTCAAATTGCTCTACGGCTGCGGGCTGCGCCTCTGCGAGTGCCTGAACCTGCGCCTGCGCTCTCTCGATGTGGTCGCCGGGACACTGTCGATTCCTGGCCGGAGGGGACGGCAGGATCGTCAGGTGCCGCTGCCCAAAAGCATCCTCCCCGAGTTGCGCGACCATGTCGAGGGTCTGCGCGGTCTTCACCGGCGAGACCTGGCCCGCGGCTATGACGGGGTCTTCCTCCTTTCCTCCACCGAGAAAAGCCATGCCACACTCGCGAAAAGCCTCGACTGGCAGTGGCTGTTTCCGGCGCCACGCCTGACCCGCGAGCGTGACAGCGGTCACCTGCGGCGCTATCATCTCCACCAGTCCCTGGTACAGAAGGCCATCCGCCGTGCCGTGGCCGAGGCCGGCTTGGTCAAGCGGGCCACCCCGCATACCTTCCGCCACAGCTATGCCAGCCATCTCCTGCAGAACAATTTCGATGTGCGCACCGTGCAGACCTTGCTCGGCCATGGTGATGTGCGCACGACGATGATCTATGTCCGCACGGTAAGGTGCCGGAGCCTTGCCGAGGCCGAGAGTCCCCTCGATCTCTAGCGCCTTCCTGGCGACCGGCAGCATGGCGCCGGGCAGTGCCGCGGCAGGTGCCGATACAAAAAAAATGGGGCGCCGACCGCCGTGGCGGTGGCGCCCCATCTCTTCAGGGCCGGGAGAACCGGGGGGAAGACGGTCTCCCGGGGAGTGCCGGCGAATCAGCAGGCGGGGACGTTGCCCGAGTCGCTGGCATAGTTGTGCAGGAAGTCGAAGACGTGCTCGATATAGTTGTCCTTCAGCGGCTTGGCCTCGGGGCAATGCTTGATCATCTCTTCGTTGAGTTTTCCGGCGTCCTGGATGGCCTTCCACTCCGCCTGGGTATGTTTCTTGGCCATGGTGCCGCCGTCGAAGCCGCAGGCCGGTTTCATCTCCTTGATGAAGATCTTCTGGCCCTTGCCGGCGTCGGCGGAAGCGACGGCGGCGGACAGGGCGAGGAACAGGGCGGCGGCGGAAACGAGGGAAACGAGTTTTTTCATGGTGGTTCTCCTTCTATGCAGTTGCTGGTGATGAAGTGTTGCCGGGCACAGAGCGATGGCCTAGCCCAGTGGTTCGTTGACTTTGATTTCGCAGACGTTCTTGGCGTCGCACTTGACGTTGGCGTCGAAGTACATGGCCTTGCTGACGTCCTGCTTGCCTTCCTTGAGCTTGATGACCGCCTCCATGCCACGGGCGCCTGAGCCGCAGACGAAGATGGCTACCTTGTCCTTGGGCAGTTTTCCCGCCAGTTCGGCGGCGCTCATCTTGCCGGCCTCGATATTGATCGCCCCTTTGAGATGGCCGCCGGCGAACTCGGCGGCGCCGCGCACGTCGACGATGGCCACGTTGGCGGGAACCTTGTCGGCGAGGATCAAGGCTTTCAACCACTCGCCATCGACGGTGCCTTCATCGACCCCGGCCTTGACGCCGTCGACCATGACCTCTTTCTTGGCCGCGGGGGCGGCGGGCTCCGCTTTCTTGGCTCCGGCGGTGGTTGGCAGCTTTTCTTCCTTCCAGGCGGGCAGGCCGCCGGCATAGACGCTGACCTTCTTGTAGCCGAGTTCGTAGAGCCTGTTGGCGACCACATGGGACTTATGGCACTCGTAGCCGGCGCAGAAGGTGATGATGGGGGTGTTCTTGTCGGCCGGGAAGCGGCCGGAGAGCTTGTCCAGTTCCTCGTCGTTCATATAGAGGGCACCGGGGATGGTCTCGGCCATGAACTTGCCGCTTGGCCGGGCGTCCATGAACAGGGCGCCATGCTTCTCGAAGGCGGCCTTGGCGACGGGTGTGCCGATTTCCAGGTAGTTCTTCGCCGCCCATTCCGGCTCGCCGGCCTGGTAGAGCTTGACGTTCTTGAAGCCCAGCCCTTTGAGGTGCGCGGCGACGATCGGGCTCTTCTCGCACTCCCAGCCACCGCAGAAGACGAGGATCTCCTTGTCCTTGGCGACCTTGTCGAGCTGGCCGATGTACTTGTCGATCTGTGTGTCGGGGATGTTGATGCTCGAGGGGATGGTGCCGCTCAGGTATTTGGGGTTGGGCCGGGCGTCGACGAGGATCGCCTTGGCGCCGCCACGGGTGCCGTTGCCGATGGCCGCCTTGGCGTAGTCGTAGTCGACCACCTGCAGCTGGTGCTTGTCGATGAGGCTCTTGACGTGGGCGGTGGGGGCCGCCGCCGTCGCCGCCGCGGGGGCGGCGGTCTGGTCGCCGGGGGTGGCGCAGCCGCCGAGCAGCAGGCCGGTGAGCAGCAGTGCGGTTCCGAGAAGTCGCAGTTTCATGGTTTCTCCTTGTGGGTGGGGGGTTGTGGCCAGAGCCGGTCAATAGTGTTCGCGGAAATTGCCGACGGAGAACAGCCCGTCGAAAAGCTTATAGATGATCATCGCCACGCCGACCGAGCCGACGACGATGAGGATCTCTCCGAGATGCGGCGAGACGTAGTGGAAGGACTCGGCCACCGAATAGAAATCGTAGCGCTCGTAGCCGGTGCCGAAACGGTTGGACATCGGGTTGGCGTTGCCGCCGTAGACGAAGAGGTAACGCCCGAAGAAGCCGCCGACGAGGACGCAGATGGAGGCGAAGACGGTCAGGACCGGTTTGCCCGGCCTGAGGATGAACAGAAAGGGCAGAGCCAGGGTGAGGAAGATGTAGCCGGCGAAGTAGACGACGCTGAAGGGGCCGAAGAGGATGAGGAAGGCCCAGTCCTTGTCGACGGTCATGTAGCCGACGATCTCGTAGAGGCCGAGGATGAAGACGAAGAAGAGCATTGCCTGGCGGATGCGGTTCATCAGCGACTCGTACTCCGGCTTGTTACGATGGACGAGGAAGGTGTTGATGCCCATGACGCCGAGCGAGGTGACGAAGGCCGAGATGATGAAGTAGAAGGTCAGCAGGGGAAACTCGGTCCACAGGTGACGGGCGGTGTTCATCGAGAAGAGCTTGGCCTGGATATAATACTCGATCAGGTCGACGCCGATGCTCAGTACGAGGATGGGCAGGGCCAGCCGCCTCGCCCAGTCGCGCTTGTTGGTGAGCAGCAGGTAGATCTCGAAGAAGACGAAGGGGATGTAGGTGCAGTAGAGGGGCAGCATCAGCCACATGCCGGCGTTGAAGTTCGGCGTCAGCAGCATCCAGTGCATGTTGAGCATGTTGAGGTCGGTGGCGATGGTGAACAGCCCGGCGAAGATGAGGGCGACGCCGGCCACCATGAAGCCGGCGGCGGCCTTGCCAACGATATGGAAATGGGCCATCTCAGCCAGGGCGACGAGGAAGATGACGCCGCTGCCGGTATAGATCATGTACATGTAGTTGGCGATCAGCAGCGTCCACGGCTGGGTTCTGGTGATTTCGCCGACGGTGCCGAAGACCGCCTGGCTCATGGCCTCGCGCAGGCCTGGGGCGGTGGGGTCGATGCCGGCGGCATGGGCCCCGACCGCGCCGCTCATGTAACGCAGGGCGAAGAGCTCGTAGATGCCGAACAGCGCCAGGGCGAGCAGCACGTAGGCGACGAGCATGGTCTTGCTGAACAGCAGCCGTCTCAGGGAAATCTTGTTGATCGGCACTCCGGCCAGGACTAACGTTTCCATTCCTTGCTCCTCCTGTTACGCGCTTCGTCGTAATGGGGCTTGATTTCTTCCCAGGTGTGGATGTCGGTGGTGTGGGCCAGGCTCTGTTTGGCGTAGGCCTCGTCCTCCGGCAGCAGGTAGAAGAGCTTCGGCACGGTGCCGATGTGCTCCTTCTGGACGAAGAAGCGCCTCGTCTTGAGGAGCTTGACGAGGTCGGAGTTCTCGTCGTCGAGGTCGCCGAAGGTGCGCACCTTGGTGGGGCAGGTGGCCTGGCAGGCGGTGGTGCCGGTCTCGGCGATGCGGTGGTCGCAGAAGGTGCACTTGTCGATGACCACCCTGGTGTCGTCGACGAAGCGGGCGTCATAGGGGCAGGCCTCCATGCAGCCCTTGCAGAGGATGCACTGCTTCGGGTTGACCTTGACGATGCCGCCCTCGCCGTAGTGGCTGGCCTTGGTCGGGCAGACGCTGACGCAGGGTGCCTCCAGGCAGTGGTTGCACTGCGAGGGGTAGATGTTGGCGTAGGGCCTGCCGAAGATGGTGCCTTCCACCATGCCGACCCAGATGCGCTGCTTGTCGGCGCCGAGCTGCACGCCGTTTTCCTGCTTGCAGGCGACCTCGCAGGCCTGGCAATTGATACAGTTCTGATATTCGAGAGCCATGGCGTAGTTCATAGTCACACCTTCCTGACAGATACCAGGGTGTCGTGCATGATGGCACAGCCCAACACCGGTTCGATAATTCCCTCGATGATCTCGTTGTCGCTGGCGCCGTTGCGGTGGGCGAAGGTCTGCAGCGACGATTTCGCGCCGAAGCCGTGGATGTAGAAGATCGCCTCGCGGACGATCTTCGGGGTGGGGTAGGCCTTGATGTGCACCTTGCCCACCGGGCTGACGATTTCCACCGTGTCACCGAAGGCGATGCCCAGCGTGCGCGCCTCACGGTCGTTGATCCACACGTAGTTTTCCTTCATCAGCTCGAGGAGCATGATGTTGTTGGCGGTGGCGTTCTGGGTGAAGTGGGCGTGGCGGCCGGTGATGAACTTGTACTTGCCCTTGGGGACCTTGACATAGTCCTCGTCGTGCCAGGTGGGCATCGGGTCGACGCCCCTCTTCTCCATCGCCCCAAGATAGCACTCGATCTTCTTGCTCGGCGTGCTGTAGGTCCTGCTGGTGGGGGCGATGTCGGCGGGGTTGACGCAGGTCTCGCAGGTCTCGCAGTCCCTGTCGAGGCTGTCGTCGCGCACCATCTCCCCCTCTTTCTTGAGGACCCCGTAGTATTTCTTGTTTCTCGGGTAGTACTGGTAGCTGTTGTCGGAGAGCTTCTTGAAGAACTCGTTCATCTGCGGGTAGAAGACACCCTTGTCGCGGAGGATGCGCCAGGCGGCCTCGCCATGTTTGGCGACCACCATATGGTGGTTGATGTCCTCCTGGGATTCCTGGTAGGCGTCGGCGAGGTCGTAGCCGCCTTCACTGTAGACCTCCTCTTCCGGCCGGTCTTCGAGCTCGCTCTGCAGATCCTCGTCGTGCTTCTTGGAGATCTCCCACAGCGGTTTGGAGAGCGTTTCGCCAAGGCCGCGCATGATGTCGATGACCGGTTTGGTTTCGTACATCGGCTCGATGGCCTTCATGCGCAGGGCGATGGCCGGCTCGGTGCCGGCAAAGGAGGTCACCGGGTCTTCGCGCTCGAGGTAGGTGCACTCGGGGAGGATGACGTCGGCGAACATCGCCGTGTCGCTGGGCATGGTGTCGATGACCACCACCAGGTCCATCTTGCGGAACATTTCGGCGGTCTTGGCGGTGTCGGGCACCGAGAGCATCGGGTTCTGCTTGTAGACGAACATGCCGCGCACCGGGTAGGGGGTCTTGCCCTCGGCGACCATGTTGCGCCAGGCCACCCAGGACCCGGTGGAGCCGACCACCGCCGCCGCATCCTTGTCGATGCGGCCTTTGGCGTTGGCGTAGATGGGGGCGGTGATGGCGTGGTCGCCGAGAGGCAGCTTGTGGCCGAAGACAATGCCGCCCTTGACGTCGACGCCGCCGCCCAGGGCGGTGAACAGGGCCATGGCGCGGCGCAGCTGGAAGTCGTTCTTCGACCAGGTGGTGCGGCGGCCCTGGTAGTAGATGGCCTGGGGCGCGGCGGCCATGAAGTCGTGGGCGACCTTGCAGATGGTGCCCGCCGGGATACCGGTGATCTTCTCCGCCCACTCCGGGGTGTAGCCGCTGTCGAGGATGTGCTTTTTGTATTTCTCGAAGTCCTGGAAGTTGTTCTCGACGTATTCCTTGTTATAGAGCTGGCCGAGCAGGGTGGCGTAGGTCAGGGCGAGGACGAAGGCCAGGTCGGTGCCCGGCTTGATCGGCAGATAGGTGTCGGCGTGCATCGCCGTGTTGGTGTAGCGGGGGTCGACCACCACCAGCTTGGCGCCGCGGCCGCGGGTGCGCTTGAAGAGGTCCATGGTGTCCGGGGTGAGGATCGCTTCGGCGCGGTTGGCCCCGGCCATGATGACGTACCTGGCGTTTTCGAGATCGGCGATGCCGTAGCCGCCGATGGTCAGGGTGTAGCCGGTGACCGTCGACTGCAAGCAGATCGAGCTGTGGTTGAGGAAGTTGCTGCTGCCGAACTTGTCGGACATGAAGCTCTTGAAGGTATGCTCGGCGAGGCCCTCGCCGGCGCAGTAGCCGATGGTCGAGCGATTGTCGCCTTCCTCGTCGAGGATCTTGCCGAGCTTGTCGGCGATATGCTTATACGCTTCTTCCCAGGTGGCGCGCCGGTACTTGCCGTCTCCGCGCTCGCCGGCGCGGATCAACGGATACTTGAGGCGGTCCGGGTCGTAGAGGGCGCTGATGCCGGCCTGGCCCCGGGCGCAGAGCATGTTGCGCGACTTGGGGAAGAGGGGGTTGGGGTCGAGCTTCTTGACGATGTTGTCCTCGACATGGGCGATGGCGGCGCACTTGTTGACGCACATCTCGCAAATGGTTGCCACCTTGCGCCGGCCTTTCGCGGCAGCAGGGGCGGCGGTGGCCTTGCTCATCGCCTCGGCGAGGATGTCGGCCCCGGAGAGGGCGGTGCCGCCGAGGATCATCAGGGCGACGCTGCCTTTGAGGAATCTCCTGCGTGAGATCTCGATCTGCATGTGGTTGCTCCGTTGTCTTGCTCTAGTCCGGGATGATTTTATCCGGGAAAACCCCGGCTCCCTGTTGACGCTGCCGGAGGATCTTTACGCCGCCCGCCGGCAGAAAAGACAGAGCAAAAGGCGTGCCATGAGTGAAGTCGGCCTGCGCTGGCTGGTGGCTAGTCGCGGCGCAGCAAGCCGTAGCGGTGCATGCGGTTCCACACCGTGACCCGGCTCACCCCGAGGAGCTTCGCCGCCAGGGACTGGTTGCCCCCGGCCTGGGCCAGCGCCTGCTGGAGCTCGCGCTTCTTGCGTTCGTCGGTGGACAGGGTGGCGTGTGTCGCCACGGGGACTGGCGGTGCCTGCACCTGGGGAAAAGCGATGTCCGGAGGCAGGTGCTGCGGCTCGATGCGCTCTTCGCTGCAGGTGACGAAGGCGTATTCGAAGGCGCTCTTCAACTCGCGGACGTTGCCCGGCCAGGAGTGGCGGACGAGGAGCTGCATGGCCTCGGGGGAGATGCCGAGGATCTTTTTGCTGCTCTTCAGCTGCAGATGGTGGAAGAACATCTCCGCCAGCAGGGGGATGTCCTCGGGGCGCCGGCGCAGGGGCGGCAGCTCCACCGGCAGGACGTTGATGCGATAATAGAAGTCGTTGCGGAACAGCCCCTTGTCCACCAGATCCTTGAGGTTGCGGTTGGTGGCGGTGATGATGCGTACATCCACCGGGATGGGGCGGTTGTCGCCGACCCGCTCGATAACTTTCTCTTCGAGGACGCGCAGCAGCTTGACCTGGGTGGAGAGGGGCAGCTCGCCGATCTCGTCGAGGAAGATGTCCCCGCCGTGGGCCGCCTCGAAGCGCCCCTGGCGGTTCTGGTAGGCGCCGGTGAAGGCCCCCTTGACATGGCCGAAGAGCTCGCTCTCCAGCACCGATTCGTTCAAGGCGGCGCAGTTTACCTGCACGTAGGGCTTGTCTTTCCTGGCCGAATGCTGGTGGATAGCCCGGGCGGCGAGTTCCTTGCCGGTGCCGCTCTCGCCGAGGATCAGGGCGGGGGCGTCGGAAGCGGCCACCTTGGCGAGGAGATCGAAGGTGTGGCGCATCGGCGCCGAGATGCCGATCATTCCCTGGAAGCCGTTCTCCTGGCGCAGTTCGCGGCGAAATGCCTCGATCTGGCTGTCTTTTTCGATGATTTCGGTGATGTCGGCGAGGGTCTCCACGGCGCCGATGATGGTGCCGGTCTCGTCGTGCAGCACCGAGGCGTTCTTCATCACGTGGACGAGGCGGCCGCTCTTGGCGGTGATCGAGCATCTGCGCATGTTGACCGCGCCGCTGCGGAAGAGCAGGCACCAGTGCTGGCCGCTGGGATCGAAGACTTTGCTGCAGCTGCTGCATTTGAGGATCGAGCAGGGCTGGCCGAGCAGTTCGTCGCGGCTGTAGCCGGTCATTTCGGTGAGGGCGCGGTTGGCTGAGACGATCGCCCCGCCGGGGTCGACCATCATCACCCCGTCGTGGATGATTTCCACCACTGTTTCCCAATAACGGCTCAACGTTTTGTCCTCCATGCCCCTTCCTCCTGCTGCTAATGTTCAAACAAGTGTTAAAACATTATGTTTAAAAATTAACAGAAGGGCAAGGGAATTTAGGAATGTGTGTTAAAAATGCTCGAGGCCATCTCGGGCCGCCCCATTTCATGGCCGGTTTGCCGCTGGGCGCTGCCAGCCTTTTTCCCTCTTCGAGTATTTACTTTTGACGAAAAACGTGGTTCGTTTCGTTATCGTGCGGAGAACCTGTTTCTCCTCGTTTTTTTCGAGATTCCACGGCACAAGGGCCCTTTCGCCCCCTCTTCTGGCCATGGTGCGGCAGTTCCCCCGTCCTTGCCGACAGCGTGGGGATTGGGGAGCAGAGCTGACCCTGCCGGTGCAACCCCCGCGCCAGGCGAGCGCTTTTCCCCTCCTTGCCGGGGGTGGAAGATGGCGGGGGCACGGGGAAAATGTTGGCCCAGGGCGCCCTGGAGAACGCCGCAGGCGGCAGGGCGAAGGGATGGCCTGGAGATATATGGCGTGGTTCAAGGCGTGAGGGAGGCAGCTGAGATGAAGACGATTGCGCTCAACAAGGGGCTTGACCTGCCCCTGGCCGGAAGGCCGCAGGACGCCCTCCGTCCCGGCAACGAGGTGCGGCAGGTGGCCCTGCTCGGCGACGATTACGTCGGCATGAAGCCGACCATGCTCGTCAAGGTCGATGACCGGGTGGTGCTCGGCCAACCCCTGTTCCATGACAAGGGCAACCCGGCGGCGGTGTTCACCGCCCCCGGCTGCGGCACGGTGGTGGCGGTCAACCGCGGCGAGAAGCGGCGCTTCCAGTCGCTGGTCATCGAACTCGATGGCGACGAACGCCTCGAGTTCCCGCTGGCCGGCCGGGCCCCGGAGGATTGTTCCCCGGCCGAGCTGCGCGAGGTGCTGCAGCAGTCTGGCCTGTGGACCGCCCTGCGCACCCGCCCCTACGGCAGGACGCCGACGGCCGATGCCGAGCCGGCCTCGCTCTTTGTCACCGCCATCGACAGCGAGCCCCTTTCCGCCCGCCCGCAGGCCATCATCGCCCTGCGCCGCGAGGAGTACCACCTCGGTCTGCGTTTTCTGCGGCGCCTGGTGACGGCGCCGATCCACTACTGCACCGGGGAGGAGCGGCTCGAGGACTGGGAGACTGTCGAAGGGCTGACGCCATGGCGCTTTCTCGGCCCGCACCCGGCGGGGCTGCCTTCGACCCATATCCACTTCATCGACCCGGTGCATGAGAACCGCACCGTCTGGCACATAGGCTACCAGGACGTCCTCGCCATCGGCCACCTCATGGCCAGCGGCACGCTGCTTGCCGAGCGGGTGGTGGCCCTGGGCGGAGAAGGGGTGATCTCGCCGGCCCTGCTGCGCACCCGGCTTGGCGCCTCGCTGCCCGATTTGTGCCGTCGCGAGCTGTCCCTTGAGCCCCTGCGCATCGTCTCCGGCTCACTCCTTTCCGGGCGCGAGTGCCGCGAACCGAATGTCTTTCTCGGCCGCTTCCATAATCAGGTCTCGGCGGTTGCCGAGAGCGCCGGCCGCTCGCTGTTCAACTGGCTGATGCCCGGCCGGGAGCGCTTCTCGGTCAAGCCGGTCTTCGCCTCGGCCTTTCTGCCGAGGAGGCCGCTGCCGATGAACACCGCCTTGTGGGGCGGGCGGCGCGCCATCTACCCCTTGGGCACCTACGAGCAGGTCATGCCCCTCGACATCATCGCCACCGTGCTGCTCAAGGCGGTGGTGCGTGGCGACACGGAACAGGCCAAGGCGCTCGGCTGCCTGGAGCTGATCGAGGAGGACCTCGGCCCCTTAAGCTTCGTCTGCCCCGGCAAGAACGAGTTCGGCCCGGCCCTGCGGCAGGTGCTGAACGCCATCGAGCAGGGCAACTGACGGGGACCGGCTATCAGCCGCACCCCATTTCATCCTTCTACCCACGGTGACAGACAGCTCATGAACGTTCTCGGCAAACTCATGGATCGGGCGGGCAGACATTTCGCCCCCGGTGGTCGCCTGGCCCGCTGGTACCCCCTCTTCGAGGCGGTGGACTCCTTTCTGCTCGGCTCCGCCGCGACCACCAAGGCGGCGCCGCATATCCGCGACGGCATCGACCTCAAACGCATCATGACCACGGTGCTCATCGCCCTCCTGCCCTGCGTCGCCATGGCGGTGTGGAACACCGGCTATCAGGCCAACGCCGCCATCGCCGCCATGGGCCTCTCCGGGCCGGGGGGCTGGCGCGGCGAGATCATGGCGCTGACCGGCTGCAACCCCGAGAGCTTTGTCGCCAACTGCCTCCATGGCGCCCTCTACTTTCTGCCCATCTATGTGGTGACCATGGTGGTCGGCTCCCTGTGGGAGGGGCTGTTCAATATCATCCGCGGCCACGAGTTCTCCGAGGCCTTCCTCGTCACCGGCCTGCTCTTCACCCTCTCCCTGCCGCCGACCATTCCCCTGTGGCAGGTGGCGGTGGGGGTCAGCTTCGGCCTGGTCTTCGCCAAGGAGGTCTTCGGCGGGGTGGGGCGCAACTTCATGAACCCCGCCCTGGCCTCGCGCGCCTTCATCTACTTCGCCTACCCGGCGCAGATGACCGGCGACGCGGTGTGGACGGCGGTGGACTCGGTCTCCGGCGCCACCCCTCTCGCCAGGTTCGCCGCCGCCCTGCCCGGCAAGGTCTTCGAGGGGCTCGATGTCAGCTGGCTGCAGGCCTTTGTCGGAACCATCCCTGGGTCCATGGGGGAGACCTCGACCCTGGCCTGCCTGCTCGGCGCGATCATCCTCCTCGTCACCGGCATCGCCCCGTGGCGGGTGATGGCCGCCACCCTGCTCGGCGCCTTGCTCGCCGCGAGCTATTTCTACTTTCAGGGCAGCGCCGTCAATCCCCTCTACGGCATCCCGCCGCATTGGCACCTGGTGGTCGGCGGCCTCGCCTTCGGCCTGGTGTTCATGGCCACCGACCCGGTCTCCGCCGCCCACACCTTCCCCGGGCAGTGGGCCTACGGCCTGCTCATCGGCGTGCTGACCATCATGATCCGCGTCGTCAACCCGGCCTACCCGGAGGGGATCATGCTCGCCATTCTTCTTGGCAACGTCTTCGCCCCGCTCTTCGACTACTTCGTCGTTCGGGCCAATATCAGAAGGAGGGTGATGCGCCATGGCCGATGAATCCCTCGCCCGCCCCTTTTACACGGTGTTCGTCCTCGCCTTCGTCTGCTCGGCCCTGGTGGCCGGGGCGGCGGTGGGTCTGCGTCCCTTGCAGGAGGACAACCGCGATCTCGACCGCAAGCGCCATGTCCTCCGCGCCGCCGGGCTCTACGACGCGGCTCGGCCGATAGGCGAGCTCTTCGCCCTCGTCGACACCAGGCTGGTCGACCTGGCCAGCGGCGAGTTCGTCGCCGAGGGGACGCTCTCCCCCGACTCCTACCGGCAGCTCGAGGCGGCGCGCAGCGATGACGGCGGCCGCCTCCTCGGGGCCGACGAAGACCTGGCGCGCATCCGCCGCCTCGAGAAGTACTCCCTCGTCTACCTGGTCAAGGAGGGCGATCGCGTTGGCCAATACATCCTGCCGGTACGCGGCAAGGGCCTGTGGTCGACCATGTACGCCTACGTGGCCATCGACGGCGACCTCGCCACCATCCGCGGCGTCTCCTTCTACGAGCACGGCGAGACCCCGGGACTGGGCGGCGAGATCGTCAACCCCTTGTGGCAGAAAGGCTGGCAGGGCAAGAAGGTCTACGATCAGGCCGGCGCGGTCGGCCTGTCCTTCGCCAAGGGCAAGGCGGCCGCCGAGGAACCGGCGAAGAGCTTCCAGATCGACGGCCTCTCCGGGGCCACCATCACCACCAAGGGGGTGGAGAGCCTGATGGAGTTCTGGTTCGGCGAGCACGGCTTCAAGCCCTTCTTCGCGAGAAGGCGGGCCGAAGGCCACCAGGGCGCCGCCCCCCCGACATCCGCTGCCGACGGAGGACCATCCCATGGCTGAGAGCAACCTGCAACTCCTCACCAGTTCGATCTTCAAGCGCAACCCCATCGCCCTGCTCGTCCTGGGGATCTGCTCGTCCCTGGCGGTCACCGGGCAGATGACCACCGCCCTGGTGATGTCCATCTGCGTCACCCTGGTGACGGCCTTCTCGAGCATGACCATCAGCCTCGTCCGCCACCATATCCCCAACAGTGTGCGCATCGGCCTGCAGATCATCGTCGCCGCCACCCTGGTGATCATCGTCGACCAGGTGCTCAAGGCCTTCTACTTCGGCCTCTCGAAGCAACTCTCCATCTATGTCGGGCTGATCATCACCAACTGCATTCTCCTCGGTCGCGCCGAGGGCTTCGCCATGTCCAACCCGCCCCTTCCCAGCTTCATCGACGGCATTGCCAACGGCCTCGGCTATGGCTTCGTCCTCATGTCGGTGGCCTTTGTCCGCGAGTTGCTCGGTTCGGGGACCCTCTTCGGGGTGGTCATTCTGCCGCTGACCACCGACGGCGGCTGGTACCCGCGCAACGGCATGCTCGTTCTGCCGGTCTGCGCCTTCTTCCTCATCGCCCTGATCATCTGGATTTTGCGGACCTTCGACCCCAGCCAACAGGAGAAGGAGTGATGGAGCACTATATCAATATCGTCATCCGCTCGATCTTCATCGAGAACCTGCCGCTGAGTTTCTTCCTCGGCATGTGCACCTTCATCGCCATCTCGCGCCAGGTCAAGGCCGCCGTCGGCCTGGGGGCCGCGGTGCTCTTTATCCAGACGGTCACCGTGCCGATCAACAATCTCATCTACGTCTACCTGCTCAAGCCGGGGGCCCTGGCCTGGGCCGGGCAGCCCGGGCTCGATCTCAGCTTTCTCGGCCTGCTCACCTATATCGCCATCATCGCCGCGGTGGTGCAGATCCTCGAGATGGTCCTTGACCGCTTCCTTCCGGCGCTCTACAACACCCTCGGCATCTTCCTGCCCCTGCTCACCGTCAACTGCGCCATCTTCGGCGGCACCCTGTTCATGGTCGAGCGCGACTACACCTTTGCCGAGAGCGTCGCCTACGGCATCGGCTCGGGCGGCGGCTTCTTCCTCGCCGTGGTGGCCCTGGCCGGCATCCGCGAGCGGCTCGAGTACGCCGACCCCCCGGCCGGGCTGCGCGGCCTCGGCCTGACCTTCATCACCGTCGGCCTGATGGCCCTGGCCTTCATGGGCCTGGCCGGCATGGAGATGTAGCATGACAGAGAGCAACTCGTCGACAAGGGAGCGTGGCCATGGCTGAAATCTATTACGGCGTCCTCTGTTTCCTCGCCATCCAGATGGTGCTGGTGACCTGCATCGTCATCGCCAAACGCACCCTGCTGCCGGCGGGGGAGATCACCATCGACATCAACGGCCAGAAGAAACTCACCGCCAGGCCGGGCGGCAAGCTGCTCACCACCCTCTCCGAGCACGGGGTGATCCTCTCCTCGGCCTGCGGCGGCGGCGGCTCCTGCGGGCAGTGCCGCTGCATCGTCAACGAGGGCGGCGGCTCCATCCTGCCCACCGAGAAGTCGAAGATCAACAACCGCGAGGCGCGCCAGGGCATGCGCCTCTCCTGCCAGGTGGCGGTCAAGCGCGACATGAAGATCACCGTGCCGGCGGAGAACCTCGAAGCCAAGAAATGGCACTGCCGGGTGGTCTCCAACCAGAACGTCGCCACCTTCATCAAGGAGCTGGTCATCGGCCTGCCCGAAGGGGACGAGGTCGACTTCCGCGCCGGCGGCTATATCCAGATCGAGGTGCCGCCGCACACCCTCGAATACCGCGACTTCGACATCGACGAGCGCTTCCTCTCCGACTGGACCAAGTTCAAGATGTTCCAGTACCGCTCCCATGTGCACACCCCGGTAACCCGCGCCTACTCCATGGCCAACTACCCGGGGGAGAAGGGCATCATCAAGCTCAACGTGCGCATCGCCAGCCCGCCGCCGGGCCAGGACGCCCTGCCGCCGGGCCAGGTCAGCTCCTATATCTTCAACCTCAAGGAGGGCGACGAGGTGACCATCTCCGGGCCCTTCGGCGAGTTCTTCATGGATGACAGCGATTCCGAGGTCATCCTCATCGGCGGCGGCGCCGGCATGGCCCCCCTGCGCAGCCATGTCTTCGACCTCTTCAAGGCCAAGAAGACGACGCGCAAGGTGTCCTTCTGGTATGGCGGGCGCAGCAAGAAGGAGGTCTTCTATACCGAAGAGTTCCTCGCCCTGGAACGCGAGTTCGCCAACTTCTCCTTCCATCTCGCCCTCTCCAACCCCTTGCCCGAGGACGATTGGAAGGGGCATACCGGCTTCATCCATCTCGTCCTCTACGATCGCTACCTCAAGGATCACCCCGCCCCCGAGGACGTCAACTACTACCTCTGCGGCCCGCCGATGATGAACAAGGCGGTGTTCGAGATGCTCGACGGCCTCGGCGTCGAGCGGCGCAACATCCATTACGACGACTTCGGCGGCTGAGCGGGAAGCGGCCCGCGCGGGCCGCTTTCCCTTGACAACGCCTCTTCCTTCCTCTACAAAGGGCAATTGCAAGGCAGTAACATGCCGGGGTGGCGCAAGGCCTGAGATCATACCCGTTGAACCTGATCTGGATAATTCCAGCGTAGGGAATTGCAGCATTCTTGCCATCGGAAGTCCACAGCGGAATTTTCGCCTCCGCTCCGCCCCGCCGTATATTTTCATCTTCTACAGCGAGGCACCCCCATGTCCGACCTTCCCGCCAGTATTGCGGCAGACCTTGCGGCCATCCGCGAGCGCAGGCCGTTGATCCACAATATCACCAATTTCGTGGTGATGAACTCCACCGCCAACATCCTTCTTGCCCTGGGGGCCTCGCCGGTCATGGCCCATGCCCTGGGGGAGGTCGAGGAGATGGTCGCCTTCGCCGGGGCGCTGGTCGTCAATATCGGCACCCTCGAGGAACCGTGGGTTGCGGCCATGGCCCGTGCCACCGAGGCGGCCGGAAGACGGGGAACGCCGGTGGTCTTCGATCCGGTGGGGGTCGGCGCCACCAGGCTGCGCGACGAGGCGGCAGGGCGCATCCTCGCCGGGAAGAGGGTGACGGTGGTGCGCGGCAACGCCTCGGAGATCCTCGCCCTCGGCGCCGGCCTCGGCGGCGGCAAGGGGGTCGACGCCACCCATGGCGTCGAGGAGGCGGCTGCCGCCTCCGCCGAGCTGGCCAGGCGGCTGGGCGCCGTGGTGGCCATCACCGGCGAGACCGATATGGTCACCGATGGCGAGCGCAGCCTGCGCATCGCCGGCGGTCACCCGCTGATGGCCAGGGTTACCGGCACCGGCTGCGCCGCCACGGCGGTGGTCGGGGCCTTTCTCGCCGTTGATAGCGACCCCTTCATGGCCACCGCCGCCGCCCTCAGCCTGTTCAAGACCTGCGGTGAGAAGGCCGCCGCCGGCCTCCCCGGCCCCGGCACCTTCGCCGTGCGGCTGGTCGACGCCCTCTACGCCCTCAGCCCGGAGGAGGCGGCCGCGTCCTGCCGCCTCGCCCCATGACGATGCGGCCGATGCCGGCAGTGGACTACTCCCTCTATCTGGTCACCGACCGCCCCCTGTGCCGCGGGCGCCAGCTGCTCGAGGTGGTGCAGGAAGCGGTGGCCGGAGGGGCCACCGTGGTCCAGCTGCGCGAGAAGGAATGCCCCACCGGGGAGTTTGTCAGGCTGGCGCGGAGCCTCAAGGCTCTGTTGCAGGGCTCGGGAGTACCGCTGATCATCAACGACCGCCTCGATGTCGCCCTGGCCGCCGAGGCCGACGGTCTCCACCTCGGCCAGAGCGACATGGCCATCGCCGACGCGCGAGGCATCGCCGGCAGCGGCCTGCTCATCGGTGTCTCCGCAGAGTCGGTGGCCGACGCCGTGCGGGCCGAGCGGGAAGGCGCCGACTATATCGGCGTCAGCCCGGTCTTCGCCACCGCCACCAAGCAGGACGCCGCCCCGCCGCTGGGGCTGGCCGGGGTGGCGGCGATACGGGCGGCGGTGCGGCTGCCGCTGGTCGGCATCGGCGGCATCGCCGTGGACAATGTGGCCGCGGTGATTGCCGCCGGGGCCGATGGGGCAGCGGTGGTCTCGGCCATCGTCGCCGCCGACAGCCCACTGGAGGCGGCGCGGGCGCTCAAAAGGGAAATTTTCTCCGCCAGGGAGGGCAGACAACGATGAACTCCGTCAAAACCTACCACCGCGTGCTGACCATAGCCGGCTCCGACAGCGGCGGCGGTGCCGGCATTCAGGCCGACCTCAAGACCTTCGCCGCCTGCGGCTGCTATGGCATGTCGGTGATCACCGCCCTGACCGCCCAGAACACCCGTGGCGTGTCCGCCATCCACGCCGTGCCGGTGCCCTTCGTCCGCGCCCAGTTGGACGCCGTGCTGGGCGATATCGGCTGCGACGCGGTGAAGATCGGAATGCTCTTTTCGCCGCAGCTCATCGTCGAGGTGGCCGAGGGCCTGCGCCGCCACGGGGTGCGGCGGGTGGTCCTCGACCCGGTGATGGTCGCCCAGAGCGGCGACCGCCTCCTCCAGGACGAGGCCGTCGACGCCCTCAAGCGCCACCTCATCCCCCTGGCCGACCTGCTCACCCCCAATGTCCCCGAGGCCGAGGCGCTTCTCGGGCGGGAGGTGGCCACTACGGTGGACATGGCCGAGGCGGCTCGGGCCCTGGTGGGCCTCGGCTGCGCCAACGCCCTGGTCAAGGGCGGGCACCTCGAGGGCGGCGAGAGCGACGACTGCCTCTACCTGGGCGGTGAAGACCGGTTGCTGTCCTTTTCCGCCAGGCGCATCGCCACCAACAACAACCACGGCACCGGCTGCACCCTGTCGTCGGCGGTGGCCGCCCACCTCGCCAGGGGGCTGACGGTCGCCGAGGCGGTGGGCCGCGCCAAGGACTATATCGGCCGGGCCATCGCCGCCGGGGCCGACTATCGCCTGGGCGGCGGCCATGGCCCTGTGCACCACTTCCATGAGTTCTGGTGAGGCGCGCATCGAGCCTGGGAGGGGAGGGCTGACCGCCCCGGCGGTAGTGCTCGACGAGGTGACGATCAGCCTTGGCGGGCGGCAGGTCTTCTCCGGCCTCAGCCTGGTTTTTGACGGCGGCCGCACCACCTGCATCCTCGGGCCGAGCGGCTGCGGCAAGTCGACGCTGCTGCGGCTGGTTGCCGGCATCGGCCCGCCCCTTGAGCGGGGCAGGGTGGGGGTGTCCGGCGGTGGCGGACCGTGCACCTGCTCCTGGATGGGGCAGGAAGACATGCTGCTGCCCTGGCTGTCGCTGCACGACAACCTCCTCCTCGGCGCCACCCTGCGCGGCCAGCGCGACCGGGAGGCCGAGGGCCAGGCCCGCCTCCTGCTCGCCCGCGCCGGTCTCGCCGAGGCGGGCGACTCGCTGCCCGCGCAGCTCTCCGGCGGCATGCGCCAGCGCGGCGCCCTGCTGCGCACCCTGCTCGAGGACCGTCCGGTGGTGCTCATGGACGAACCCTTCTCGGCCCTCGACGCCCTCACCCGCCAGCGGCTGCAGGATCTCGCGGCGGGCCTGATAGGCGGCCGCACCGTGTTGCTGGTGACCCACGACCCCCTCGAAGCCCTGCGCCTCGCCGATGACATCGTCGTATTCGCCGGCAGCCCGGCGGCCGTGGTGGCCCGTCTGCAGCCGCCGGGCCGGCCGCCGCGGGCGGTGGGCGAGGGTGAGATGGCCCGCCTCCACGGCCACCTCCTCTCTTTGCTCATGGGTGGGGGGCGGCCATGAAGGGGCGCGGGCTGATCGCCATTCTCGGCCTGATCCTCGCCTGGCAGCTGGTCGTCACCCTGGCCGCTCCGCCTCCCTATATCCTCCCCGGGCCGATGCCGGTGCTGCGCGCCATGGCGAGAGTGTTCCCCCAGCTGCTCGGCCACCTCGCCGTCACTGCGCTGGAGATCGTTCTCGGTCTTTTGGGCGGGGTGCTCCTCGGCGGCGCCTGCGCCGTGGCGATGATCGCCTCGACGGTGGCGCGGAGCTGGCTCCAGCCGCTGCTGGTGATCAGCCAGGCCCTGCCGGTGTTCGCCCTGGCGCCGCTGCTCGTGCTGTGGTTTGGCTACGGCATGGGCTCGAAGATCGCCATGGCGCTGCTCATCATCTTCTTTCCCGTGGCGGCCTCGTTCTACCACGGCATGAGGCGGGTGCCGCCGCAGCTCCTCGACCTGGCGGGAATCATGGGGGCGCGGCGAGGCGCGGTGCTGCGCCGTATCGTCATCCCCTGGGGCCTGCCGGCCTTCGCCTCCGGGGTGCGCATGGCGGCGGCGGTGGCGCCCATCGGCGCCGTGGTCGGCGAGTGGGTGGGGGCGAGCAGCGGCCTCGGCTACTACATGCTCCACGCCAACGGCCGCATGCAGATCGCCGAGATGTTCGCCGCCCTGGCCGTGCTCGCCCTGTTTTCCCTTTTCCTCTGGTTCGCCGTCGACCGCCTCATGCGGAGGTTGATCTTCTGGGAGCCTGCCACGCCAAGGAGAGATCCGTGAAAATGCCCTTGTTTGCCCGTTTCGTCCTGCTGACCCTGGCCCTCTCCCTGCTGCCGGCGCGGTTCGCCGCAGCCGGGGAGCGGCTTACCGTGCTCCTCGACTGGTATGTCAACCCCGACCACGCGCCGCTCTATGTCGCCCTCGAGAAGGGTATGTTCGCAAAGCGCGGCCTCGACGTCCAGCTCATCGCCCCGGCCAACCCCAACGACCCGCCCAAGCTGGTCGCCGCCGGCCAGGCCGACGTCGCCGTCTCCTACCAGTACCAGCATCAGGTGCAGGTCGAGCAGGGCCTGCCGCTGACGCGCATCGCCACGCTCATCGCCACGCCGCTCAACTGCCTGGTGGTCGCCGCCGACAGCGGCATCGACTCGCCCGCCGCGCTCAAGGGCAGGAAGATCGGCTACTCGGTGGGCGGCTTCGAGACCACCCTGCTGCAGGTCATCCTCAAGGGGGCGGGCCTGACTCTCGACGATGTGCAGCTGGTCAACGTCAACTTCTCCCTCGCCCCGGCCCTGCTCAGCGGCCGCGTCGACGCGGTGGTCGGCGCCTTCCGCAACTTCGAGCTCAACCAGATGAAGCTGCAGGGGCGGCCGGGGCGGGCCTTCCTCGTCGAGGAGCATGGCGTGCCGCTCTATGACGAGCTGATTTTCGTCGCCGCGCGGGACAGGGTGGGCGAGCCCCGCCTGCGCCTCTTCGTCGACGCCCTCGAAGAGGCGGCGCACTTTCTCGTCAACCACCCCGAACAGAGCTGGCAGCTGTTCATCGCCGGCCGCCCCGAGCTGGACGACGAACTCAACCGCCTCGCCTGGCGGGACACCTTGCCGCGCTTCGCCCTGCGGCCCGGTGCCCTCGACAGCGTCCGCTACCTGCGCTTCGCCGAGTTCCTGCGCCGCGAGAAGATGGTCGCCTCCGTTCCGCCCCTGCCAGCCTGGGCGGTGGAACTCCCCGCCGCGCCCTGAGCGGTTGCCGGGACAGGTGAGCGACGCGCCAAGGTTCTCAAGAGCGCTCGATGGGGTGTTTCGGGGAAGACGGGGAGAGTGTAAGGCCAGAGAGAAGGTTCAGGATGTTGGCCCAACCAGGAAGCAAGGGATGCGTTTCTCGCGCCCCGCGGGCCGCTTTGCCGGCGGTGACCGCCCCACCAGGCCATGGTGACGCCACGGGCGGCTTGCAGGCGGGGCCGGCGATGCTTATCGGTACTGTCATGACTACCTTTCTCTTCACATTGCTGCTGTCTTTTGTCGTCGTCGTGGCTGTCATGTTCCTGGTCAGCTACTGCAAGGGGCGGCGCCCCGGCAGGCACGGCCTGACCGGCATGTGCCATAAGACCGGCGGCGCCGCCTGCTGCAGCTGCAGCGAAGCGGGGCAGGCCCTTCCCCGGGGCGGGACCAAGGCTCCAGGCCGGCAGGGGCGATGAGCGGGCGCGTGCACGTGGCGGCGGGGCAGGAGGCGGCGAGAGCGGGCATGAAGCCGCTCATCTCCGCCTCCGCCCAGCCCAACGCCCTCACCGAGCGCATCAAGGAGCTCAACTGCCTCTACGGCATCTCCAATCTCCTCGAAAACAACGGCGTCTCCCTGCCGTGGATTCTCAGCCGCGCCGTCACCCTCATCCCCGCCGCCCTGCAGTTTCCCGAGAAGGCTTGCGCCAGCATCACGCTCGACGGGGGCGAGTACTTCTCGGCCAATTTCCGCAAGACCCCGTGGAGCAGCAAAACGCCGATCATGCTCGACGAGCACCAGGTGGGCGAGCTGGAAGTTTTCTATAGCGAGGAGGTGGCCGGGGACGCCCATGGGCTGTTCCTCGAGGAGGAGCGCCATCTGCTGCGCGCCATCGGCGAGCGCCTCAGCCGGGTCCTGGGAATGAAGCTCGCTGAGGAGGCGCTGAAGGAAAGCGAGGAGCGCTACCGCATCCTCATGGAGCAGGTCACCGACGGCGTCGCCCTCATCCAGGAGGGGCTGCTGTGCTATGTCAACCCGGTGTTCTGCCGCATGTTCGACCTGCCCTCGGCCCACCTGGTGCTCGGCCGCCCGCTGAGCGAGGCCCTGGCGGGGGCCGGGGCCGATGTCATGCGCATCTTCCCGCAGGGGGTGGCCGAGGACGGAGGCGAGCAGGTCCACGCCGTGCATCGGCCTGGCGGGACCATGTGGGTGCAGGCCTGCCACCGGCCTATCGCCTTCAAGGGGCGCCCGGCATTGTTGTCGACCTTCAACGACGTCACCCAGATCAAGCAGCAGGAGGTGGCGGCGCAGAACCTGGCGCGAAAGCTCACCGACGAAAACCGCGTGCTGCGCTCCTCGTTCAGGGACCGCTACCGTTTCGGCGAGATTCTCGGCCGCTCGCCGCTGATGCAGGAGGTCTTCGCTCTCATCCTCAAGGCGGCGGTCACCGACGCCAGCGTCGCCATCTTCGGGGAGTCGGGCACCGGCAAGGAGCTGGTGGCGCGGGCCATCCATGACAACAGCCGCCGCAAGGACCACCGCCTGGTGGCCGTCAACTGCGGCGCCGTCCAGGAAACCCTGTTCGAGCGCGAGTTCTTCGGCCATCGCAAGGGGGCCTTTTCCGGCGCCCATGCCAGCGCCGCCGGCTACCTCGACATGGCCGACAAGGGCACCCTCTTCCTCGACGAGGTGGGTGAGCTGACCCTCGCCATGCAGGCCAAGCTGCTGCGGGCCATCGAGGGCGGCGGGTACCGGCCGGTGGGGGGCACGGCGACGGTGGCCGCCGATTTCCGCATCATCTCCGCATCGAACGTCGAGCTGGCCGAGAAGGTCGGCAACGGTCAGATGCGCAGCGATTTCTTCTACCGGCTGCAGGTCATCGCCATCCGCCTGCCGCCGCTGCGCCAGCGGCGCGAGGACATCCCCCTGCTCGTCGACCACTTCGTGCGCCGCATGTCGCCCTCCGCCGCCCCGGCGAAGATTCCCGGCCATGTCATGGATATCCTCGTCGACTACCACTGGCCGGGCAATGTCCGCGAGCTGCGCAACGTGCTGCAGCGCTATCTCTCCCTGGGGCGCATCGAGTTCCTCGCCCCCCAGCCCATGGCTGGACCGGCCTCTCCCGCCTCTCCCGCCAAGGGGGGCGCTTCTCTCGACCTGCCGGCGGCGGTGCGGCAAGTGGAGGAGCGGATGATCGCCGAAGCCCTCCACATGACCGCCGGCAATCGAACCAAAGCCGCGTCCCTGCTTGGTATTTCCCGCAGAGCCCTGTTCCGCCGCCTCGGTTCCGACTGAACCGCCCATCCCGCTCCCCCGCCCAATAGGGCGATATCGCCCCATTGGGCGATATCGCCCGAAATCTCTAATTGTCCGATAGTTAACGGTAAATCACATTGCGAGGCCTTCTTGCGGGCGTTATCGCCCGTTCGCGATGGCGGTTTACGCGCCTCGCTTGCAGATAAATATCAGTAGATTCAAGGTATTGCCAGCTTGTTGCGCCGCTGGCACCCTCCTTGCTCTCTCCTCCCGCAATGCGATGTTGTCCGGCACAGGTTCTGGCCTGTGGCCGGGTCCCGGGGCAGGAGAGAGGCTGCACCGCCAAGGCGGCAGCTGCAGCCCTCTGCCCGACACGTTCACCTTCTGGCAGCGAGGAGAATCCATGCACGCTGATCCCTTCGGCAATCTCAAGGACTGGGGGCCCGTTCTGCACCAGCTGCAGAACCTCTCGGCACAGGGCCAACTTGACCAGCACCAGCCAGGCCTGGTGCGGCTGCTGGCCTATAACGACAACTGGCGGCTGCGCGAGGAGGGCCTGCGCTGCGCCGGGGAGCTTGCGCAACCCGACGAGGCGGTCATCCGCCAGGTGCTACGCATATTCGCCGACGAGAACCTCTACTACGAGGTGCGCAGCCTGGCCGCCGAGACCCTGGCGACGATGTTCAAGAACCGGGCCTGCAACTTCCCGCAGGCGATCGTCACCGCCATCCACAAGACCCTCGTCAACCTGCTGGCGACGCCCCAGCCGCCGCTCTTCGGCCAGCCGCTGCGCGTCGCGGCGCTGGTCTTTTCGGAACGTTTCGGGGTCGCCTTCCCGGCACAGTGAGCCGCCAGGGCCGACGTGCACCATTCACCCTTCACCATTTTCGAGGAACCCATGCTCATCGCCATCCCCAAAGAAATCCTTCCCGAGGAAAAGCGTGTCGCCGTCACCCCGGAGACCGTCAAGAAATACGTCGAGCTCGGCTTCGCCGTCAATGTCGAGCAGGGCGCCGGCGCCGGCATCCGCATCTCCGACGACGATTACAAAAAGGCCGGGGCCAACATCACCGCCGACGTCGAAGCCCTCTATGCAGCGGCGGACATCGTCCTCAAGGTCAAGCAGCCGGTGTATAACGAGCAGCGGCGCAAGCACGAGGTGGAGATGCTGCCCGCGGGCGCCATCCTCATCACCTTTCTCCACCCGGCGGCCCCGGGCAACCACGCCATGGTGCGCAGCCTGCGGGCGAAGAACATCACCGCCCTGACCATGGACTCCATCCCCCGCATCTCCCGCGCGCAGAGGATGGACGCCCTGTCGTCGATGAGCGCCA
Source organism: Desulforhopalus sp. (assembly GCA_024710585.1). GTDB lineage: Bacteria > Desulfobacterota > Desulfobulbia > Desulfobulbales > Desulfocapsaceae > Desulforhopalus_A. The sequence goes on from JANJUM010000104.1 coordinate 32,276, forward strand.
TCACCGGCTACAAGGCGGTGATCATGGCCGCCAACAGCCTGCCGAAGTTCGTGCCGATGATCGGCACGGCCATCGGCACCATCAAGCCGGCGCAGTTTCTCGTCATCGGCACCGGGGTCGTCGGCCTGCAGGCGGTGGCCACCGCCAAGCGGCTGGGGGGAGTGGTCAAGACCCTCGATATTCGCGCCAACGCCGCTGTCGAGGCCGAGAGCCTGGGCGGCAAGCCGATAGCCTTCGAGGTCCCCGAAGAGCTGGCCACCGCACCGGGCGGCTATGCCCGGTCGCTTGACGGGAACTGGCTGGAGAAGGAACGCCAGCTCATCGCCCAGCACCTCGCCGACGTCGACGTAGTCATCCTCAGCGCCCTGGTGCCGGGGGAAGTGGCGCCGATTCTCATCACCGACGACATGGTGGCGACGATGAAGCCCGGCTCGGTGATCATCGACGTTTCCGTCGACCAGGGCGGCAACTGCGCCGCCACCGAGGCCGGCGCCTTCCGCGAGCGGCATGGGGTGGAGATCTGCGGCATCCAGAACATTCCCGGGCGCATGGCGGTCCACGCCAGCTGGCTCTACGCCCAGAACATGTGCCACTTCATCGAGAACCTCTTCAAGAAAGGGCATGGCGTCCTCGACCTCGACGACGAGATCGTGCGCAGCACCCTGGTCACCCATCAGGGCAAGATCGTCCACGAGGGCACGCTCAAGGCCATGGGCTGAACCTGGTCACGGGCCTCGTCCATGGCGCCGCCGGCAGATCGGCGCCGCAGGCGGGGCCCCCTCGCGGCCGGCTGCGTATACCCGCGGCCGGCCGCGAGGTTTTTCTTTTGCCTTTCTTCGTCACGGAGTTTCGCCATGTCCAATATCCTCCTCATGCTCGCCGTCTTCCTCGGCGCGTTTTTGATCGGCTATGCGCTCATCTCGAGAGTGCCGCCCCTGCTGCACACGCCGCTGATGTCGATGACCAACGCCATCTCGGCCATCACCATCCTCGGCGCGGTGCTGCTCTTCGCCCAGCCCACCAGCCCGGTGGAAAAGGTCCTCGGGGGCATCGCCATCTTCACCGCCACCTTCAACGTCGTCGGCGGCTTCGCCGTAACCGACCGCATGCTGCGCCTCTTCCGCAGCAGAGAGCGGCAGAGCTGATTTTCGCATCAGGGAGTGCCATGTCATGACCGTACTCGTCGATTTTTCGGTAATCGCCGTCCTCATCCTCGGCATCAGCCAGTTCCGCCGGCCGGCCGGGGCGAGGCTGGGCAACTGGCTGGCCGCCCTGGCGCTGGGCTGCGCCTTCGCCCTGGTGCTCGCTCGCCACGGGGTGGACGACGTCCGCACCGTCGCCTTCGCCCTGGCTGCCGGCACCGCAGCCGGCTACGCCCTGGCCAGGGTGGTCGACATGATCCACATGCCGGCGATGGTCGCCTTCCAGCATGGCGCGGGTGGTGTCGCCGCCTTCCTCGTCTCCCTGGTGGAGCTGACCCGTGTCGGTCACGGCCTCGGACTGATCGGCGAGATCTCCGGGGTGCTCGGCCTGGCCATCGGCGCGCTGACCTTCAGCGGCAGCATGATCGCCAGCGCCAAGCTCGCCGGGCGGATGCGGCAGGCGCCGCAGGTGCTCGCCGGCCATGACGGTTGGGCCCTGTTCGTCCTCGTCGCGCTGTTCGTGGCGGGGGGCGCCTCCTTCTTCGCCACCGCCGGCCTGGCCCTGGCGCTTTACGTGGCGGTGATCGCCCTCGGCGCCGGGCTCGGCGTCCTCGTCGCCATGCGTATCGGCGGCGCCGACATGCCGGTGCTCATCTCCGCCTTGAACGCCACTGCCGGTCTGGCGGCCTCGCTGTGCGGCATGGTCATCGCCAGTCAGTTGCTCATCGCCTTTGGCGCCACCGTGGCCGCGTCCGGCTCGATCCTCACCCTGGTCATGTGTCGGGCGATGAACAGGCCGTTCCGCGGGGTGATCATGCCGCGCTACAAGGCGGCGCCGGCGGCAGCCCGAGAGGCGGCGAAGCCGGCCCCTGCGATAGCGGCGGCGCACCCCGGGCCCAACTCTTCCCAGGGCGGCGCCCCCCCGGCCACCAGCGGACGGGACGACCTCACGGTGGCCGTCCTGGCCCTGGCTGAGGCGCGCACGGTGATCTTCATCCCCGGCTATGGCATGGCCCTGGCCAAGGCGCAGCAGGAGGTGGCCAACCTCGCCGCCACCCTGATCGCCCGCGGCAAGACGGTGCGCTACGCCATCCACCCGGTGGCGGGGCGAATGCCGGGCCATATGAACGTGCTCCTCGCCGAAGTCGGCGTCGACTATGAGATGCTGGTGGAGATGGAGAGCATCAACGAGGAGTTTCCCGCCACCGACTGCGTCGTGGTGGTCGGCGCCTGCGATGTGGTCAACCCGGCGGCCGTGGAAGTCGAGGGCACGCCGATCTCCGGCATGCCTATCCTCATGGCCCACCTCGCCAGGCGGGTGGTGTGCTGCAACTTCGACCTTCAGCCGGGGTATTCCGGGGTGGCCAACAGCCTCTATCTGCGCGGCAACGTCACCGTCCTCGAGGGCGATGCCCGGCACACCGTCGCCAGCCTGCACGAGCGTCTGCTGGCCGGCGGCGAGAAGAGCGCCTCCCACACCGCCCCCCCGACAGCACAAGACGCGCAGCGGCAGGCGGCCCTCGCCCTGGCCGGGGCGAAACGGGTGGTGATCATCCCCGGCTACGGCATGGCCCTGGCCAAGGCGCAGTTCGCCCTGGTCAAGCTGGCCAGCCGGCTGCGCGGGGGCGGGGCGACGGTCAATTATGCCATCCACCCGGTGGCGGGGCGGATGCCCGGCCATATGAACGTGCTTCTCGCCGAGGCCGAAGTCGAGTACGAGGATCTCCTCGAGATGGAGGAGGCCAACCCGATGTTCGCTGATACCGACGTCGCCCTGGTGGTCGGCGCCTGCGACGTCGTCAACCCGGCGGCGGTGGAGGTGGAAGGCACGCCGATCTCGGGCATGCCGATCCTCCATGCCGACAGGGCGCGGCAGGTGATCGTCTGCAACTTCGACACCCGGCCGGGCTATTCCGGGGTCGCCAACCCGCTCTACCTCTACGAGAAAACCATTGTCCTCCCCGGGGACGCCAGGCAAACGGTGGGCGACCTCATCGCCCTCTTCGACGAAGTGTAGGAGAAAGAACATGTCCGCCATATCGCGCATCGAAAAAGACTTCCTCGGCGAGAGGGAAATTCCCGGCTTCTGCTACTATGGCATCCAGACCTTCCGGGCCCTGGAGAACTTCCGCATCACCGGCACGGCCATTTCGCGAACCGCCGAGATGGTGCGGGCCCTGGCCCTGGTGAAGATGGCCGCCTGCCTGGCCAACCGCGACCTCGGCGTGCTCCCCGAGGACATCGCCGCGGCCATCGTCGCCGCCTGCAACGAGATCGTCGACGGCCGCTGGCACGAGCAGTTCGTCGTCGACCCCATCCAGGGCGGGGCGGGCACCTCCACCAACATGAACGCCAACGAAGTCATCGCCAACCGCGCCCTGGAACTGCTCGGCCACGACAAGGGCGACTATGCCCGCGTTCACCCCAACAACCACGTCAACTGCTCGCAGTCGACCAACGACGTCTACCCGACCGCCTTCCGCCTCGCCCTGTACAACATGCTCACCACCTTGAGCGGCCAGGCTCGCTATCTCAGGGAGGTGTTCTCCGCCAAGGCCGCCGAGTTCGCCGATGTGGTCAAAATGGGCCGTACTCAGCTGCAGGACGCCGTGCCGATGACCCTCGGTCAGGAGTTCGCCGCCTTCGCCACCACCATCAACGAGGATATCGAGCGCATCCTCGAGGCGCGTAACCTGCTCTGCGAGATCAACCTCGGCGCCACCGCCATCGGCACGGCCATCAACACGCCGCAGGGTTACGCCCGGGTGGCGGTGGAGCATCTCCGCCGCCTCTCCGGCATCGACTTCACCCTCTCGCCCAACCTCATCGAGGCCACCTGGGACACCGGCGCCTATGTGCAGATTTCCGGGGTGCTGAAGCGCTACGCCATCAAGCTCTCCAAGATCTGCAACGACCTGCGCCTGCTCTCCTCGGGGCCGCGCGCCGGCTTCAACGAAATCGACTTGCCCAAGCTGCAGCCGGGCTCGTCGATCATGCCCGGCAAGGTCAACCCGGTGATCCCCGAGCTGGTCAACCAGGTCGCCTACCTGGTGGTGGGCGCCGATGTCACCATCTCCATGGCGTCGGAAAACGGTCAGCTGCAGCTCAACGTCATGGAGCCGGT
>JANJUM010000121.1 GCA_024710585.1 Desulforhopalus sp.
CCGCTTGCCCCGGTCGCGGCCACCAACTCGACCGTACAGGTTTTTCTAGTAATGATATATTCTCGGGAGGAGAATCTACGTGGCTAATCATAAATCCGCTGAAAAGAGAAGTCGTCAGGCCCAGGCGCAGCGTCTGCGCAACAGAATGAACAAGAGCAAGGTCAAGACCGTCATCGGTCATCTCGACGAGGCCATCGCCTCCGGCTCCGGCGAAGCGGCCCAGGAGGCCCTGCGCAAGGCGATTTCGGTGGTTGCCAAGACCGCCAGCAAGGGCACGATTCACAAGCGGACCGCCTCGCGGAAGATTTCCCGTCTGACCAAGCGCGTCAATGCCATGAACGCCGCCTCCTGATAGGGGTGTTTCCCCGGCGACGGGGTGAAGGATGTGGAAAAGGGCCATGAAATCCGAGGATTTCATGGCCTTTTTTTTTGCGCAGCGCTTCCCTGTGCTGGACAAAATGGCGCTGCGCTTGGTACAGTTGCGCCAGTTTTCCTCACCCCCCAGCCTCCGCCTTGAGCGGGCCAACCCTGGCAGGACCAATGAATACCACATCTATCACCCCGGACGAGCGGCAATTTCTCGCCGACCTCTCCCGCCACGCCCTGGTGCCGGTGGCGACGCAACTCGTCGCCGACCTCGACACCCCCCTGACCCTGTTCGCCAAAGTGGCCGACGGCAGGGACCATGCCTTCCTCTTCGAGAGCGTCGAGGGCGGGGAGAAGTGGGGGAGATTTTCCTTCATCGGCTACGAGCCGATCCTTACCTTCCGTTCCCGAGGGGACGAGGTGCAGGTCAACCGCGCCGACGGCAACCTGGATGGGCAGCGCTGGCGCGACAATCCCCTCGCTGCACTGAAGAAGCTGCTTGGCGAGCTCCGTGCCGCCGATTTTCCCGGCTTGCCGCGCTTCTGCGGCGGGGCGGTGGGCTATCTTGGCTATGACATGGTCCGCTTCATGGAGGAATTGCCCAGCGACAAGCCGCCGATGGATCTGCCCGATTGCTCCTTCATGGTGCCTAAGGTGGTGCTGGTCCACGACAGCCTCAAACAGCTGGTCACCGTGGTCTGCTGGGTTTATAACGACGGCCGCGACGGCCATGAGCTCTATGCCGAGGCCGGCCGGATCCTTGGTGGGGTCGTCGCCGCCATCAGGACCCCGGTGCCGCCGTCGTTCTTTGCCGAGAGCGGCCGTGGCGCCCCGCAGCACAGCTTCGAGGGGAACATGGACAAGGGCCAGTTCATGGCCATGGTGGAGCGGGCGCGGGAGTATATCCTCGCCGGCGATATCATCCAGGTGGTGCTGTCGCAGCGTTTCTCCGCGCCCACCACCGTGCCGCCGCTGGTTCTTTACCGCGCCCTGCGCCACGTCAACCCCAGCCCTTACCTCTTCTATCTGCGCCTGGGGGAGGTCATCCAGATCGGTTCCTCCCCGGAAATCCTCGTGCGCAAGGACGGCAACGACATCGAACTGCGCCCCATCGCCGGCACCAGGCCGCGCGGCGCCAGCCCCGAAGAGGATCTCGCCCTGGAACGGGAGCTGCTCGCCGACCCCAAGGAGCGGGCCGAGCACCTCATGCTCGTCGACCTCGGGCGCAACGACGTCGGACGGGTGGCCAGGGGAGGGAAGGTTCAGGTGCGCGACCTGCTGGTGGTGGAGCGGTACAGCCATGTCATGCATCTCGTCTCAGGCGTGCATGGCGAACTCGACGAAGGCCGCGACCAGTTCGACGTTCTTGCCGCCTGTTTCCCCGCCGGGACGGTCAGCGGCGCCCCGAAGATCAGGGCGATGCAGATCATCGACGAACTCGAGCCGCACCGCCGCGGCGCCTACGCCGGCTCCGTCGGCTACTTCGGCTTCTCCGGCAACATGGACTTCTGCATCACCATCCGCACCTTCGTCCTCCACGGGGGCAGGCTGTGGATCCAGGCCGGGGCTGGCATCGTCGCCGACTCCCGGCCGGAGGGCGAGTACGAGGAAACCATCAACAAGTCCCTGGCCCTGCGCCGCGCCGTCGAACTGGTAGAGAAGGGGTTCTGAGATGCTGCTGATCATCGACAATTACGACTCGTTCACCTATAACATCGTGCAGACGGTGGCCGCCAATGGCCTTGCCGCGGGCATCACGCACGATATCCGCGTCTTTCGCAATGACAAGATTACCCTCGCCGAGATCGAGGCCCTGGCGCCGCGGCGGCTGCTCATCTCCCCCGGGCCCTGCACCCCAAGGGAGGCTGGCATCTCCATCGCCGCCATAAGACATTTTGCCGGCAAGATTCCCCTGCTCGGCGTATGCCTCGGCCACCAGGCCATCGGCGAGGCCTTCGGCGGGACGGTGGTGCGGGCGGGGCGGATCATGCACGGCAAGACCAGCCCGATGACTCACGATGGCAGCGGTGTCTTCACCGGTCTGCCCAACCCCTTCGAAGGCATGCGCTATCACTCTCTGCTGGTACAGGAGAGCGACCTGCCCTCCTCGCTGGTGGTGACCTGCCGCAGCGACCAGGGCGAGCTGATGGGCCTGCGCCACCGCGAGCTGGCGGTGGAAGGGGTGCAGTTTCACCCCGAGTCGATCATGACCCCGGCCGGGGTTACCCTGCTGGCCAATTTCATGTCCCCCGATTACCCGCGCATGCTCGGCCGTTGAAAATGGCCGGGTGGGCGATATCTCCCCCGAGGAAAAGACGATGACTATCAGAGAGGCGATCGGTACGGTGGTGGCCGGCACAGATCTCGGTGAGTACGAGATGGTGGCGGTGATGAACGAAATCATGGAAGGCATGGCCACCGACGCCCAGATCGGCTCCTTCATCACCGCCCTGCGCATGAAGGGCGAGTCGGTGGACGAGATCGTCGGGGCGGTGCGCGTCATGCGCGACAAGGCCACCTTCGTCGACACCGGTGTCGATACTGCCGGCGGCCAGGTGCTGATGGACATCGTCGGCACCGGCGGCGACGGCGCCGGCACCTTCAACGTTTCCACCACTTCAGCCTTCGTCGTCGCCGCCGCCGGGGTGCCGGTGGCCAAGCACGGCAACCGTGCCGTGTCCTCGCATTGCGGCAGCGCCGACGTGCTCGAAGCCCTGGGGGTGAACCTCGGCATGGCCCCGACCCTGGTGGCCGAGTGCGTGCGCAGCGTCGGCATCGGCTTTCTTTTCGCGCCGATGCTGCACGGGGCGATGAAATATGCCATCGGCCCGCGCCGTGAGATCGGCATCCGCTCGATCTTCAACGTCCTCGGGCCGATGACCAACCCCGCCGGGGCCAATGTTCAGCTCACCGGGGTATTCTCGCGGCAGCTGACCACCACCCTCGCCGAGGTACTGGTACGGCTCGGCATCAAGCGTGCCCTGGTGGTGTGGGGCGAAGGCAACCTCGACGAGTTGACCATTACCGGCACCAGTCATATCGCCGATGGCCATGATGGTCAGGTGACGAGCTACACCCTCGACCCTGAGGACGTCGGTCTGCAGCGGGCCACCCTCGCCGAGATTCGCGGTGGCGCCACACCGGCCGAGTCGGCGGAGCAGGTGCGGCAGGTGCTGGCCGGCCAGCCCGGGCCGCGCCTCGACATGGTGCTGCTCAACAGCGGCGCGGCCCTGCATGCCGCTGGGCTGTGCGCAGACATCGGCAGCGGTGTCCATCTGGCCGGCAGGATCATCGCCAGTGGCGCGGCGCTGGAGAAGCTCGACAGCCTGGTGCAGTTCTGCCGCAGCAAAGGTTGAGGGAAGCCATGATCCTGCAGACCATTGTCGAAAGAAAGCGCGAAGAAGTCGACCTGCTGCGCCGCCGCGGCATCGTTCTCCCCGACGGCTGGGGCGAGACCGCCATCCCCGCGCCGCGAGGGTTTCATGAAAGCCTGGTGAGCTATGACGGCGTGGCGATCATTGCTGAGGTCAAGAAGGCCTCGCCCTCGAAAGGGGTGATCTGCGCTGACTTCCACCCGGTGGAGATCGCCGCCAACTACCAGCGGCAGGGGGCCCAGGCCATCTCGGTGCTCACCGATGTCGACTTCTTCCAGGGCTCGCTGCGCTACCTCATGGAGGTGCGGCAGGCGGTGCCGCTGCCGGTGCTGCGCAAGGACTTCATCATCGACGAGTTACAGATACGAGAGGCCAGCCTCCATGGCGCCGACGCCATCCTCCTCATCGCCGCCATCCTCGACACCGCTCAGCTGCGCGATTTGCGGCAGATGGCCGAGGAACTGGGCATGGACGTGCTCGTCGAGGTCCATGACGAAGAGGAGACCGAGCGGGCCCTGCGCGCCGAGAGTCGCCTTATCGGGATCAACAACCGCAACCTGGCGACCTTCGCCGTCGACGTCGAGACTACGTTCCGCCTCAAACAACTGATTCCGGCAACCATTCCGGTGGTAAGCGAGTCGGGTTTGAAGAGTGTGGCGGAGTTTGCCCGCCTGCGCCGCGAGGGCATAGCCGCCGCCCTGGTCGGCGAGACGCTGATGCGCGCCGGCAGCGACAGCGACCTGCTGCGCAGCCTGCGCGGGTAGGGGCGATGGACCGGCAGAGCTCGGCCTGGCGCAGGACCAGGGTGAAGATGTGCGGCACCACGCGTCAAGAAGACGCCCTCGAAGCGGTGCGCCTCGGTGTCGATGCCCTCGGGTTCATCTTTTATCGACGCAGCCCGCGCTGTATCGACTCGGCCGCTGCCGGGGGCATTATTGCCCTGTTGCCGCCTCTGGTCGACCGGGTCGGGGTCTTCGTCAATGCCCCCCTGGAAGAGATCGTAGCCTGCGCCGCCTGCGGCCTGTCGATGGCGCAGCTGCACGGCGGGGAGAGCCCGCAGTTCTGCCGTGAGGTGAGAGCGGCTTTGCCGCATTGCCGGGTGATCAAGGCCTTTCGTGTCGGGGAGGGGAGCACGCCCGAGGAGTTTGCCGCCTATGACGAGAGTGTCGACGCTTTTTTGCTCGATACCTACGTCAAGGGGGCCCCGGGGGGAACCGGGCAGATTTTCGACTGGTCGCGAGTCAGGGAGCTGAGGCTCGCCAGGCCGGTCTTTCTCGCCGGCGGGTTGACGCCGGAAAACGTCGTCCGGGCGATTGACGAGGTTGGCCCCTATGCCATCGACATCAACTCCGGCGTGGAGGTGCAGCCGGGGGTAAAGGACCCGCTGCGTCTGGCGCGGTTGCTGGGAGAAGTGGCGCGGCTCAGCGGGCGATGACGAAGGCGCCCTTGTAACCGCTTTCGAGGAGGGTTTTTTCGGCTCTTCGCGCCGCCTGCATGGTTTTACCGACATAGACCTGAACGCGGTAGAGCAGGGTATGAGTCGCGTCGGTCTGCTTGATGGTGGCTGTGTGACCGGCTTCGGCGAAGCGCTTCTGCAGGCGAAGGGCGTTGTTGTGCTTGGCGAAGGAGCCGATCTGCACATAGAATTCGCCCTGGTCGAGATCCTGCCTGAAGAGGCGAATCTCCCCCCCGCCTTTCTCTTCTTCCCCTTCCGCCATGGCGACGATTTGAACCTTGGCGGTTCCTTTGCTGTTGAGACCGAGGGCCCGCGCAGCCTTGTAGCTCAGGTCGATGATCCTCCCGCCGCAGTACGGTCCTCGGTCGTTGACGCGCACCACCGTCTTTCTATCGTTTTCGAGGTTTTTCACCAGCAGCACGGTGTCCATGGGCAGGGTCTTGTGTGCCGCAGTCAGCGAATGCATGTCGTAGCGTTCGCCATTGGACGTAAGGCGGCCGTGGAAGGTGGGGCCATACCAGGAGGCAAGGCCTTTCTGGGTGAAACTCTCTTCAGGGGGAAGCTGGAAGTAGGTCTTGTCGCCGAGAGTGTGGGCCTCCTGATGCAGAGAGGGGGAGGTGTTGGCGTAGCCCGGGCCGGCGATCAAGAGGAGAAGGGCAAGAAACCTCGATATCGCCAGTAGGGTGCGAGCAAGGTGAGAGTCCGGTCGGAGCCCTGGCCTGGGGTTGAAGACGCTGGTGGGTGGTGTTTTTTGGGAAAGGGAAATCATCCTCAAAAGGTCACGGGTCAGGTGTGATAGCAAAGATTACGGATTGAAAGGACTATTGTTCCTGATTTGCTGTCGACGATAGGGCTATTATGGCCGAAAACGATTGGCAAGTCAA
>JANJUM010000144.1 GCA_024710585.1 Desulforhopalus sp.
TATTCAAGCTGCGCCCGGAGCTGGTGACCGAGGTCGGCGGGGACGGCACCGCCGCCAACGCCGTCGACGCGCCGCGGCTCATGGCCCGCCTGCTCGGCGAGGAGGACCGGCCATGACCTCCATGGAGCGGGTCCTCGCCGCCCTCGCCGGCACCCCGCAGCCGCGGCCACCCTTCGCCCTCGCCCTGAGCCTCTACGGCGCCCGGCTGAGCGGCTGCCCGCTGAGCCATTACTTCCGCGACGCCGAGAGCTACGCCGCCGGCCAGCAGGCGGTGTACGACAGCTTCGCCCCGGACATCCTCTTCTCCCCCTTCGCCCTGCCCCTCGAGGCCGAGGCCTTCGGCAGCGAGGTCATCTTCCTCCCTGACTACGCTCCCAACGTGCGCAAGCCGGCGGTACGCTCGGCCGAGGCCTTTCTCGACCTCGCCATGCCCGATGTCGACAGCCACCCGAGCCTGCTCTACCTGCGCCAGGCCATCGCCGCGACGGCGGCACGGTTTCACGGCGAGGTCCCGGTATGCGGCATCCTCACCGCCGCCGTCGACCTGCCGGCCATCGTCATGGGTATCGACCAGTGGCTGGAGACCCTGCTCTTCGACGGCGACCGCGCCGCGGCGATCCTCACCCGCTGTATCGACCACTTCGCCGCCATGGCCAACGCCATGCTGCAGGACGGCGCCGCCTTCATCGCCGTGCCGGCGATGTTCACCAACCCGCGCCTCGTCTTCCGGCGCATGATCGACGACCTCATCCTCCCGGCCCTGGCGCGCTCCTTCGCCCTCGTACGCGGACCAATCGTCTTCCACCACGGCGGTAACCCCATGGTGCCCTTTCTCGAGGACTACCTCACCCTGCCGGGGGTGGTCGGCTACGCCATCGACCATCGCGATTCGCTGGCCAAGGCCCGCCTCGTCCTCGGCCCTGAGCGGCTGCTCCTCGGCAACATCAACGGCCCGGCCCTGGCGCGGCTTTCGCCGCTGCGCGCCATGGCCAAGGTCGACGACATTCTCGACGACCGCCGCGGCGATTACCGTTTCATCTTCCTCAACGCCGGGGCCGATATCCCCCTCGACACCCCGCCCGAGCTCCTGCAGGCCATCTGCCGGAAAATCACCACCTCCACGGGGGACATGTGAGCGAACTGTCCTTTCTCTGCTGTTCGGTGCTGCGCAAAGAGCTCGAACTCCTCCTTCCCCCGCGCTACCCGGGAGCGGAGCTGGTGTTCCTCGACTCCATGCTGCACATGCGCCCAAGAGAACTGGAGAAAGAATTAAACTTTTGGCTCGAGCGCAAGGCCGGGCGGCAGTGCGTCCTCGTCTACGGCGACTGCCACGCGCATATGCGCGAAGACGCCAGGCGCCCCGGCTGCGTCAGGACGGCCGGGGCCAACTGCGGCGAGTTGCTCCTCGGCCGCGACGAGTACCGCCGCCTGCGCAACGAGCGCGCCTTCCTCTTTCTCCCCGAGTGGACGGAACGCTGGCGCGAGGTCTTCGAAAGCCAGCTGGGCTTTGTCGACCGGGAGCTGGCACGGGAATTCATGGCCGAAACCCGCAAACGCCTCGTCTACCTCGACACCGGCCTGCAGCCGCCGCCAGTGCCGACGCTGGCCGACATCGAGGAGTTTTTCGCCATGGAAGTGGAGATGCTGCCGGTCTCCCTGGACCACCTCTCCCAGGCCATCGCCACCGCCGTCAGACGTCTCTCCGCCGAAACGCCATGAGCAGCGACATCCTCCTCTCCATCCTCAAGAACGACCTGCTCGGCAACATCCTCGCCCACGCCGCCAACCTTACGGCCTGTGCCGCCTATATCTCCCAGCAGCTCAGGGAGATCATCGCCGCCCGCGTCGTCGCCCTGTGCGAGCGTCTCCCCGACGGCGACTACCGCCTGGTGGCCGCCTGCCCGCAGCGGCGCTCCCCCTTCCTCGCCGAACCGGGTTGCCAGGCGCTCATCCGCCAGGCGGCCGCCTGCGACGAGCCGACCATGCTCGTCCCCGGCGAAGGGGAGTTTGGGCAATTACTCGCCACCCTCGGCCTGGGAAGATCCTTCGCCGTGCCGCTGACCGTAGACAGGGATAACTATGGCCTGCTGCTCCTCCTCGACCTCATGGACGACAAGGGCATGCACCATATCCTCGATGCCCTGCGCGGCCTCTCCGGACTGCTCTCGCTGATCTTCAAGACCTCATTCCTCTACCGCAACATGGAACAGCTGGTGGAGGAGCGCAGCGCCGCCCTGCTGGCCAGCGAGCGGCGCTCGGCGCAGATCCTGCAGACCGCCATGGACGGCTTCTGGTGCCTCGACCACCGTGGTCAGATTATCGAGGCCAACGACGCCTACTGCCAGATGAGCGGCTACAGCCGCAACGAGCTGCTCTCCATGACGATAGCCGACCTGGAGTCGGCGCACCAGCCGGCGGAGGTAGCGAGAAACCTCGCCACCGTCCTCGCTGGCGAGCATCTTCGCTTCGAGAGCGTGCACCGCAAAAAATGCGGCGCCCCTCTTCATGTCGAGATCAGCGTGCAGCGCCGCCAGGGCAAAGAAGAGGAGATGTTCGCCTTCATCCGCGACATCGGCGAGAGAAAGAAGGGCGAGGCGGAGCGGGAACAACTGCAGCGCCGCCTGCAGCAGGCGCAGAAGATGGAGGCCATCGGCACCCTCGCCGGGGGCATCGCCCATGACTTCAACAACATCCTCGGGGCGGTCATCGGTTATGCCGAGCTCGCCCAGGACGACGCCAGCCGCGGCCTGCCGGTGACCGACGATCTGGCGCAGATCCTCAAAGCCGCCAACCGTGCCAAGGAACTGGTCAAGCAGATTCTCGATTTCAGCCGCCAGTCGGCGACGGAAGTCGTGCCGCTGATGCCGGTGCCACTCATCAAGGAGGCGGTCAAACTGCTGCGTTCCTCCCTGCCGACGACCATCGCCATCGACCTCCGTCTCGACCCGCAAGCCGGGCCGATCCTCGCCGACCCGGCACAGCTCCACCAGATCGTCATGAACCTCGGCACCAACGCCCTGCATGCCATGGAACAGCAAGGCGGCACCCTGACAGTGATCGCCGAAAACGTCATCCTCGACGGCACTGACGGCGGCCCAGCCGCCGGACTCCCCCCAGGCCCCTACGTGCGCCTGGCGGTGGCCGACAGCGGCGCGGGCATCGCCCCCGACGTCCGCGAGCGCATCTTCGACCCCTACTTCACCACCAAGGAGGTCGGCAAAGGCACCGGCATGGGGCTGGCCATCGTCCACGGCATCGTCGAACGCTGCCGCGGCCTGGTCTATGGCGACAACCGCCCTGAGGGCGGGGCGATCTTCACCCTGCTTTTGCCCCGGGCCATGGAGAAGCCGCCGCCCGTGGCGGAACCAGAGGAAACGACCGCGGCCGGCGGCGAACACATCCTCCTCGTCGACGACGAAGAGATGCTGGTGCAGATGGGCAAGCAGCTCCTGCAGCGCCTCGGCTACCGGGTCACCACGCGCACCAGCAGCATCGAGGCCCTGACCACTTTCCACAACCAGCCCGACCTCTTCGACCTGGTCGTCACCGACCAGACCATGGCCGGGATGACCGGCGTCGACCTGGCGCGACGCATGCTGCAACTGCGGCCATCCCTGCCAATCATCCTCTGCACCGGCTACAGCAACCAGATCTCCGCCGAAGAAGCGAAACGCATGGGCATCGCCGGCTTCGCCTTCAAGCCCCTGACCCGCCGCGACATCGCCGACCTCATCCGCCGCGTGCTCGACCAGAGGCGCCACATTGCCGGCTTGGCCGGCCCCTGACGGGGCACGCATCGCAAGACTTCGCGCCGCAGGCGGGGCTCGGCAGAAGGTGACAGCCATGCCGGCCTGCTGCAGTGGCGACGCGGCCTGCACGATAGTCAAAGGCGAACCACGGCCACGCCGCCATATCAAGAGCCCCGGGACCCGGTGTCCCGTGGCGAACCGACATATACCGCCCCATGGCATGGCCATTGCGGCAGGCCCTTTTGCCACGGGCCATGACACTTCTCCCCTGGCAAGCGTTCTTGCTTCGGGCAGTCACTCCGCTCGCGGAGAAATTGTCATTGACAGATAGCCTCGCGGTAAGCTAGTGTATGGCCACTCAAGTGCTTGGTATTACATATTAATTTATATTATTTCAAGGGTTTGGGAGGTAATGGGCGCAGACTCTCTGCTGGACATCGACGGGCTCGGCAAGGCCTACGGCAACAATCTCGTCCTGGACGACTTCACGCTCTCTGTCGGCCATGGCGAATTCGTCACCCTGCTCGGCCCTTCCGGCTGCGGCAAGACCACCCTGCTGCGCCTCGTCGCCGGCTTCGAGACCCCCGACCGGGGCCGCATCACCCTCGACGGGGCCGACCTCATCCCTCTGCCCCCGGAAAAGCGTCAGGTCAACACCGTCTTCCAGAGCTACGCCCTCTTCCCGCACATGACCGTCTTCGAGAACGTCGCCTTCGGCCTGCGCCTCAAGGGCGTCGCCGGGGACGAACTGGGGCGCCGCGTCGCCACGGTGCTGGGCGACGTGCGCATGGACGGCTTCGCTCAGCGCTATCCGCACCAGCTCTCCGGCGGCCAGCAGCAGCGGGTGGCGGTGGCCCGGGCGGTGGTCAACCGGCCGCGGGTACTGCTCCTCGACGAGCCCCTCTCGGCCCTCGACGCCAGACTGCGCCGCGAGATGCAGGGCGAGCTCAAGCGCTTGCAGCGCGACCTCGACATGACCTTCATCCTCGTCACCCACGACCAGGAGGAGGCCCTGTCTATGTCCGACCGGGTGGTAGTCATGGAAGGCGGGCGCATCGCCCAGAGCGGCACGCCGCGTGAGGTCTACGAGGAGCCGAGCAGCCTCTACGTGGCCCGCTTCATCGGCGATATCAACCTCTTTCCGGGGACGGTGCGCGATCGCCTCGACGAAAAACATCTGCGCCTCGACATCTTCGGCCAGACGGTGGTCGCCGAAACACGGCGCCCCTTCCTCCCCGGTCAAGCCATCAACCTCCTCCTCCGCCCCGAAGACCTGCGCCTCGGCGAAGGTGCGGCCAAGGTCGCCCCATCGTTTGGCGGCTCCATCGTCGAGCGCAGCTACCGCGGCTCGACCCTCGATACCACCATCCGCCTCGACGACGGCCCGGTGCTCAAGGCCTGCGAGTTCTTCGACGAGGACGATCCCGATTTCGACTACCGCGTCGGCGAGCGAGTCCAGGTCAGCTGGGTCAAGGGCTGGGAGGTGGTGCTCGCCGATGGAGAGTAAGACGCGGCCTGCGGTCATCGGCCTGGTGGCACTGTGGCTGGTCGTCTTCGGCGTCCTGCCCATCCTGCTGCTGCTCGGCGCCAGCGTCCTCACCCAGGACCCGGCGCACTTCGTGCGCCTGCCCCTCTCGCTTGACGCCTACCGCCAGCTCCTCGAGCCAGCCTATCTCCAGGTGATGCTGCGCTCGCTGAAGCTGGCGCTGATCACCGTCGCCCTCTGCCTGCTGGTCGGCTACCCCTTCGCCTGGTTCACCGCGCGCCTGCCGGCGGGGTGGAAGACCACCATCCTCGTGCTGCTGATGATCCCCTTCTGGACCAACTCCCTGGTGCGCACCTACGCCATCCGCACCCTGCTCGGCACGCAGGGCCTGCTCAACAAGGCGCTCCTCGCCCTGGGGGTGATCGATGCGCCGCTGCAGCTCATCTACACCGACCTGGCGGTTGTGCTCGGCCTCTTCTACCTCATGCTGCCCTTCATGATCCTGCCCCTCTACGCCAACCTCGACAAGTTCGACTACCGCCTGGTCGAGGCGGGGCGCGACCTCGGCGCCGGCTTCGCCCGCATCTTCGTCAAGATCGTCTGGCCGCTGAGCCTGCCCGGAGTGTTCGCCGGCTGCATACTCGTCTTCGTGCCAACCATGGGGCTGTTCTATGTCGCCACGCTGCTCGGCGGCGCCCGCCAGCTCCTCGTCGGCAACCTCATCCAGCAACAGTTTCTCAATGCCCGCAACTGGCCGGCGGGCTCGGCGACCAGCGTCGTCCTCATCCTCCTCATGGCCTTGATGCTCGCCGCCTACCGGCTGCTGCTGCGCCGCGCGGCGACGGCGAGGGGGCCGCAATGAAGGGTCTGCGGCTGCTCTTTTTCTGCGGGGTGTTCTGCTACCTCTACCTGCCCATCGTCATCCTCGTCGGCAACGCCTTCAACCTCAACCGCTATGGGTTGCGCTGGGACGGCTTCACCGGCAAGTGGTTCGTCGCCATGTGGAACAACCCCGGCCTGATGGAGGCCGCCCGCCACTCGCTGGTCATCGCCTTCGCCGCCGCCAGCCTGGCCACGGCCATCGGCGCCCTGGCGGCCATCGCCTTCACCCGCTACCGTTTCCCCGGCCGCCGCCTCCTCCAGGGCACGATGATGACCCTGATGATGGCCCCGGACATCATCCTCGCCATCGCCCTCCTGGTGCTCTTCGTCGCCCTGGGTATCGCCCTCGGCTTCTGGTCGCTGCTCCTCGCCCACATCACCTTCTGCCTGCCCTTCGCCGTGGTGACCATCGCCGCCCGCCTCGAGGGCTTCGACCCCCACCTGCTCGACGCCGCCCGCGACCTCGGGGCTTCGGAAGGCCGCCTGCTGTGGCGGGTGGTCCTGCCGCTGCTGCGCCCGGCGCTGATCTCCTCGTGGCTGCTCTCCTTTACCCTGTCCCTCGATGATGTTATAGTCAGCTCCTTCGTCACCGGCCCAGCCTACGATGTCCTGCCACTGAAGATCTTCTCCATGGTCAAGGTCGGGGTCAAGCCGGAGGTCAACGCCTTGGCGACGATCATGGTCGGTCTGTCGCTCATTCTGGTCATCCTCAGCCAGCTCTTCCACAAGGAGAAGAACACACCATGAACATCGGCAAGACACTCTTCGGCGCGGCCCTGCTGCTCCTTACCGCCAGCCCCGCCATGGCGGCGGAAAAGGTCTATGTCTACAACTGGACCGAGTACATCCCCCAGGCGGTCATCGACGACTTCACCAAGGAAACCGGTATCGAGGTGGTCTACACCACCTACGACAGCAACGAGACCATGTACGCCAAGGTCAAGCTGGCCCAGCAGGAGGGTTACGACGTGGTGGTGCCCTCGACCTACTTCGTCTCGAAGATGAGCCGCGAGGGCCTGCTGCAAGGCCTCGACCACAGCCAGCTGCCCAATGCCAGGGGTCTCGACGCCAAAATGCTCGACAAGCCCTTCGACCGCGGCAACGTCTATTCGGTGCCATTCATGTGGGGCTCGACCGGCATCGGCGTCAACGCCAAGGAGATCGACCCGGCCACGGTGACCTCGTGGAAGGATCTGTGGAACCCCGCCTATAAAGGCAAGGTGTTGCTCCAGGACGACCTCCGCGAGGTCTTCCACATGGCCCTCAAGCTGCAGGGCAGGAGCAGCAACACCACCGACCCGAAGGAGATCGAGGCCGCCTATGGCCTGCTCAAGGAGCTCATGCCCAACGTGCTGCTTTTCAACAGCGACTCGCCGCGGCTGCCTTACCTCGCCGGCGAGGTCAGCATCGGCATGATCTGGAACGGTGAGGCCTGGATGGCGGCCGAGGAAAACGAGGATATCCGCTATATCTACCCCAAGGAAGGCGCAAACCTGTGGGTCGACAGCTTCGTCATCCCGAAGAGCGCCCGTAACGTCAAGAACGGCCACGCCTTCATCAATTACATGCTGAAGGCCGAGGTGGCGGCGCAGTGCGTGGCGCAGAACGGCTATGCCACCACCGTCCTTGCCGCCCTGCCGCTGTTGGACGAGAAGGTGCGCACCAGCCCGACCATCTTCCCACCGCCGGAAACGGTCGCCGCCGGGGAATTCCAGCTCGACGTCGGCGACGCCCTGGCCACCTACCAGAGGTACTGGGAATTGCTGCGCGCCGGCAACTGAAGAAAAGAAAGCATGCGGCCGGGAAGGCGTGACGGCCTCGGCCGCCGCGCCACCTCAGCCGCCAAGCTGGGCCAGCCTGCGCTTCGCCCAGCGCTGATAGACCTGCTCCTCCGGGGTCTTCACCGCCATGGCGGCCACCTTCTCGAACCATGGTCGAGCCTGGCCGGGTTGTCCGAGCCGCTGGTAGAAGACGCCGAGGTCGTAGGGGTAAACCGGCGATTCCGGGCGCAGCTCGATCAAGCGTCGCATGGTCGCCATGGCGGTATCGACCTGAAGCCCCTCGGGCAATCCGCCGAAGAAGAGGTCGGCCAGCAGCCGCTCCACCGCCGAGACCTTGCCGACCTTGAAGTGCAGCCAGGCCGCGACATGGAGCAGGTCGACATCGTCGGGCGGGAGCAGCCTTGCCAGGGCGGCCAGTTCCGCGGATATCTCGCGGGCGATGCGCACCTGCTCGGACGAGGAGAGATACCCGGCGACCTTGCCCCTGGCGACCACCGCCATGAGACGGGTCGCGACGTCCTCCGGAGCCGCAGCCAGGGCCCGCTGCGCCATCTCGTCGGCAAGAAAAAAGCGCCGCCGCCGCTCATCACCCTCGCTGTACAGCCAGCCTAGGCGAAAGTGGAGATGGGCGGCCTGGAGCAACGCCGGCCCGTGGGCGGCGTCTTCGCGCAGCAGCGGCTCAAGACGTGTCAGGGCCTCGGCATCGCGATATTCCTCCTTGAGGCGCAGGGCCTCGGCGAGGAGCGTCGCCGATTCGGCGGCTGCGACGACGACAGGGGCAAAGGCGAGCGGCGTGAGCAAAGTCACCAGCAGCAGCGCGCCCCGCATGGCCTTGAGGGTAGCGGCTCGCACCGCGAGGGAAAGAGGCGCCAGCCCCTGCGCGTGCCAGCGACGAGCGTCACACAGAATTCTTGCGGCGACCAGACGCCACCCGCCCATTCCAGCCCGCCGACCTCCTGCGCCAACTCCCCGCCATCTCTCGTCATCACTGACCGTGTTCATCGCTCACGCCACCCCTCTGCGGGGGCGTCCCCCCCTCGCGAACATCGTTAAGCCGCCAGTCGTAGTCGAGAAAGTCGATGGCGATCTCCCCGGAACGCAGTCGGGCGACCTCCTCGTCGCCGAGCGCGAGGCTCTCGCCGTAGAGGGCGAGAAATTGCCCCAGAGACGCGGCCCCGCGCCAGCCACGGCTGAAATCCTCGCGATACCAGGAAAAGATGGAGCTCACTTTGAGGGTCGCACCCTCGAGGCGGTTACGGCTGCGATCGGCGAGAAACAGCCGGGTGGCCTCCTCCAGCTGGCGGTGCAGAGTCTCGCCCTGGTAGGCACGGTTGGCCAGGGCGGGGCAACCGATGCTGGCGCAGTTGACGGCGAAGTGGATGCGCGGCTCGTCATAGCGCTTCGAGCCGCGCATCAGGCCGTGTTCGATATCGTCGAGGGAACGGCGTTCCCCGAGAAGGGGGATGAAGGTCTTCTTCCATGGCGAGCGAAACAGCGAGCCGAGGTCCTTGATGGACTTGAGACCGGGGTAGGCGCCAAGGATGAGTTCCACCGTCCAGGCGTTGTAGGCGTTGATGAGAAAGGCCAGCTGGCTGGCCTTCGGCCAGGTGTCGAACTCGCTGCGGCTCACCGCCGCCAGGCTGTCGAGGTAGCGGCCGAGCTGTGCCCGGTCGCGGGCCATGCCCTGGTAGTCGACGCTGGTCGCCCGGCCGCCTTCATGGACACGCACATGACGCTGCAACAGCTCATCCCAGAGCTGGTGCGGCACCTCGCCACGGGCGCCGGCCGCCGGCAGCAGGCAGAGCAGCAGCACCGTCACCAGCAGCAAGGCACTGCCGCGGCTGCCCCGCCGGGGATTGCGCGCCATGTCGTTCTCACCCTTTCTGGCCCGGTCCATGGTCTCCTCCTCGATGGTTCCGCTGCCTGCCGGGGGTCTCCCCGGCGATGCGCCACACGTCCCGGCTAGCCCCGCACGGCGGCATCGACACCCCCGCTCCGCCGGCCGTCAGCGGAAGATCTTGCGATAGCCCTCTTCATCGGCCTTGTAGCCGAAGGTCGCTTCGAGCTTGACGACCAGCCCGGGGTTGGCCTCGCGGTCATGGTCCTCGGGAAAGGTCAGGCGTGGCGACACCTCGAGCATCAGCCAGTCGCGGAAGAAGCGCTGGCGATAGCGTACCACCACCTGGCTGTCGGTCATCTTGTAGCTCGGTTCGCTGTCCAGGTAGAGACCGAGCTCGTAGGACAGCGCCCGCACCGGGCCGAGCACCTGGTAAAGGCGAAAGTGCTGGGCATGGGGGATGCCGTCCTCGTTTTCGTAGAGATTGACGCTGGTCGTGGCACGGAAGAGCAGGTTCTCCCCCACCCCGCGCTCGAAGTCGTAGGAGGTGACGTTCTTGACCCCGTCGTCGGTATAGTAACGCAGCTGATTGGCGAAACGGCCACGCCACTCGCCGAACTCCTGCAGGGAGCGGTAGCGCAGCCCGGCGAAGAGGTAGTCCCAGGAGGCGCCGCTGTCGAAGGAGATGTTGTAGTTGCGGCTTTCCTTGAGAAAATAGCGCAAGCCGGCGGCGGTTTCGCGCCTTTCGGCGTCGGTGTGGGCGGGGCGGCCGGAGATCGGGTCGCTGTCGGCGTCGAAGTCCTTGTCCTCCGCCGCGGTGAGAAAGAGATTGAGCCGGCTTGAGACATGGGGCAGACGCAGACGCAGGTCAAAACGTGGTTTAATCTCGAAATCGCTGTTGCGGCTGTAGCCAAGGCTTAAGGCCAGCGAGGCCTTGGTGGTGTTCTCTTCCGCAGTCGACCTGCCGTCGTCGAAGAAGGAGTCGATCCATTGCGCCGCCCAGAGCAGCTCGGTGGTGGCCTTGTCCTGGGCGACGTCGATGTCCCGCTCCTGCTCCTGGTCGAGCAGGGGGATATCGTTGCCCTGGCTCGCCGCCCGCGCCTCCTCAACCTGCGCAGGGGAAGTCGCCAGGGAATACGTGGGGAGTGGGAGCAGCGCCAGTGCGCAGGCGACGGGAAACAGTGGGTTGCGTCTCATGGGATATATCCGCCACGGCGGCGGCCGGAGTGGGAGGTCAGGGGCGAGGTTGGCCCGTCCACCCTCCTGCTGGCCGCAACCGATCCAAGGGAGAGTTCGCCGCTACGCGGCAGCCTGATTCTCTACTATAGTCTCCTGGAGGAAAAAGCAATGCCCTTTGCGCCAGGCCACTGCCTCTGATGAAAGGTCTGGTGTACAAATGCCGCATAATGGGGTAATAGTGGGACAAAGCGTCATGGGGATGGCAACGCCACCCCTTTCCCCGGCAGAACCCTGCGCCGCCTTCCCGGTTGCGGCCATCCACCCCCCCAGGAGAACATCGTCCCATGCTGAAACCGTTTCTCGCCGTCGCGCTCTTTTTCGCCCTGTGCGGCACTGCCGCCGCCGACACCTATACCTTCACCATCATCAACAAGACAGGCTTCGAGATCTACGACCTCTATTTCAGCCCGGCCAAGCAAAACGACTGGGGCGATGAAGTGCTCACCGTCGACACCATCCCCGACAAGGAGCAGATCAAGGTCAGCGTCGACCGCCGTGAGCGGGCCGAGCACTGGGATATCCTCGTCAACGATGAACAAGGCGCATCCTTCCGCTGGCCAAGCCTCAAACTCGCCGAGATTTCCACCCTCGTGCTGACCATCAAGGCCGGGCAGACCATGGCCTTTTACGAATGACCGCCACCACCGGCAGCAGGCAGGGACAGCCATGACCGTCAGATGCGGCTGGTGCGGCGACGACCCGCTCTACATCGCCTACCACGACACGGAATGGGGCGTGCCGCTGCACGACGACCGTCGTCTCTTCGAGTTCCTCGTTCTCGAAGGGGCCCAGGCCGGGTTGAGCTGGTTGACCATTCTCAAGAAGCGCGACAATTACCGGCGGGCCATGGACGGTTTCGACATCGCCACCATCGCCGCCTACGGCGACGAGGACAGGGCGCGGCTGCTCGCCAACCCGGGCATCGTCCGCAACCGGGCGAAAATCGCCGCCACCATCGCCAATGCCCGGGCGGTCCTGCGCATCCAGGAGGAGTTCGGCTCCTTTGACGCCTACCTGTGGCGCCACGTCGACCATCGCCCGCAGAGCAACTGCTGGAAGACCCTGGCCGAGGTGCCGGCCCGCACGGCGGTCTCCGACCTCCTCGCCAAGGACCTCAAGAAGCGCGGCTGCTCCTTCGTCGGCTCGACCATCTGCTACTCCCTGATGCAGGCGGTCGGGATGGTCAACGACCATACCATCGACTGTTTCCGCCACCGCGAAGTCGCCCTCCTCGCCGCGTCCGGGCGATAAGCCCAGACGGACATCCCGCCCCGCCGGCAGAATGTCAGGCCGGCGCGAACGGGAAACACCCTTATTCGTCAGAGACCCATGCTGGATATATTTTCCACCCTCATCGCCCCCCCACTCGTCGCCGTCGATGTCGGCACCGCCACTACCCGCCTCTATGCCTCGGCCAGCGACACGCTCACCGAGCAGCCCTCGACTCTCAGCCTGAGAGGCGCGCAGACGGTGGACGTCGCCGACGAATACCTGCGCCATACCAACCGCCAACTGGCCTCCCGGCCGCTGCGCGGCGGGGTGGTTGTCGACGTCAGGAATGCCGTCTCCCTGCTGCGACCCCTCCTGCGCCAGGCCCGCCAGCGCTTTCTCCAGCCCATTTCCCTGGCCAGCGCCCCCTCCGACACCACCCCGCTCGAGAGGGCCCGCCTGCAGGAAGCCCTGCTCCAAGCCGGGGCGAAAAAAGTCTACATCATCCCCGAAGTCCTGGCGGCTGCCCTTGGTGCCGGCCTCGACATCGAACAAGGCCAGGCGCAGCTGCTGGTCGACATCGGCGACGGCGTAACCGACATGGCAGTGCTGCGCCACGGGCGCATCGTCGCCGCCACCTCCATTCGCCTCGCCTGCAGCGACCTGCAGCGGGCGGTGCGCTCGTCCCTGATCACCCTCCACCGGGTCCGCGTCTCGGACTCCGAGGCGGAGCGGCTCACCCACTGCCTCAAGGCCCTCTTGCCCGAAGACGACGGCGGCGAAACCCTGCAGCTTGAGGCGCTCGATATCGGCGCCCGCAGACAGCGCCTCTGCCAGGTGTCCCGTCGTGACCTCGCCCTGGCCATGGAGCCGCTGCTGACCAGGATCACCGCCACCATCTCCGCCGGGGTGCGCCGGCTGCCCGACGAGATGCGCCGCGAGATCGCCGCCGCGCCGCTCTGCCTGACCGGCGGTGGCGCCCTGATCAGCGGCATGGACGGGCTCATCGCCGCCGGGACCGGGCTGCAGGTGCGGGTCGCCGACGATCCGCTGCACGCCGTCATCAACGGCGCCATCCACACCCTGCGCTCACGGCACGGGGACAAACAGTGGTGGGATCACATCGACTGGCCGACGTTTTCCGCCTGAGCCGGCCGGGGTTCTCCGGCAAAACGCCGCGGCGGCTGACCGCCCCAGGCGCAGACCCGCCTCCGCCGCAGCCAGGTTCGTCGACCGTGCCGGCGGCGAAATTCACAATGATTGTTCATGAAAGCAGGCGGCCGGAGAAGTCATCCCCCGGCCGCCGTCTGGACGGTGGCCCCGGCATGGGGCACATGCCAGCGGCCCCGCCCCTGGTCAGTTCTGCGAGCTGATCGCCAGGCGCAGACCGAGGGCGATGAACAGGGCGCCGACCGCGCCCTTGAGCGCTCGCCCGATGCCCTCGTGCCTTCGGTACCTGCCGGCTATTTGCGCGGCGGCCACGGCAAAGAGGAGATTGACCAGGGTGCCGTTGATGTTGAAGAGGCAGCCGAGGAAGAGGAAGGACAGGGCCGGCTGGCTCGCCTGGGGGGAGACGAACTGCGGCAGAAAGGCGAGAAAGAAGAGGGCCACCTTGGGGTTGAGGGTGTTGACGAGGATTGCCTGGGCGAAGACCCGGCCAAGGCTGTCACGGGGAAGCGCCGGAGCCAGGCCATCGTCGCTTCCTCTCGCCGCCGCCGAGCGCAGCGAGACGACACCGAGATAGACGAGGTAGGCGGCGCCGACCATCTTCACCACGGTAAAGGCGGTGGCGGAGGTGGCGAGGACCAGGGACAGGCCGAAGGCGGCGAAGAGGATGTGGAAGAAGCAGCCGGCGCCAATGCCCAGCGCCGCCACCACCCCGGCCTTGACGCCGCCGGCGCCGCTGCGGCCGGCGATGTAGAGCAGATCCGCCCCGGGGGTGATATTGAGCAGCAGCCCGGCGACGACGAAGGCGCCGAGATTGATGGTATCGAACATGTCAGTCTCCTCGGGGTTCAGCCGTAGCCCAGCCTCTCCAGCTGCTCGTCGTCGAAGCCGAGATAGTGGGCGATCTCGTGGACCACGGTGATCTCGATCTCCTCCAGCAACTCGCGGCGGCTTCGGCAAAAGTTTTCCAGGGGCTCGCGGAAGATATGGATGATATCCGGGTAAAGCGGCGGCTCGGTGGCGCTGCGTTCGTTCAGGGGGACGCCGCTGTAGACCCCGAACAGCTCCTCGTCCGGGGCAAAGCCAAGGTCCTCGAGAAGCTCGGCGCTCGGGCGGTCCTGCACGGTGATGAGCATGTTGTCGAGCGCCGCCCGTATCTCCGCGGGGACCCGTGCAATGGCCTGTTCGACCACCGCAGAGAACTCCTCCTCGCTCATCCGTTTGCGGCGCACGCGCATCGTCCTTCCTCCTCTACCCTTATGCGGCCTCGGCGAGCTTGCGGGCCAGGCCGTGGCAGAGCATGGCCAGACACTCGGCGTCGAGGTAGCTCTCGGCGCGCCGCTCCATCAACAGCGAACAGCTGGCCGGGAACTCCTCGTCGCGGTCGTTGAAGAGGAGCACCAGGGGCACCTTCGGCAAGGCGATAAAGCGCGCCGCCGCGTCGACGTTGACCGCCACCCCCGCGTCCTCGCCAATGGCGGCGCAGACCCGTTGCAATTCGCCCAGCCGCCCCGAAAAGCGGGTGGCCAGCAAGCCCTCGACATTGGCGGCGAAGTAGACGGTCAGCGGTCCGGAATCCTTGAGGTTGCGAAAGGTGACCAGCTCCACCGCACGGGACGCTTCCTGCGGGCACATCAGCAGGTAGCGGCAGAGGATGACGCAGGCGTCATAGGAAACCCGGCCTCCGTCGGCGGCGCGCACCCCCTGCGGGGAGACATGGTAGTCACGGCCAAGCAGGGTCAGGCGCAGGCCATCGCCCTCGGCCACAGCCCCGAGGGGCGCGGCGAGCGCCGGCAGATGCACCTCCCCCAGCCTGGCGAAATAGTCACGGGCATGTCTCTCGAAAATTGATTCCGCTCCGTCCATCCCTTTCTCCTCGGGGCAAGCGGCCCCTTTCGGCCACACCTTACCCGCTCTTCGTCGTTTGGGCCACCTTCTTCGCGCCAGATGGGCCAGGAGAAGATCCCCCCGGGGAAAGTCTTGCCAGCCGGCCGGGGAAGGGGTAACGTCTGCGCAAAGGTCCACCCGCCAGGCATATCCTGTGTCCGGCGGGTTTGCGGCGCTGACCGCCATCTTCGCCGCATTTGACACGATCGCCACCGCCCCCATCGCAACCTTTGCCGTCACCACCGTAAAGGCCAGAACGGCAGTAACCCAGACGACCCTTATGACCACCAGCAAGAACGGCAGCGAAGGCGTCAAGAAACGGCGCGTCTCCTCCGGTATCGCCGAGCTCGACCACCTCCTCGGCGACCTCTACATCGGCGACAACGTCCTCTGGTACGAGGATGCCGGCAGCTTCTCGGCCATGTTCTGCCTGCACTTCGTACGCGAGTCACTGGCACGCAAGAAGCCGCTCATCTACGTCACCTTCGACCGCTCGCCGAAGAATGTCGTCTCCTTTCTCGGCGCGCTGGGGGAAAGCCAGAACCTCACCATCCTCGACTGCTTCACCAACGGCAAGGGCGACCGCTCCGAGGTGTTCAACAAG
>JANJUM010000156.1 GCA_024710585.1 Desulforhopalus sp.
GCGACATGGCCGCGGCCAGAACGCCCTTCGGCTTCTCGTGGTTCCTGGGAGCCGCCGGCAAGTACCGCGCCATCCTCCGCGACTGCCTCCTCGCCTCCCTCTTCGTCCAGGTCTTCGCGCTCTTTTCGCCGCTGGTCTTCATGATCGTCATCGACAAGGTCCTCGGCAACAACAGCCTCAGCACCCTCGACGTGCTGGTGCTCGCCCTGATCGTCGTCTCCCTGTTCGAGATCCTCCTCAACGCCCTGCGCACCTACCTCCTCTCCCACACCGCCCACCGCATCGACCTGACCCTCAACATCCGCGTCTTCAAGCATCTCCTCACCCTGCCCCTGGCCTACTTCGAAAACCGCCGCGTCGGCGACACCATCGCCAGGCTGCGCGAGCTCGAGGGCGTCCGCCAGTTTATCACCGGCTCCGGCCTGATGCTGCTCCTCGACCTGCTCTTTCTCGTCGTCTTCCTCCTCGTCATGCTGCTCTTCAGCCCCTTCCTGACCGCCCTGGTGGCGTTGACCCTGCCCCTGCTCTTTCTCTCCTCCTTCGTTCTCAGCCCGATACTGCGCGACAGGCTCGAGGACCGCTACGCCACCAACGCCGAAAACCACTCCTTCCTGGTGGAGACCCTCTCCGGCATGGCCACCATCAAGGCCACCGCCGCCGAGGCGAGAATCCAGGAAAAGTGGGAGGAAAAGCTTACCCACCATGTCAAGAACGCCTTCGCCGGCGGCAACTACGCCAACCTCATCGGCCAGATCACCGCCATCGTCAGCAAATGCCTCTCGGTGCTGCTGCTCTGGTTCGGCGCCAGGGAGGTGCTGCACGGCAACCTCACCGTCGGTCAGCTGATCGCCTTCAATATGATCTCCGCCCGGGTGGTCGCGCCCATCCTCAGGCTCTCCTCGATCTGGAAGGAATTCCAGCAGACGAGGATCTCGGTGTCGCGCCTCGCCGATATCTTCGACTGCCCGGCCGAGCCGGGGTTCTCCCCGCGCAAGGTCGCCCTGCCCGACATCGCCGGCCGGGTGGTCTTCGACCGGGTCTTTTTCCGCTACCACCCGCAGGGGCATGAAGTGCTCAGCGAAGTGTCGTTTACCGTCGAGCCGGGGGAGGTGGTGGGCATCGTCGGCAGCACCGGCTCCGGCAAGACCACCGTGGCCAAGCTGCTGCAGCGTCTCTACGTGCCGGAACGGGGCCGCATCCTCATCGACGGCATCGACCTGGCGGGGGTCGACGGCACCTGGCTGCGCAGACAGCTTGGCGTGGTGGTGCAGGACGGGATGCTCTTCAACGCCACCATCCGCGACAACATCACCCTCAACGCGCCGCACCTCGAACTCGACGAGGTCATCGCCGCGGCCAGGCTCACCGGGGCCCACGACTTCATCCTCGAGCTGCCCCAGGGCTATGACACCCCGGTGGGCGAGCGAGGCATCGCCCTCTCCACCGGGCAGCGCCAGCGCCTCGCCATCACCAGGGCCCTGGCCGGCAACCCGCGCATGCTCATCTTCGACGAGGCCACCAGCTCGCTCGACTCCGAGTCGGAGCTGATCCTCCAGAACAATATGCAGGAGATCTGTCGCGGGCGGACGGTGTTCATCATCGCCCACCGCCTCTCCACCGTGCGCCATGCACACCGGATCATCACCATCGAGCGGGGACGGGTGGTGGAAAACGACCGCCCGCAGCGGCTCCTCGAGGCCAACGGCCGCTTCGCCACGCTGCACGGCATTCAGGAGGTCAACTATGCATGAACAGAATCATTCCGCGCCCCCCGCGCCACGTCCCGGGTTGCGCTCGTTCGCGACCAGGCTGCGCCAAGACTGGCAGGCGCGGCGCGACTACGAATTCCTGCCGGCCACCCTCGAAGTTCTCGAACGGCCGCCTGCCCCCTTCATGCGCCTGACAACACTGCTCCTCGTCCTCCTCGCCGCAGCCGCCATCGCCTGGGCCTGTCTGGCGCATATCGACATCGTCGTCAATGCCGCCGGCCTGGTCATCCCCAGGGGCAAGGTCAAGGTGGTGCAACCCCTCGAGGCGGGCACCGTCACCGCCATCCATGTCGCCGACGGTCAGCAGGTGCGCCGCGGGGACCTGCTGGTGTCGATGAACGATACCGGCAACCTCGCCGACATCAAGGCGCTGGAGCAGGACCTCGCCCAGGCCGGCCTGACCCTGCTGCGCCTTCAGGCAGAACTGCAGGGCGACAGCGGGCTCTTCCTGCCACCGCCGCAAGCGGACCTGGAGGCGGTGGCCCTGCATCGGCGCCTGCTCGAACAGTCGGTGGCCGCGCACAACGAGCGCCTCGCCACCCTCAACCGGGAGATTGACCGGTGCCGCGCCGAACACGAGGCCAACCGGACCAATCTCCGCCGCCTGGAGGAAACTCTGCCCCTGGTGAGCGAGCTCTATGAAAAAAAGAGCGCCCTGGCCGCGCGCAGGCTGCTGGCCGAGAGCGAGCTCCTCCAGGCGCGGCTCGACCTGACCACGGCCACGCACAATCTCGCCGCCATGAAGAGCCAGGTCGAGGAGTCGGCGACCGCGCTGCAGCGCAGCGGCGAGGAAAAGCGCCTCGCCGAGACCGTCTACCGCCGTGATCTCCTCGCCCAGGCCACCGAGGCCCGCGGCAAGAGCGAGAACCTTCGCCAGCAGCTGGCCAAGGCCATGGACAGAAGAAATCAGCTCGAGCTGCGCGCCCCGGTGGACGGCATCGTCCAGCAACTGGCGATCAGCACCGTGGGGGCGGTGGTCACCCCGGCCCAGCCCCTCCTGGTGATCGTGCCACTGGAGGGCGGCCTGGAGATCGAGGCCAAGGTGCTCAACAAGGACATCGGCTTCGTCGCCAAAACGCAGCCGGTCTCGGTGAAGGTCGCCGCCTACCCCTTCACCCAGTACGGCGATCTGCGCGGCTCCATCGACTGGGTGGCCAGCGACGCAGTCGTCGACGAAAAGCTCGGCCCCTATTTCCCGATCCGCGTCGCCGTCGGCGACTGCCTCCTGCCCAACATCGTCAATGGCCGCCAGGGAACGCTCAACCCGGGGATGGCCGTCACCGCCGATATCAAGGTCGGCAAGCGCCGGGTCATCGAGTATTTCCTCGGCCCCATCCTGCGCTACAAAGATCAAAGTCTACGGGAGATGTAAGACATGACCACCAGCACACCCCCCCATAATTCCACCCCTCCCTTCAACACCGGCTCGCCCCACGCCTCCCGGCAGCAGAACGAGGCGACCAGCGAGCGCCTCCTCGACCACTCGCGGCGCATCCTCGAGCGGCTTCCGGCGCTGGGACCCATCGTCCTGCTCTACATGCAGTCGCCACTGCGCCGCCTGCAGTTTCTCGCCGACCTGGAATGGCTGCTGATGCCGCCGCTGATGCTCGGCCAGTGCAAGCTCTATATGAAAAAACGCTACCCCATCTCCTTTGCCAGCTGGGCCTTTCTCGACCAGGCCGCCGAAGACCGGCTGACCGCCAATGCCGGCCGGCTGCGGCCGGAAGACTGGCAGTCGGGGGATCGCCCGTGGCTGATCGACCTCGTCGCGCCCTTCGGCGGACTCGACGCCATGCTCGCCGACCTGCGCCGCAATGAGTTCCCCGGGAAAAGACTGCGCTTTCTCGCCCCCGACCCCCAATCAGGCAGGCTCTCCCCCCAGGACCTGCCGCCCTGGGAGGAAGGGGGCGAGAAGTCTGCCGACGAAGGGAAGGAGCCACGACCATGAACCCGGTACGCTTTCAGACGGCAACGGCGCCCGTTTCGCCTGCCATGCCCGTTACGCTGCTTCTGCTCTTCGCCATGCTCCTCGCCTCCTCCGCGCCGGCGCGCAGTCTCGATGACCTCCTGCGCCTGGCGCGAAGCCACGACAGGCAGAGACAGGCGGAGCTGCATAGCGCCACGGCCGGAGAGTACGACGGCCTGCAGCTCGTCGCCGCCTATGGCCCGAGCATCACCCTCACCGCCAAGGCCAGCGACGCCCGCCACCACAGCATGCCGGACAGCAAGGACTTCGCGGAGAGTTCAGCCAACTTCCGTGAAGGAGAAGCGGTCATCACCCTCGAACAGCCCCTGGTCGACCTCGTCAAAGCCAGCCACCTCATGCGTGGCATGGTGGAGAGGGACATCGCCAGCCTCCTGCGCGACAAGGCGGAACTCGACCTGCGCCTGCGGGTGGGCGAGCGCTGTTACGGTTTTCTTGGTGCCCGCGCCGCTTTCGATCTCGCTCGCAAGGAAGGACAGGCCCTGCAGGAGCAGGCGGAGAACGTCGCGACGCGGCTGAGCCTCGGGTTTGACACCATCACCAGCCTTCACGAGGCGAAGGCCCGGCAGGGACTCGCCCGGGCGGCGACGATCTCGCGCCGCATCGAACTGGACAATGCCGCCAAAGCCCTCGAGGAGCTGATCGGCGAAACCCTCGGCGACGATATCGACGACCTGGCGGCGGACTTCGTCCCGCCGGCGCCGGGGAGAACGCGACAATGGTGGCTGGAGAAGGCGCAGGAGGGCAACAGCGATCTGAGAATCAGACGGCTGCAGCTTGAAGTGGCCGAATACGATTACCGGGCCGCCCAGGGCCAGTTCCTGCCCAGTCTGGCCTTCTACACCAGCTACAAAGGCCGCGCCAGTTCCGACGGCCTGGGCGGCTATGGGGAAGATCGCGACGAGCTCGAGGCCGGCCTGCGTCTCGACCTGCAGCTCCTCGCCGGCGGACGGGACACCGCGGCCTTGCTCGCCGCCGCGAACCGTGTCAAGGCCGCCCGGGCCAGGCTCGAGGCCAGCGACCGCGAAGTGCAGCGACGCCTCCTCTCGCTGTGGCAGAGCGTCGACCACACTGCGATGCTGGTATCCGCCAATCGCGACGCCGCCTCCGAAAACGAGGAGGCGCTCAAGTCTACCATGGCAGCCTACGACGAGGGGGGCAAGGTCCTCCTCGATGTCCTCAACGCACAGCAGAACCACTTCCGCTCTCGCGGAGCGTTCGTGAACTCACGCTACGACTATATGCTGCTCCTCGAGAGGCTGCGGCATGCCGCCGGAGGCGAGGCCCCGGCGGAGGACGCGGAACCCACCGTGACACCCCAGACATGATTCCCGAAAACCACAGAGGATACAGACATGAACCGAATCATCCCCCGTACAGCCTTCTTCCTCCTTGCCCTGCTCCTGGTCTCCGGCTGCAGAACGACCAGATACGACTTGAGCTCTCTCCACCTCGACAAAGTGCCGAAGAGCACCGCCGGCCTGGCCATCGCCGTCCAGGACCTGCGCCCCTTCATCCTCAGCGGCGAGAAACCGCCGAGCTATATCGGCATTCATAGAGACGGGCTCGGCATCCCCAAGGATGGGGCGAACACCGCATCGGGCAAGCCGCTGGCGGAAGACATCGCCACCGCACTGGCCACCAACCTTGCCAGACAGGGCTTCATGACGAGAACCTTTCTTCTTTCCCCAGGCGATGACGAACAGACCTCCATCCGCATGGGAACCTCCCCGCCGGCCGACAGGATTGTCATCCTGCGCATGGAGATGTTTCGCTCGGAAAGCTGGGCCGAAGTGGAACTGAGGTGGAAGTTCAGACTCGATATCTATGATGAACAGGGCGTACGCCTGGCTGCTGAAGAGAGCGAGGGCCTCGAAGAAGGCTTGAAGCGCAACCTGACCGGAGCCATCTCGGACGGCCAGGCGCAGAAGGCACTCTCCGCAAAACTGGCAACCATCCTTGCTGACCTGCTCGCCTCCCCCACCTGCGTCAAGGCCCTTGAAAGCGGCGAATGGCAACACGGAGAGCCGGTCGCGCCGACGGAGCAGCAGAACGAATCCCCCCGGAGCGCCAAACCCTCTCACCCCCAGGCCCTGACCGCCACAGGGCCGGCAAGCCTCCAGTCAATGCTCGCCAGTGGCAACTACCAGGCCGTTCGCGACTGGGCGAAAGAGCAGGCAGTCCGGGAACTGCGACATCCCCAGGAGACGCTCGATTTCTTCGCCGAACTCATCTGGGAACAACGGGGCAAGAGCGACGAGATCCTCGTCGATGCCCTGGCCTACCTCTGCCTGGCAATGACGTACAACCAAAACCCGCGTTACCGCTTGCTCATGGAAGTCGTCAGAAACGAAGCGCGGACCAGGAAACTTCGCAAGTATGCGAGAAACGCCCTGGACGCTATTCCGGTCGATGCCGCGGTGGGGCAATATGTTCCTGGAAAGGGTCAGACCCTCGTGCCCATTGGAAGAGACATCGAGCCACAGCAGGCGCGAACCTCTCGACAGAATTCGACTGCCCTTGAGATCCAGGTATCGCAACATTGAAGAGAGGGGGAATTTGCCATTTATCACACGTCAGCGGACATGTTTAGCGGCAGGGCAGAGCTCAGTCCGGATGGCAAGACTCTCGCTTTCGGAAAAAAATATGAGGTCCTCCTGTTCCACTTCGACCTCCCTCAGGCCGATAGCTGGCAACGCGGAGTATTTTCTTGGAGAACCATTATGCCCAAGATTGATGAACTCACACCAATTGATCGAAAATCGACATCGAAAACTATCAACACTTTGAAAGTATCTTTAAATCAGTTCCGCGGCGTTAAGTTCAAGGGCATCTATTGTCCCATCGTAATTTTGGCCGTTTTTACGATAGCTGGCTGTGTTAGCTGGAAATACGATATGGTCTTCCACTCGTTCCAATTCGACCTAGATATACACAGCCCAAACATGGAAGTTCTTGATTACCAATACGGCAGCAGTCGACAATTTTGCACTTACAAAGAATTCGAAGGTGCTATTACCAAACGTTCAATAAGTGGAGTTATGGCAAGAGGGGAGTTTCTTTATGTGAAATGGCGAGATAAACAAAGCGGCCAGGTTTTTGAAGATCGAGTAGATTTTTCCGGCCGCCTCCCTGCAAAACTCACTGGATATACAGTGACATTTTTTTTAAGGGTCCGCAATTGTATGTCTACCTGCTTTCACCTCATAAAGATAGGCGCCCGACTTCTTGGCCTGAAGGGCCTATGAAGCTTTTCCGGTCCCTGAAACAGTACGAAATCTATCCCAGTATGACTGATTGGAGTTTCCTTGAAGAACATCCGGCTTTTATTTCGAGGAGGGACC
>JANJUM010000253.1 GCA_024710585.1 Desulforhopalus sp.
GCCGGAGAGTACGGCGAGGAGCGGATCGCCGCCGAAATAGCCTTCCCCGCCAAAAATCCAGGAGAGCACCGCGATGGTCCCCAGCAGGGACACCGGGATGTGCCAGGTGATATAGCCGCGGTAGAGCAGGTAGAGGCCGCCGAGCAGAAGCAGAAAACCCGAGGTTTCGCCGATGCAGCCAGGCCGCCAGCCGAGGAAGAAGCTGCCGTAGAGCGAGGCTCCGGAGCCGAACAGCTCGGTGAAGGCGGCCATGCCGCGCTCCTTCATCACCGCCAGGGGGGTGGCGGTCGACACCGCGTCCACCGCCCCGCCGAAGAAGGAGAAGATGGCCATGTTCTCCACCGGCGGCAGCCACGCCGAGGTCATCGCCACCGGGAAGGAGGCGAGGAGGAAGGCGCGTCCGAGCAGGGCCGGGTTGAAGAAGTTGTAGCCGATGCCGCCAAGCAGGTGCTTGCCGATGTAAATGGCGAATACCGCGGCGAGAATCGGCAGCAGCGGCGATACCCCGGGGGGGATGACGAAGGCGAGCAGCATGCCGGTGAGCACGGCCGAGCCGTCCTTGATCGTCACCGGGCGCTTGAGCGCCTTCTGGCTCAGCCACTCCACGGCGACGCAGCTGACAACGGAGACCGCCGTGATCAGCAGGGTCTGGATGCCGAAGACGAAGACCGACAGAACGAGCGGCGGCACCAGGCAGGCGACCACCGTCCACATGATTTTTTCCACCGACTCGCTGCTCTTGAGATGCGGCGAGACGGACACCTTCCACATCCCGGCCGGTGCAGCCGAATCCAACTCTTGCTGTGTGCTCACGACTCTCCTCAAAGGTTCCTCGTTATCTTCACGACCCCGTCCGGCGGGGTCTTCCTTCCCTCGCCCGCCTCGGACTCACTGCGGCCGCTTCGCCTTCATCTTGGCAAGGCGGATGAACTGCACCAGGGGCCGCTTGGCCGGGCAGACGTAGGCGCAGGACCCGCACTCGAAACACTCGAAAACCCCGAAAGGCTCGGTGACCTCTGCCCGCCCGGCCTCGACGTGGATAGCGATCTCCTTGGGCTCGAGCCCCATCGGGCAGGCCTCCAGACACCAGCCGCAGCGGATGCACTGGGAGTGCTGCCGGGTATCGATCTCATCCCTGGTCAGAAAGAGCACCGCCGAGGTGGTCTTGGTCACCGGCACGTCCAGGGAGGAGACGGCGAAACCCATCATCGGCCCGCCGAGGACGATTTTGCTCAGCCCCGGCTGCAGGCCGCCGAGATACTCGACGATGTCCTTCAGCCTGGTGCCGACCTTGACCAGCAGATTGGCGGGGCGGCCGATACCTTTGCCGGCGACGGTGATGACCTTCTCGTAGAGGGGCTTGCGGCAGGCGACGGCATCGTAGACCGCCTTGGCGGTGGTGACGTTCTGCACCACCACCCCCACCGCCGAAGGCAGGGCCATGGCCGGCACTTTGCGCCCGGTCACGGCCTGGATGAGCTGCTTTTCTGAGCCCTGCGGATATTTTACCTGCAATGGCCGCACGCGGATGTCGCCTTCGCCGGCGGGAACCCGCGCCGCCATCTCGGCCATGGCCTTGATGGCGTCGGGCTTGTTGTTCTCGATGCCGATATGACAGGCCTTGATGCCGAGGATCTTGAGGAGGATCCTCGCCCCCTCGACGACCTCGGCAGTGTGCTCGAGCATGGCGCGATGGTCGGCGGTGATGTAGGGCTCGCACTCGGCGCCGTTAAGGACCAGGGTGTCCACCGGGCTGCCGGCCGGCGGCTTGAGCTTGACGTGGGTGGGAAAGCCGGCGCCACCGATGCCGATGATGCCGCCGTCGTGGACACGGGTCAGCAGTTCGTCGCTGGCCAGGGACTGCCAGGCATCCTTTGCGTACTGAAGCGGCGCCGCTTCACGGTCGACGGTCAGGGTGATGGACGGGGCGCTGACCCGCAGGGGGTGGGCCGACATGCCGATGTCCTTGACCTTGCCCGCCACGGGGCTATGCAGCGGTACGCCCAGCCCTTTCTTGACCTCGCCGATGATCTGGCCTTCGCCGACCGCCTCGCGCTTGGCGACGGTCGGCTGACAGGGGGCGCCGATATGCTGGCCGAGAATGAGCTCGAGTTCATCGGGCACGGGCATCGTTTCGATGGCCAGGCCCTGGGTCTGTTCCTTGAATTCGGGCGGGTGCACCCCTCCCTTGGGGAATGTCAGCAACGCGTTCATAGATACGTCCGGTAATGGCGGTGAAGATATGCGATATTCGCTGTCGTTAGCGGCGGGGACATTCCCCCGCCGCGCCGCGCCGACCTCGTCGCGGGAAGCCCCAGGCGGGCGCCCCGGGGGTCGTGCCTCAGGAGATGCCTCCATAGTACTTCATGAACTGGGTACGCTCGAACACGGCGGCGTCGACAGCCTTGCCGTAGCCGAGTTTGCCGCGGAAATCTTCCAGCTTGGCGTAGGACTTGGCCGTCATCCACTGGTCGAGGGTGGCGAGCATCGCCGGGATGCTCGCCACGCCGTTCCTGTAGAGGGTCGACACCACCTGCACCGCCCTGGCCCCGGCGAGGACCTGCTTGATCGCGCCTTCGCCATCATGGATGCCGGTGGCCGCGACCAGGTCCTTGTCGACATGGCCGTACATCAAGGCGATCCAGCGCAGCGTGGTGGCCGCCTCGGCTGGCGAGCTGAGCACGTCGGAAGACTTGACCACCATCTTGTCGATATCGATATCGGGGGCGTAGTAGCGGTTGAAAAGCACGAACCCGCGAATCTTCTCGATCCAGCTGAGACGCTGGATGAGGTTGGCCAGTGCCGCCGAGTAGAAGCTCATCTTCAGCGCCAGCGGGATGGAGACAAGATCGGCGACCTTGTTGATGATCTCGACATACTGCTTCTCGTAGTCGGCGCTGGTCATGCGCGGGTTGCTGGGCAGAAGGGAGATGTTCAGCTCGATGGCGTCCGCCCCCTGCTTCTCCACCGCGGTGGCAAAGGACACCCACTCCGCCGCCGAGACGCAGTTGATGCTGGCGATGATCGGGATATCGACAGCCTTCTTGGCCTCGGCGATGAGCTTCAGATAAGCCTCCACCTCGTTGCCCCGGGTGTACTCGCGGATATAGTCGGAGGCCCCGGGGTATTCGGCGTTGTAGCTCTCGAGGTTGGCGGCATACTCGGCCTGGATCTGTTCCTCGAACAGCGATTTGAGGACGATCGCCCCGGCCTGATGGTCGGCCAACTCCTTGATCTTGGAAACACTGTTGGTAAAGCCGCAGCTGCCGACGATGATCGGGTTGCGCAAGTTCAGGCCGAGATAGGTGGTGGAGAGATCGTTCATGTCGTGTGGTCTCTGGTTCGTGGATGGGCGACCCTCAGTGTCCCCCGCAGCAGCGCCCCTCGTCCCTCGGAGAAGCTGTGCGGCTTGTGCGCGGCAAGGGCGGCCCGATATAGCCCGTGACAAATATGTAACGGCCAAAGTACTACAAAATTTGTGCAGAAAATCAACACTCTTTTTGATCGCTTCTGCAGATTTTTCAATTATTCGACACTTATCAACACCTTATTTTCGAGCGCTGGCAGGCTCTCCGCGGCCACTGTCGGCCCGAGTCGCCGTGGTCCAACAAAAAAGGCGTCGCGAACAATAGACGGACCATTTTGCACAACAGCCTAGCCGCGCAGCGGTCACCAGCGCACCCCCTCCACCACCATGGCCAACCACCCGCAGTCGGCAGGTCGGCGACATTGCCGACGATTCGGCGAAGTTCCAGGACCTTCGCCGATCTGCGCCGGGGAGCGCGCTTAGCTGATGCGAAAAAAAGCAAACTCCATTATGGTCTCAGCGATTGCACAAACCTTGGGCTTTTCCACCCGGCCGCACAAGGGCCCTGCCCCCTGGCGGCTGCAACGTTTTGCAGACACGAACCAATGGACACTTCCTTGACCCGCCGCACGGCCATGGCTACGATGCTGCTCGGCGCCTGCATGATCAGCTTTTCCGCGGTGTTCGTCAAGGTCGCCGACGTCGCACCGACGAGTTCCGCCTTTTACCGGGTGGCCTTCGGCTTCTGCTTCCTGCTCGTCATCGCCTGGTGGCGCGGGGAGCTTGCCACACCGCCGCCGCGGGTGCTGCTGCTCCTGCTCCTCTGCGGCCTGGCTTTCGCCCTCGACCTCTTTTTCTGGCACGAGAGCATCATGTTCATCGGTCCCGGGCTGGCCACCCTGATCAGCAACTTTCAGGTCTTCTTCCTGGCCGCCGCTGCCATCCTCCTTTTCCGCGAAAAGGCCAGGCCACGCTTTCTCCTCTCGCTGCCCATCGCCATCTTCGGGCTGTTTCTCGTCGTCGGCTTCGACTGGAGCAGCCTCAGCAACGAGTACAGGACGGGCATCTATTTCTCGCTGCTCACCGCTCTCTGCTACGCCGTTTACCTTATCGGCCTGCGCCGGGCACAGAGTTCGGGGAACCACGGCCCGGTCTACGCGTTGATGCTCGTCTCCCTCTGCTCGGCGCTCTTCCTCGGGGCCAAGATGACGGTCAGCGGCGACTCCTTCGTCATCCCCGACCTGCGCAGCCTCGCTTCTCTGCTCGGCCTCGGCCTCTTCAGCCAGACCCTCGGCTGGCTGCTCATCGCCCGCGCCCTGCCCGGCATCCCCACCTCCCTCGGCGGGCTGATGCTGCTGCTGCAGCCGGCCCTGTCCTTTGTCTGGGACGTGCTGCTGTTCTCCCGCCCCACCTCGCTGCTCAACTGGGCCGGGGTGACCCTCACCCTCGCCGCCATCTACATGGGGGCCACCGGCAAGCGATCCACCAGCTGAGGCGGTTGCCATCACCGCGATCGGCGCTATTGTTAGTCATGAAACCAGGCAGTCATCCCCATAACCCACAGCCCATTGAAAGACCATGAAAATCACCAGCTACGAGGAGTGTCCCGCGCAGCAGTTCGACAACGAGACCATCAAAGGGGTCACCGGCCGGGTGGTCATCGGCAAAGCCGACAACGCCAGCAACTTCTGTATGCGCGTCTTCACCGTCGCCCCCGGCGGCTTCACCCCGCGCCACGCCCATGCCTGGGAGCATGAGATCTTCGTCCATTCCGGCAAGGGCAAGGTATACCAGAACGGCGAATGGCGCGAGGTGACCAGCGGCACGGTGCTCTTCATCCCCGGCAACGAGGAGCATCAGTTCATGAACGGCGGCGGCGAAGACTTCGTCTTCGTCTGCCTCATCCCCTCGGGGGTGAACGAACTGTAATCGCCCCGTCTTGCCGTGCAGGCCGGTTACCGGGCGCCGAGCAGCTCTTTCTTGAGCCCTTCGGTGACCGGCTTGCCGCCGAGCCAGATCTTGAGCAGGGCGGCGTTGAAGTCGGCCCCGGGGATCACCCCCTTGCTGACGCCTTTGATGGTCACCGTGGTCCCGCTCGCCGGGTTATAGTCGAGGACGAAGACGTCGCCCTTCTTGGCATCGACGAACATATCGTTGAACATGGTGATGCGCTCCTGCAGGGCGGCCAGCTCGGCGGCGCCGTTGTTGTCCTTGAAGCCGTCGTTCCAGGCCTCGACGAGCTTATCCTTGGGCACCTCGCTGTAGAGGAAGTGCATGACCACCCGCTTGCGACCTTTGTCGGCGAGAATCGCCTCGACGGTGGTCGCCGGGTTCTCCACATAGAGCTGGGCGATATAGATGTCCATGAACAGCTTCGTCCTGACCCCGGCGCCGTTGAGCTTGAGCGTCGCGCCGTCCTCGGTCTGCACCGTCTCCTGCACGATCACTCCGGAAATTTCCCTGGCGTAACAGGGCAGGGCGAGAAAGAGCGCCAAAAGAACCATCACCATTCGCATACCGTTCTCCTTGTGTTCAGGTTGAACCTCCCTCGGGCACCAGGTCGCCCCCGGACAACAGAGCAACCCTGGCAAACAGGGCGACAGGCGTCGCAGACCATGTTCCAGACTACCCGATTTTCACTCGGACGTAAACGTGAACTTGGCAACAACCCCGGGCCGCCCGCCCCCTCGCCGGCAACTCTCACCCTGGCTTTGCCGCAACACTCGCCCGTGCTATAGTGGGGGATGCGAAGACCCGGCGCCCCCCGCCGCACCACAACCACAACCCCCAGGAACACTCCATGGTCGACCACCTG
This sequence comes from Desulforhopalus sp., assembly GCA_024710585.1. GTDB lineage: Bacteria > Desulfobacterota > Desulfobulbia > Desulfobulbales > Desulfocapsaceae > Desulforhopalus_A. Next base: position 6,123 of record JANJUM010000253.1, read on the forward strand.
CAACGCGTCATCACCCAGACCGGCAATTTCTTCGGCATCGCCTGCGTCACCACCGACCTCGTCGCCGAGGCCTGCCGCCGCCATGACGTCGGCCCCACCGCCGCCACCGCCTTGGGACGGGCCCTCACCGGCGCCACCCTGCTCGCCGCCCTGCTCAAGGGCGAGCAGAGCGTCCTCCTCCGCTTCGAAGGCAATGGCCCGCTGCGCAAGATCATCACCGAGGCGGGCTGCAGCGGCTGGGTGCGCGGCTATGTCGCCGAACCCCACGCCGAGGTGCCGCTCCGTCAGGGGCGCATCGACGTCGCCGCCGCCCTCGGCCATGCCGGCCTGCTCACGGTCACCAAGGATATCGGCGGGCCGCAGCGCTACCAGGGCACCATCGAGCTCTACAGCAGCGAGATCGGCGAGGACCTCGCCTATTACCTGACCCGTTCGGAGCAGACCCCCTCGACGCTTGCCCTGGGCATACGCCTACACCCCAGCGGCACGATCGCCGCCGCGGGCGGCTTTCTCATCCAGGCCCTGCCCCCCGCCGACGAGATGCTGCTCGGGCGGCTCGAGGAGCGCATTGCCTCCCTGCCGCCGGTCTCGGAGATGCTCCTTGCCGGCCGCGGCCCCGCCGACATCCTCGCCACGGTCTTCGACGCCATCCCCTGCCGCAAGACCGCCGAAACCCCTCTTCGCTACCAGTGCAGCTGCAGCCGAGACAAGATGCAGCGCGCCATCCTCACCCTCGCCGGGCAGGATCAGGGCGACCTCCTCGATCGCGAGGAAGGCCTTGAAGTTCGCTGCGAATTCTGCCGGCAGAGTTATCACTTTTCCCACGAGGAAACGCGCGACCTGCTCCTGCCGCCTGCGTCCGGACCACACTGATACAGGCAGGCGCGATTTTTTTGCCTCGCCGCAAAAATCCTTAGGGGGGCTCGCCCTGTGAGCCACCCCTGGCGGTATCCTCCACAGAAACATCCATAAGGAGGATACCTTTATGAAAGAAACCGCCTGCACCGTCATCGGCCTGTACCTCACCGAGATCTCCGTCATCCCCGCCGTCCCCTGCCCCCTGCGGCCGCGCTTCTCCCTGCGGCTGCCCTTCTCCCTGTGGCGACATCGCGGCAGGCTGCTATCCGAATTGTCGACATCACTGCTGGCTGCCGCCATCCTCGGCCTCCTCTATTTCGCCTGCGCCACCCTCTTTCTCCTGCAACTGGCTGCCCATGGCTGGTAAGCGGCCCCGCCTCCGCCGGAGGGCCGCTCTGCCCATGGCCTCGCCCAGAAGCATTGGCCAACTTCGGCACGGCCTGTCCCGCCCCAGCCACCCGAAATGTCTAGCGCCCGAGGCGACAACAGGCGAAGGCGCGCTCGCACCCGCAAGCCAAGAACCCGCAATCCCCTCCGGAGAGGAGTGCCTTGGTGGGGGCTTCATCACCGCAGTGTTCTTGAACGAACTTTCTTGTTTTTTCTGACAGGTTTTCCGGAGTAAGGTACTAAAAATTAAAGATCTTGGCCTCGGCCGCCATATCGATGAGATGCGGGCCGCCGTCGAGCAGCATGTTGCTATGGAAACGGGCCTCGTCGAGCCCGCGATTCTTGGCGCAGGGGGTGCACACCCCCACTTCCACCTGGTGTTCCACGAGATAGGGGAGATAGTCGTTGACGCAGTCGCCGGTGGTGGTTTTTACCGAGCCGTCTCGATCCTTGATCGCCCAGTCGACGCCGCTGTCGATGAGAAAGATATTGACCCGGTGGCCCTTGCCGTGGGCGATCTTGGCGAATTGGAAACAGCGTGTCGCTTTTTCGTTGTCGTTGGCGCGCAGTACGAAGAGAAAGTTGGCCATGGTGTCCTCGTCGAAAGAGATCTTGGAAAAGGGGGCAGGGGTGACGCCTACCCCAGGTGGTTGGGAAATCTCCGCAAGTATAGCGCATCGCATGGTGATTTCAATGTCGTACTTGCCGCTTAGCCGATAAATGCGCAAAAGCCGCCGACGATGCGGTGAACGATGCTTCCGCACCAAGATGTTGTTATCACAATGTCGCACGGCCGAGGTTGGCGCCAGGCGGCCGGGTGGCGGCATGGCGCCGCGTCGAGGCAATGCCGAAAACCTTGCATCCTGCCGCGTTTCGCGCTAGAGGTGGCGAGCGGCGCCCGACCGCGCCGGGAGAGGGGTGGACCTGACCAACTGAAGAGATGACGAGGCATGGACGAGAGGGAGATTTTCGAGCGGTTGCTGGAAATGCTGGCAACCCATTACCAACAACGGCGGCAGGGCAACTTTCTCGACTACCATTCCCCGGAGGAACTGCGGCGGCGGCTTGATCTCGCTCGGGGTGGTGGCGAACGGGATTGGGAGGAGATGTTCTCCTGGGTGCGGGACTATCTCCGCTACT
>JANJUM010000208.1 GCA_024710585.1 Desulforhopalus sp.
GAGGAAAATCGATGGCGAGGATGCTGGCACCGATTATTGTGGAAGAGGAGAGATTTGATCTGCCAACTTATTGGCTGCCAGCAAAAGTAAAAGTTGAGACTATTCCAGAGAGGGCAGAATCGGTTTATAGCCGAGAACTGCTCAGAAATGGAGTGATCGCAGAGTAAAGATATCCAAAGAAAATATCACGAATCGAAGAGAGCTTCATAGTTCCGCCCCCCATAAAAAACATTGAGGACCTGTACCGTCAAATCTGCTTCGTTCACAAGAAATGCAGCAGCTGCGTTGTTATCAAGAGGATAAATTCTAAGTCCGTCCATCAGGTCATTTCTCAATTGACCTCTTATAGGAAAGGTTTCCAATTCATGACACTTGGATTTGAGCCTTTCCATATAGTTCCAAGCCGTATCTGGGAAACCACTTTGCTCAATTATATAAAGATAGATATCTTCAAGATCCTTGATCGCATCCGGCATGAAATAGACACGATATGTATCCATTAAATATCCCCTTTCAGTTTTCGCATGTGCAACTCCTCAATTCTACCAAATGCTTCTTCGATGGGGACCGGTTCACCACTATTCTTGGAATTTTGCAAACGAGTACGTATCAGTGCTAAACGTGCTTCGTGTTCTTCTTCTTTTTTTTGCCATAGCCTCATAGCTTCTCTAATCAATTCACTGGTAGAACCGTAGGAACCAGAGCTGACTTTTTGCTTAATTGAGGAAAGCATGTCCGGGGGTAGAGTAATTGTGATTCGTTCCGCTTTTTCTTGTTGCATTGTGATACCCTCCATTTGAGTATGATTTAATCATACCCCGAGGGGATGCAAGAGTCAATCACTATGCAGCTGCAATATTTTTGCTGATGGCATCGGAAAGAGTCCCGCAGGTCTAGGCTTACCAGTGGCAGTGTAGAGTTACTACAGAAGCCTCTCGGTTTACCTTCCTAATCCATTGGAATTGCTCAGATATTTAGCAACTGCAGACCATAGACTACCAAAGAACACCCCTCAAAAGTGCAACAGAACTCCAGCGAAAGGCTGCTACTGTAGCTAAGAATAAAGAAGCTCACATGTCTCCATCCAGCCTTAGCCGTTTAAATACTGATCCGCCCAACACCCGCCCTCCTGCGCGTATGGCTTGGGTAGTACGTGCCAGGGAGCCCTGCCGTGAATTGGCAGAGGCGCCCCGGCTGTTGAGACTTGCTCTGGATCAACCCAAGTTCTTCAAGACTGCCTCCCAGTTGATCAGCTTATCGATCAGCGCACTGACATAATCAGCCCGCCGATTTTGATAGTCGAGATAGTAGGCGTGCTCCCAGACATCAATGGTGAGGAGTGGCTTGACGCCGGCCGTAAGCGGTGTCTCGGCGTTGGCGGTTTTCATCGTCTTCAGTTTGCCGCCATCAAGTACCAGCCAGGCCCAGCCACTGCCAAATTGCGAAGTGGCTGCCCCGGTCAATTCTTTTTTGCAGGCCTCAAGGCTGCCGAAATCAGCATCTATTTTCTGCTTGAGCGAGGCAGGCGGCTCACCCCCGCCGTTGGCCCTCAGGCTCTGCCAGAAAAAGGTGTGATTCCAGACCTGGGCGGCATTGTTAAAAATGGCCGCCTTGTCGGCCTTGCCCGCAACCGCGACGATAATTTTCTCCAGCGGCAGGTCGGCATATTCTGTTCCAGCGATGAGCTTATTGAGATTATCGACATACCCCTTATGGTGTTTGCCGTAATGAAAACCGATCGTGTTGGAAGATATCACCGGGGCCAGCGCATTCTCCTCATAGGGCAGAGGCGGCAGAGCAAGAGGCCCCGCGCCATGCGCCATCCCGGGAAGGCCACCCATGGCAATGGTTGCAGCGCCCACGGCTGAAGCAACAAGAAAGTCACGCCGGTCGAGATGGAACGTACTCCGATTTCCTGTATTCCCGTTCATGTTGTTACCTCCTGTGAAGGTGAGGGAAGAGCTCAGAGCAGGCAGCGGTCCTTGTCCTTGATGCGCGACATGCCGGGAATGAGCGTCTGGGTGGAGAGCACCCCCTTCCACTGACGGATGGTGGAGAGGATGAACTGCGACAGCAGCTCGGCGTCGGAAGAGAGCAGGTCGCGCATCAGCGAGACCTTGGCGATCATGTCGATGGAGCCGTGCACGGTGTGCACCTCGGTGACCTCGTTCAAGGCGAGCAGCTTGTCGAAGATCTGCTGCTCGTGCTTGCCGTCGACGTTGAGCAGGATGAAGACGGTGATCTCGCGCTTCATCTCCGGGTATTCCTGTTCGGTGTGTTCCGCCATCTTGGTGCGAAAGGCCTCCATGTCCTTGGGAATGAGGGTGTCGATGCCGAGGCCGTACTTGCGATTCTTGCCCATCTCCCACTGGTGCACGGAGATATAGAGGTAGAGGTCGTCGACGGTGCGCCCGGGAAAGGACTTGACCAGGCCGCTGTTGGCGATGATCGTCGCCAGGGGCTTGTAGATGGTGCGGTGCCAGTCCACCGCCGCCTGCTGATAGCTGACCTCCCCTCCCCGTTCCCGCGCCAGATGGCGGCGGTGCTCCTCCACCTGCCACTCGAGGTGGTGCACCTGGCCGAGCTCGGTCAGCTCCACCGCCCCGGGCAGCCCGGCCTTGTCGCGAAAGCCGATGCGCTCGATATAGAGCTTGTTCTCCAGGGTGTTCTTGGAGGGCAGCAGCTCGACGATGCGCGAGCGGATATGGGAGCGCTCCAGTTCGCGGGCGGCGCGGTAGCGGTGGTGGCCGTCGAGGATGTAGTAGTCGTCCTTGATCTGGTAGAGGGCGATGGGCGGCAGGTTCTTGCCCTCCTTCATGGCGTCGAGGATGCCCTTGAGGCGCTCGTCGACACTCGGCGAGGGGGTGCGGAAACGGCTGTCGAAGTCGTGGTAACGGCCAACGCTGCCGACAATCTTGTCGAGCGGCACCATCAAGGTGCCGCGCTCCACCGCCTCGTAGGCCTCCTCCTCTTCCTGGCGAGCGTTGAAACAGGGGGTGACCTCCGTCGCCTCCTCGGCCTTGTCGCGGCCGGAAATCGCCCGCTTCAGTGCCGGGAAAGGATTAAATTTCGAGAAGATGATAGCCATAGCAGTTGATCACCTCGGTTGAGTCGAGCCTGGTGCGGCGCTCCTCTTCGCTGCCGAAGAGGGCATGGATATGGCCGTGCAGGAAAAGGCGCGGCCGGTACTTGTCGATAAAGCCGCGAAAGGAGCGGAAACCGCGGTGGCAGAGGTCTTCCGCGTCATGGATATGGCGCGGCGGGGCATGGGTGAGGACGACGTCCAGGCCGCGGTGGCGCCACAGGGTGAAGCGGAGCTTTCTGATGAACCCGCCCATCTGCTCCTCGGTGTACTGGTTGATATTGCCATTGTACCAGCGCGACCCGGAAAAGCCGACGATCTTCCGCCCGCCGAGCATGATGAGGCGCCGATCGACGGAAGTGCAGCCGATCGGCGGGGCCGTCTTGTAGCGCAGGTCGTGGTTGCCGAGGACATAGAGCAGCGGCGCGTCGTAGCGGGCGCGCAGGGAGGTGAGGTACTCCGGCGGCAGGTCTCCGCAGGAGAGCAGCAGCTCGACGTCGGCGATGGCCGGGCCGCCGCCCACCGGGGCGAGCAGGTCCTTGACCACCGTATCGGCGACGCACAGGGTCTTCATGCCCGGTATCCTTCGAGGCCGATCAGCGCCGCACCGACGGCGTTGCCGACCTCGCAGTTTTCCGGGAAGCTGACGGATGTCCTGAGCATTTCGGCGACCCGCGGCAGCAGGGTGCGGGCGGCGGCGCCAACCCCGATCAGCGGCACCTTGATGGCGAAATCCACCGCCAGCACCGGGTGGTTCTTGCTTCCCGAGATAAAGGCGGCCAGGGAGTTCTGCCAGGTGCGGCGGATGACATAGTCGACGACGAGGTTGGCGATCTGCTCCTCGGTGCGCTGGATGACCAGCCGGGCGAAGTCCTCGCCGCCAAGGCCCATGGCCCCGCCGAGGATATCCGCGCCGCGCCGCGCCGCCTCCCCGTCGCCGAGGCTGAGCTTGCCGAGGACATGGAGGGCGTCGGTGGGGGTGAAGCCGCACTCGTCGATGAGGTTGCGCCGGGTCAGCTTCTCCAGTTCGACATTGAGCGGCACCCCGCCCAGGCCGGTCCGCTGGCGGATGTCCGCCGGGGTGAGCCGCCCCTGCTGGCCGAGCAGGGCCGCGACCTCGCCGGGCGGCAACTGCCCCGCCGCCTCGGGGCGCAGAACGATGAGCCGCGAGCGGTTGTCAACGTCCAGCCAGCCGGCCAGCGAATCCGCGCGCTCCCCGGACATGGCCAGTGGCGTCACCCGCCCCGGGCCGATGCTAAGGACGCCGCGCTCGTCGATATGGACATGGCTGTCGCCGCCGATGCCGGCGGTGTGCATGTCCACCGCCTCGACATGGGTCTTCCACTCGCCGATGGTGCAGCCCTCGCCGGCGAGCAGCACGCGGCCGCCCTCGACCATGGCGATATCGGTGGTGGTGCCGCCGACATCGATCACCAGGGCGTCACCTGCGGCATGGGCCGCGCCGAAGTGGGCGGTACAGGCGGGTCCGCTGGCCACGGTCAGCCCGGCCTCGCTGACCGCCCGCGACACCTCCAGGGGGCTGCCGTTGCCGCCGATGACTACCGCCGGGCAATGCAGGCCGAGGCTGGCCATGGCCTGGCCGACGCCGTCGATGAAGCGGCCCATGACCGGCATCAGCTTGGCGTGCAGGCCGGCGGTGGCCGCCCGCTCGTGCATGCCGGTGAGCCGGCTGATACGGTGCGAGCAGAATACCGGCTTGGGGTCGAGCATGGCGATGGCCTTCTCCGCCACCAGTTCGTGGGTGGGGTTGTGCATCGACATGGCGGCGCAGATGCCGTAGGCGTCCACCTCATCCTTGAGGCCCTGCACCAGGCCGACGAGGTAGTCGAGGTCGAGGGGCTCCTCCTCCTTGCCGTCAATGGTGTGCCCGCCCTTGACGAAGACCACCGCCGTCACCGGCAGCTTGAAGTGGCGCACATAGCCGATGACGATCACCGCCACCCGCGCCCCCTTGTTCTCCACCACGCTGTTGGTGGCCAGGGTCGAGGAAATGCTCACCGCCAGCACCTGACGGGCGTCGACAGCGCTCTTGCCGAGGAGTTCGCTCAGCACCCGCCCGGCGCCTCGGGAGAGGTCGAAGTGGGTGGTGGGCACCTTGGCGGTGGCGGCGACGCGGCGCGTGGCGATGTCGAGCAGCACCGCGTCGGTATAGGTGCCGCCGGTATCGATACCGATGATATACTGTTCCATGGGAGTCTGTCGGGGGAGGGGGGAATTGGCTTCGCGGAGGAGCTCAGTGGTTGCGTATAGAACCCATATACCGTAAAGAGAAGTGAATTGGCAACGGGAAGCGGTCGGCACGGGCCGCCCGCTCCCGGCAGCGGGGTCTTCCGCAGCCGCTACCAGCAGGGAGTCATGGCTTTTCTACGTATCGATAAGAAGCGCTTCGCCGTCTTCGGCCTGGCCAACAAGAAATCGGTGGCCTGCGCCATCGCCGCCACCCTGGTCGCCGAAGGGGCCGAGGTCATCCATGTGGTGCGCTCGGCGGAGCAGGAACGCCAGGCGAAAAAGCTCTTTCCCCAGTCGCCGGTCTTCTGCTGCGATGTCGAGGAGGAGGAGAATATCATCCAGGCGGCCAAGGAAATCAAGGCCTGGCTTGGCGAAGAGGGTCGCCTCGACGGCCTGGTCCACTCCCTGGCCTTCGCCAATTACAGCGACGGCTTAAAACCCTTCCACGAGACGAGACGCGAGGATTTCCTCCAGGCGGTGAATATCTCCTGCTTTTCCCTGATCAGCATCGCCAACAATTTCAAGGATCTGCTTGCGCCGGACGCTGCGGTGGTCACCATCACCATCTCCAGCACCAAGATGGCCGCCGAGAACTACGGCTACATGGCGCCGATCAAGGCGGCCCTCGACTCCTCGCTGTGCTTTCTCGCCAAGAGCTTCGCCGAATTTTCGCAGGTGCGCTTCAACGGCGTCGCCCCCGGCCTGCTCAAGACCTCGGCCTCGGCCGGCATCCCCGGCTATATCGACAGCTACCTCTTCGCCGAAAAGGCCATTCTTCGCAAAAAGGCCCTGACCACCCAGGAAGCGGCCGATGTCGCCGTCTTTCTCCTCTCGCCCCGCGCCTCGGGCATCAACTGCCAGACCATCGTCGTCGACGCCGGCATGGCGGTCAACTACTTCGACAAAGAGATCGTCAGCAAGGCGGTTTCCTGAAATCCAGCCCGGTTTCCAGCTCCCCGAAAACACCACGGGGGATGGCCTTGCGACCATCCCCCGTGCAACTTCCCGGCAAAACGCCAGTGCTATTGCAGCAGCGCCAGCAACACGCCTGCCGCCACCGCCGAACCGATAACCCCCGAGACATTGGGGCCCATGGCATGCATCAGCAGGTGATTCTGCGGGTTGGCCTCGAGGCCGACCTTGTTGACCACGCGGGCGGCCATCGGCACCGCCGAGACGCCGGCGGCGCCGATCAAGGGGTTGATCGGGTTCTTGCTGAGCTTGTTCATCAGCTTGGCCATCAACACCCCGCCGGCGGTGCCGATACCGAAGGCGATCATGCCGAGCACGAGAATGCCCAGGGTCTCGAGATTGAGGAACTTGTCGGCGGAGAGCTTGCTGCCGACCGCCAGGCCGAGAAAGACGATGACCGTATACATCAGGGAGTTCTTGATGGTGTCGGAGAGGCGATCGACCACGCCGCACTCCTTGGCGAAGTTGCCGAGCATAAACATGCCGATGAGCGGCGCCGCCGAGGGCAGCAGCAGCGTGCAGATGGTCAGCACCACCAGCGGGAAGAGGATCTTTTCCAGCTTCGAGACATGGCGCAGCTGCACCATCTTGATCTTGCGCTCCTCCTCGGTGGTCAGCCAGCGCATGATCGGCGGCTGGATGAGCGGCACCAGCGCCATATAGGAATAGGCGGCGATGGCGATGGAGCCGAGCAGGCGCGGTGACAGCTGACTGGAGAGGAAGATCGCCGTCGGCCCGTCGGCGCCGCCGATGATGCCGATGGACGCGGCGTCGCGGATATCGAAATTGATGCCGGGGATGATATCGGACAGCCACAGAGCGCCGAGCAGGGTGGCAAAGATGCCCAGCTGCGCCGCGCCGCCCAGGAGAATCGTGCGCGGGTTGGCAAGCATCGGCCCGAAGTCGGTCAAGGCGCCGACACCCATGAAGATGAGCAGCGGGAAGACCCCGGTGTTGATGCCTACTTCATAGATATAGTAAAGAATTCCGCCCGGCTCGGCGATGCCGGCCAGCGGGATGTTGGAGAGGATGGCGCCATAGCCGATGGGCACCAGCAGCAGGGGTTCGAAGCCGCGAAAGACCCCGAGATAGAGAAGAACCAGACCGACGACGATCATCAGCACGCGGCCGATGCCCACCGTCCAGTCCTGGGTGACCTGCCCCTCGTAGAGTCCATAGACACCGGTGGTCTTGGCGAGGCTGGTGAGCAGCTCGCTGAAAGGCGGCAGCTTGTGGCTCGCCCCCACCCGCGGCTGGTCGATGACGATGGCCGAGGTCGACAGGCTGCCAAGCACCTGGCCCTTGGTCACCTCCTGATAGGCCACCACAGCCATGGCGGTGACCCGCCCGGCGGCTCCGGCACGGAGGACGACCACCGTGCCATCCTTCTTCTTCATGGTGGCGATCTCGTCGCCGCTGTAGATATAGCCTTCCTTCTGCGCCAGGACGCGGACGATCTTGCCGTCGTCCGGCGCGACGATATCAAGGGTTCCGTCGGCAGCCTGCAGCGCAACAGGGCCGAAAAACAGCCCGAGGAGCGGCAGCAGAAAGGCGAACACTCTCGTTTTCATAGTGCATCCCCAATAAGGTGCGAAGAAAATGGCCCCCGTCTGGGCGGGGGCCTTGGTAGTCGACTCCCGTCACCCGATGGTGAAGAGCGGATCGGAGGCCTGCACCGTCTCGCCGTTGGAGACATGGATCTCGAGGATCTTCCCGGCGCAGGGCGCCTTGACCTCGGACTCCATCTTCATCGCCTCCATCACCACCAGCGGCTGGTCCTTGGCGACAATGGCGCCGACCTCGACCAACACCTTGACGATGTTGCCGGGGGTCGGAGCATCAACGCTGGTGGTCGGCCCGCCCGCCTCGGCCTTGGCCGGGGCGGGGGCAGGGGCGGCGGCCGCCGGAGCGGCCTGGATGGCGCCGCCTTCGGCGACGACGACGTTATAGGGCCGGTTGTTGACGGTGATGGTGTAGCTGCGCGGGCCCATGGGGGCCGGCGCCGGGGCGGCGGCCTTCTTGTCGGCCGCTTTCTTTTCGGCCGGCTTGTCGCTGATTTTGCGGATATTGGTGACCGCCTTGCCGAGGAGGAAATCGAGACCCTTCTGCTCGCAGCTGGCGATGATGAAGATATTCTCGTCGTTGACCGGCAGGTTGTTGTCCTGGAGGACCTTGGTGGCCTTGGGAATGCCCGGTTCGAGGATGTCCAGCGGGTTGTCGGTGAACACCGGCTTGCCGAGCTGCTCGCTGGCGATCTTGACGATCTCCGGGTCGGGCGGCACCGGGGTGCGGCCGAAGTAGCCGAGCACCATGTTGCCGTACTGGGGGTTGATCTTCTTCCACTTACCCTGGGTGACGTTGAGGTAGGCCTGCTGGAAGTAGAACTGCGACACCGGGGTCACCGAGGTGCCGAAGCCGCCGCGGGCGACCACCTCCGACATCTCTTTGATCACCGCCGGATAGTGGTGCAGCGTGCCGGTATCGCGCATCATCATGGTATTGGCGGTCAGCGCCCCGCCGGGCATCGGCGACAGGGTGACCAACGGCGAGACCATCTTCGCCTCCGGCGGGAAGAAGTAATCCTTCATCGCCTCCTCGAAGGCATCCATGGCCTTGAGCACCTTCTCGTAATCGAGGTCGAGGGTATAGTCGGTGCCCTTCATGGCATGCATCATCGAGAGGATGTCGGGCTGACAGGTGCCGCCGGAGACCGGCGACTTGGCGAGGTCGACGCCGTCGGCGCCGCCTTCGATGGCCGCCATGTTCTGCGAGATGCCAAGCCCGGCGGTATCATGGGTATGGAACCAGAGGATGGTGCCCTCGGGAACGATCTTGCGCGCTCCCTTGAGGGTCTCGTAGACCTTGCGCGGGTTGGAGGTGCCGGAGGCGTCCTTGAAACAGATGGAGTGGAAGGGAATGCCGGCGTCGAGGATCTGCTTGAGGCGATCCATGTAGAACTCCGGGGTATGGGCGCCGCTGCAGCCGGGGGGCAGCTCCATCATCGACACCACCACCTGATGGTTGAGGCCGTGGGCGGCGATGCGCTCCCCGGAGTACTCGAGGTTGCGCACGTCGTTTAAGGCATCGAAGTTACGGATGGTGGTCATGCCGTGCTTCTTGAACATCTTGGCGTGGAGGTCGATGATGTCGCGCGGGCACTGGCTGAGGGCGACGACGTTGATGCCGCGGGCCAGGGTCTGCAGGGCGACGTTGGGCCCCACCTCGCGGCGGAAGCGGTCCATCATGTCGAAGGCCGACTCACCACAGTAGAAGAAGAGGCTCTGGAAGCGGGCGCCGCCGCCGGCCTCGATATTGGTGATCCCGGCCTCGACGGTGGCCTTGACGGCCGGCATGAAATCGTCGGTCAAAACCCTGGCGCCGAAAACGGATTGAAAACCGTCGCGAAAAGACGTGTCCATGAACTGAATAACTTTCTTGCTCACCGTTTCTCTCCTTCCATGTGTTGTGGGATGGTGGAACTACAGCATTACAGCAAAGATATCGCCGTCTTCGAATGATTCTTCGGCACTAGGCGCCGGCGGCGAAACGCTCGCCTTCATAGGCGGCGACGGCGGCGGCGATGACCGCGATATCGTCGTCGAGGTGGCTCTCCAGAGAGGCCCGCTGCGCCTTCTTGCGGTTGGCGGCGAGCAGCTCGCGGTCGCGGCGGATGGTTTCGAGCTCGCGGGCCGCCACGGCTCTGGTCAAATAGGCGACAAGGTTGATGAAGCCAATCATCAAACCGAGAAAGAGCATGACTGTCACCATGCCGACCACCATCAGCTTCACGCCTTCGAATAACATAGATCCTCACCGATTAAAGAAGTTAAAGATTCTCCCTTTCGTCCCTGCCGATGAACGAACGGACAACACCGGCCTCGACCGCGTGGCGGCGCCGGAAATTGGTATGGTGAAAAACGACCAGTCCAATCTACACCAAGAGCACGGAGTCTTCAAAACAGTAAGGTAAATGCAAAAAACAAATGTTTCTGATTACCCGTAGTTTTTGAAGGCCGTAGAATAACAGCGCGCTTACCCGCGGGGCAGGAGAGAACACCCCGCCCCTTCCGTCGCGGCGAAGGGGCGAGGCAGGGAAATTGGAGTTTTACAACGGGGTATTATACCTCGTATACGGCGTACTCGGTTTTCTGGCCGAGCAGCTTGTCGATCTGGTTCTGGATGGCGATGCGCTCGGGGTTGGCGATCCAGGCATTCCAGTCCTCGAGGGAACGCCAGGTGGAGATGACCATGCACTCGTCTTTCTGATCGACCCGCTTGAGAGTTTCGCCATAGATATAGCCCGCCTGGCTCAGGGTGAGGCTGCGCAGCTTCTTGAGCAGAACGGTGAGTTCGAGCACGCTTTCCGGCGTAACTTTTCGCTTGATGAATATCTTGACGGTCATGATCTCTTCCTCCTGTTGGGGTTGGGAACAACTCCTCCACGGCAGCAGCGTCGGCAGCGCCTCGTCTTGCCGAGTTTTCTTTTCAGTATGCCGAAATGCGACGAAAAAGGCAAGCAGGCAGGGGCATTTCCGCAACGGGATGGCATGATGTCATCAAAAGACCACGCCCTCTTGGCACATTCCGCAGGGCATGACACCCCTGAACAATGAAGAACGCCTCCCCCTGGCCACAGGACAGGGAAGAGTCTGCGCCGCCGGCCAAGCAGCGCGGAGGGGGTGGCCGAGAGTGAGGCACAGCCTCGGCGAACTTGCCAAAAACGGCGCGGCCAAGTAAAAGAAGGCGCGGGCTGGCGATGACCCCACCCGCGCACCACCTTCACCCAGGAGGCCCCATGCCCAGGAACATCCCCCTCGACGAGCGCATCATCGTCGCCCTCGACCTGCCAAGCGCGGCTGAAGCCAAAGCGCTGGTCAAGCGCTGCGAATCCCATGTCCGCTTCTTCAAGATCGGCCTGCAGCTGTTCATGGCCAGCTGGTTCGAGACCGTCGACTGGCTGCGCGACCGCGGCCACCGCGTCATGCTCGACCTCAAGTTCTTCGATATCCCCGAGACGGTCAAGCTGGCGGTGGAACAGCTCAACAGCCGCGGCGTCGACTTCGCCACCATCCACGGCAACGATGCCATCGTCCGCGCTGCCGTCGCCGCCCGCGGCGACATGAAGCTGTTGGCGGTCACCGTCCTCACCAGCTTCGGCGAGGACGACATGCGCGCCATGGGCATGACCGGCAGCATCGCCGACCTCGTCGCGCGGCGCGCGCGCAGGGCGCTGGAGCTGGGCTGCGACGGCGTGGTTTCCTCCGGCCTCGAGGCGGAGACCCTGCGCCGCGACCTGGGCGGGAAGCTGCTCATCGTCACCCCCGGCATCCGCCCAGGCGCCAACGTCCGCGACAACAGCGACGACCAGCAACGCATCGTCACCGCCGGCCGGGCCATCGCCGCCGGCGCCGACCATGTGGTGGTCGGCCGGCCGATCAGCAGGGCCGCCGACCCGATCGCGGTCATCGAGGCGATGCAGGGTGAAATTGCCCTGCTGGATGACTGAGGGGGAGGCTTGACGGCCAGGATTTTCAGCGCCATGTAAAAGGCAGGGATTGACATATAGCCGCATATCAAGTCTGCTAGAGCGTCCCCATGGAGGAGAGGCGCATGAAGACCAGCGAAGTACCCCAGGACAACGGCATGATTGGCGAATACGGCCGCGAAGTGTGCTACGCCGTCGACGACGAGGGCCGCTATACCCTCGCCGCAAGCCTCGGCTGGGAGGCGAAGAATATCGTCAACGACCAGGCCTGGGAGGTCATTGTCCAGGAAACTGCTCTCGCCCATCGCCTGGTGCAGCAGGGCGAGCTGAGCCCGATCGCCTACTATCAGGCCCGCAATCAGATGGACCTCGGCCTGCTTGCCCGTTATGTCGGCATGGCCAGGTGGCGCGTGCGGCGCCACCGCCGGCCGGAGGTCTTCAACCGCCTGCCGGAACGCATCCTCCTCCGCTACGCCAAGGTCTTCGCAATCTCCATCGCCGAGCTGCGCACCGTGCCCGCCACCTTCACCGCGGAGCTCGTCCGCCAGCGCCCATGAAGCAGCACATCGCCTTCAGCCACCGCCAGTCGGCGCACTGCGAGAGCGGCGTCACCGCCAACCTCCTCCGCCATCACGGCATCCACTGCTCCGAGGCCATGGCCTTCGGCATCGGCGAAGGGCTGTTCTTCGCCTACCTGCCCTTCCTGCGTGTCAACCACCTGCCTTTGACCACCTTTCGCGGACCGGTGGGCTCGATCTTCGCCAAGGTCACCACCCGCCTCGGGGTCAAGGTGCAGCGCCGCCGCTTCCACCGCGAGAGCGCGGCCATGGAGGCACTGGACGAGGGACTCGCCCGGGGCCTGCCCATCGGCTGCCAGACCGGAGCCTTCTGGCTGCCTTACTTCCCCCCGGCATTCCGCTTCCACTTCAATATGCACAACCTCGTGGTCATCGGCCGCGAAGAGGACGACTACCTGATCAGCGACCCGGTCTTCGAGGAGGTGGTGCGCTGCCACCGCGACGACCTGCAGCGGGCCCGCTTTGCCAAGGGGGCCCTGGCGCCGCGGGGCGCCATGTACTGGCTGGAGTCGGTCCCTTCCCAGCCCGACATGGCCGCGGCGGCACGCCAGGGCCTGCGCGCCACCTGCCGCACCATGCTCTCCACCCCCCTGCCGCTGGTGGGGGTGCGCGGCATCCGCTTTCTCGCCGGGCGCCTCGAGCGCTGGCAGCAGCGGCTGGGGCGGGAGAGCGCCTTGCTGCATCTCGGCCAGCTCATCCGCATGCAGGAGGAGATCGGCACCGGCGGCGGCGGCTTCCGCTTCATGTTCGCCGCCTTCCTCCAGGAGGCCGCCCAGCTGCTGCAGCTACCCGAACTCGCCAGGGTATCCGAGCGCATGACCCACGTCGGCGACATTTGGCGCGAGTTCGCCGTCTGCGGGGCGAGAATGTGCAAGGGGCGGGACCGCGACGGCGACTCCTTCGCCGGGCTCGCCGCCACCCTGCGCCGCTGCGCCGACGAGGAGCAGGCAGTCTACCGGCAGCTCCTCGAGGTAGTGCGATGAGCGTCGCCACGGCGCAGGAAGAGGTGGCCGCCTCGCCGCTGCTCTCGGCCGGCCACCTCTTCCTCACCTACCCCGGCGCCCCCGCCGCGGCGGTCGAGGACATCTCCCTCGACCTCGCCCCCGGCGAGCTGTGCGGCCTCATCGGCCCCAACGGCGCCGGCAAGACGACGCTGCTGTCGATCCTCACCACCCTGCGCCGCCCGGACCGCGGCACCCTGGCCATAGGCGGGCGCGACGCCCTTTCCGCCCCCGCCCTGGCGCGGAAGAGGATCGGCTACGTCCCCCAGGACCTGGCCCTCTACGAGCGCCTCAGCATCCAGGAGAACCTCTTCTTCTTCGCCAGCATGTACGGCCTGCAGGGCCGCCTCCTCTCCGAACGCGCCCACTTCTGGCTCGACCTCTTCGGCCTCGCCGACAAACGCCACCGCCAGGTGCGCGCCTGTTCCGGGGGCATGAAACGGCGCCTCAACCTCGTCATCGGCCTGCTCCACGACCCGGAGCTGCTCTTCCTCGACGAGCCGACGGTGGGCATCGACACCCAGTCGCGCCACCTCATCCTCGACAAGCTCCTCGAGCTCAACCGCCAGGGCATGGCGATGATCTATACCTCCCATTACCTCGAGGAGGTGCAGTCGCTATGCCGCCGGGTAGTCATCATCGACCGCGGCCGCATCGTCGCCGAAGACAGCCCGCAGCGTCTCCTCTCCCGGGACGAAGGCTGCGCCAGCCTTGCCGATCTCTTCTTGCAGACCACCGGCAGCACGCCACGGGAGTGAACATGGGACCACGGCGCCTCCTCTCTCTCATCGGCAAGGAACTGCGCCTCCTGTGGCGCGACCCCAGCGGCATGGCCCTGCTCTTCCTCATGCCGGCCTTTCTCGTGGTGGTGGTCACCCTCATCCAGGACAAGGTCACCACCACCAGCGTCGAGGTGCTGCTGGTGGACGAGGACCGCGGCGAGGTCAGCGGGGAAATCCGCAGCCTTTTCAGCGGCATGGACACCATCCGCCTGGTGGAGAGCCGTAACGGCCAGCCCCTCACCGCCGATGCCGCCCGGGACCTGGTGGCCGCCTCGACCTTCCAGTTCGCGGTGCTGCTGCCGCAGGGCCTCAGCGCCAAGGCCCTCCTCGCCGCCGAGCGCACGGCGCGGGCCAACCTCTTTCCCGGGGAGGAGGCGGTGCCGGCGCCGGCCGTGCCGGAGATCCTCGTCCTCTTCGACCCCACGGTGCACGGCAGCTTCCGCGCCGCGGTCAAGGCCGCCCTCGACCAGGCGCGGGCCGCCATCGAGGCCCGCCTCTTGGTGGAGAAAAGCCTGGCCCTGCTTCCCGAAAAGCTCTCCGCCGACCTGCCCCCCTACCTGGCCAGCCTCTTGCCGCGGCCGACGCTCTCCGCCCGGGAACTGCTGCCGCAGCTCTTCGCCGAGAAGCGGCTGCTGCCACTGCGCGAACAGTTCCGCACCGCCATGGGCTTCATCGCCCAGCCGACGGCGGTGCAGCAGAACGTGCCGGCCTGGGCCATCTTCGGCATCTTCTTCATCGTCGTGCCCCTGGCCGGCTCCCTGCAGGGCGAGCGCGACAACGGCACCCTGCTGCGCCTGGCGATCATGCCGGTATCCATGGCCACGGTGCTGGCCGGCAAGATCCTCGCCTACGTCATCGTCTGCCTCCTGCAGTTCGCCGTCATCCTCCTCGCCGGCATGTACGTCCTGCCGCTCCTCGGCCTGCCCGCCTTCGTCCCGGGCGGGCAGCCCCTGGCCTTCGCCCTGGTGGCCGTGGCCGTCGGCTGCGCCGCCTGCGGCTATGGCATCCTCCTCGGCACCGTGGCCAGGAGCTACGAGCAGATCGCCGTCTTCGGGCCGGTGTCCATCGTCATCGCCGCCGCCCTGGGCGGCGTCATGGTGCCGATCTACGCCCTGCCGGAGTTCCTGCGGCCCTTGTGCCTCTTCTCCCCCCTCTTCTGGGGGCAGAACGGCTTCTACGACCTGCTGCTGCGCCAGGGCGGCCTGGCGGAAATCGTCCCCGAGGTGATCTCACTGCTCTCCTTTAGCGCCGCCACCCTCCTTGCCGCGCTCTTTGCCGCGCGGAGGCGGCGAGGCGCCGCATGACGAGGCTCAAGGCCCAGGCGGCCCCGCCGGAATCGGCGCAGCACCGTCGCCGGCGACGGCTCTTGGCCA
>JANJUM010000218.1 GCA_024710585.1 Desulforhopalus sp.
AAAAATACCTAACCATACCGAGCAGATTCTTTCTCCACGACTAACACATAGAGTACTTGCCAAAGCCCTCGCGAACGAGTAGCCTTTTCTTGAGCACCACCTGAACCCCGGCGGCGGGGCGCATCCGCCGAGCTCGCCCGCCACCCCTGCCAGGAAGGCGCAGAAGGAAGCGCAGCCACCGGGAGTCCTCATCGTGTTCAGCTCAGGAGGCCGGCTTTTCCCCCTTTCCTCTGCCCTTACCATGACTCCCTATGGCAATGAACATCGATAAGGAACGGCAGCAGAAGGCCCTCAGCGTCACCCGCGACCTGATCCACTCCGGGGAGAGCCAGCGCCGCCAGATGAGGCTCGAGCGCGGTATCGCCGACCTGCGCAACCACCGCTTTCAGATCCTCCATAACAGCGAGTTCGTCGACGCCCTGATCGACTATCTGCAAGGCGAATACCAGGACAAGCCCACCGACGCCATCCGCGGCATCCTCGAAAAGATAGGCGCCAGCGCATGCTCCACCGACAAGGAGCTGCGCGAGCGGGCGGTCTTCATCCTCTCGGTGGTCGCCGAAAAGATCCTCCAGTCGAGCGACTACCTGGAGTTCCTCGAACTCGTCTCTCTCCACCTGGTCAACTGGCTGCAGAACGAGACCGAGTACCTGGCCGGCTTCCACTTCATCTGCCTGCAGCTGCAGAGCATGCTCCAGAACATGCTGCGCCTCGGGCTGTGGTACCAGGCCGAGAACCTCATCATCATCCTCTCGCAGATCCAGAAGGGGGTCATCACCAAGCCGGAGATCATGCGCAAGGTCATCTGCCAGATCCACGCCGACCTCGCCGACGAGGATTTTTTACGTAAACTCGTCGATGTCGTCCTCGACGACAAGGAAGACCGCCGCGACATCGCCCAGTGCCTGCTCACCCAGTTCGGCAGCAAGGCCGCCGCGGTGCTGGTCCAGGCCCTCATCGACTGTCCGGACAAGGAAAAGCGCTACAACCTCATCGAGTTCATCCCCAGCGCCGGCAAGGCCGTGGTCCCCATCTGCGACTACTGCCTCAAGCAGGACCCGCCCTGGTACGTCATCCGCAACCTGATCATCATCATCTCCCGCCTTGGCGACCAGAGCCTCTACGACATGGTGCGGCCGCACCTCGCCCACAAGGATATCCGCGTGCAGATGCAGATCCTCAACTGCATCACCAGGCTGGGCGGCGCCAATATGCGCGACCGGCTCATCGAGGCGCTGAATGTGGTCAGCGACGAACTCAAGCCGCAGGTAGTGACACAGCTCGGCAACCTCGGCGGCCGCGAGGTCGGCAAGGCCCTCTGCCAGCTCCTCGACACTCGCGACCGCTTCGCCGTCCATGTCCGCGACGAACTGCTCATCACCATCTTCAACAAGATCAAGTTCGAGCCCACCCCGACCACCCTCAAAGCAGTCAAGGATTTCGTCACCCAGCGCCGGCAGCAGGTCGACGAGGGTGACAGGGTGCTGCTCGCCGCCCAGGACGCCTTGATGAGCATCGAGCTCAAGCTGTCGCCGGGGGCGGAGGGCATCCCTGCCCAGCCCCAGCCGCCAGCTCCCACGGCCGCCGACCTCCTGGTCGTCCCGGTGGCCACCGAAGAGGAGTTCGACCAGCTCCTGCGGGAGAAGATGGCGGCCATCATCAATGCCAAGAAGCGTCACCCGGCGACCAGCCCCGCCCCCGCGGGCAACGAGCCGGCCAGCGCCGCCAGACCGCACCACCCCGCAGCGCCGCCTGCGGGGAAGAAATCCCAAAAGACCCACCCCGCCCAACAGACCCTCCAGGCGGCCCAGGCGGCAAGCCACCCGGCGCAGCAGGCGTCGATGCACCGTCACCACCTCTCAGAGCGGCCCTATCAGGCGGACAGCCTTTCAGAAGGGGCCACCGACAGCCCGGAAATGAACCGGCACCGTCAGGTATGGGAAAGCTTCTATGCCATCCTGAACGACGAGGAGCGCCGCGCCTTCCACGGCGCCCTCAAGTTCCGCCGCTACCAACCTGGGGAGATGGTCATGGCCCGCGGCAACCTCCAGCCCTCGCTGCACCTCTTCGACACCGGCACGGTGCGCCTGGCGCGGAACAAGGCCGGGGAGGAGTCCGCCTTCGTCGACCTCAACGGCGGCGACATGATCGGCAGCGACATCTTCCTCTCCGGAGAGCCCTGGAACCTCTCGCTCTACGCCGGCAAGGAGCTGACCGCCCACGTCTACAACCTCGAAAACCTCCTCGAGACCCACCTCGGTCTCCCCGAGCTGGCCGAGAAGGTTCTCGGCTACTGCGCCGGCCACGACATCCTCCCGGGGATGCTCAAGATCGCCGATCACCCCGAGGACATGGTCGGCGAGAGAGCCCGCCTGCGCGGGCCCCATGGCGACAAGGAAGAGGCCATGATCCTGCAGAAACTGCCGGCCGGCCTGAGCGTGCTGCTCCCCGTTGCCGCGACCGGCAAGCTCGACAGGATGCTGCGCCAGCGTTTCGACCTTACCCTCAGCCTTCCCTCGGGGGCGGCACCGGTGGTCAAGGCGACCGTCATCGGCCTGGTGCGTACCCTGGCCGAGCCGAGCCGGGCCACGGTGTTTCTGCAATTTGCGGAGCCACAGCAGGACAGCCGCTATCTTTGCCGGGAGATCGCCCACAACCACGCATAAACCTCGGCTGGCCCCGGGGAAAAGCGCCGCCCCCCCGGGACCGCCCGCGACCGCCACTTCGCCAGACATACCGAGATGAGCGACCGACACCCCCCGCCAGACAGAGAGCAGCCACGACTGCCCCGCAAGGTGGCGCTGGCCTACCTCGAGGCCTTTCATCGCATCGTCAAGATCGGCACCTACTACCCCGAGGGCCATGTGGCCCTCGACCGGGCGGCCCACCTCTTCCAGCACAGCCTGCAGACTGTCGCAGAGGCGCGGAAGTCGGCGGTGGTCGACATCAGGGGCAGGTCGTTCACCCTCGAAGACCAGGAAATCCCCGCCACCACCCCGGCACTGACCGAGCTGGCCACCCTCTTCGACGACCTCGGCATCGGCCGGGTGGAGATCGACCGCGCCGTCCCCCTCAAGGACGTGCTGCAACTGGTGCGCACCCTCCTCCTGCAGCGTGCCCAGCTGCAGGGCGCCAAAGAATTCACCAAGGTCAGAATCGCCGACCTCCCCCAGTCCATCCGCATCGTCTCGCGGGAGTTCCTCATCGACGAGGCGGCCATCGTCGTCGAGCGGGGCAGCGACGACGGTCAGAACCTCGACACCGTTTTCCAGGCCCTCGAAAAACAGGGGCTCAACCGTCGCCAGATCGCCCAGTGCCGCAAGCTCCTCGATCTCCTTGCGCAACGCTTCACCGCCCAGCCGATTCGCACCAAAGGCCTGCCGGCGGTGGGCTGGAGCGATGTCGGCAAGATCCTCGCCCGGGTGGCCAGCGGCGCCCTGCAGACCGGCGAGGGCGGCGGCCGGGCGGTCTCCCATAACGACCTCGAAGCCCTGTCGACCATCTTCAACGGCCTGCAGGATGAGGTCGACGACCAGGAATCGCGCGACACCATCAACCTCCTCGTTTCGGTGTTCAATCGCGGCCACCTCGTCAAGAAGCCGAACGCCACCGCCGAAGGCGCGGCCCGCAAAGGCCTGCGCCCCGGGGACATGGGCACCGACATGACCATCGCCGACATCCACGCCTTCGTCCGCGAGCATGGTATGGCGGGAGGGACCGCGGTCACGGTCGCCCAGCTCGACCGCTGCGATGAGCTGGCCATCGTCGTGCAGCTGCTGCGCCTGTGCAGCGATGACGAGGCGGTCGGCGATGTGCGGCGCAGCCTGCGCGACCTCCTCGCCACCTCGCTTCCGCCGCGGATGGTGGACGTCCTCATCAAAGGGGTCCTCGACCTCGCCGAGCCCCCCGGGGTGCCACACCTGCAGCAGACCATCGCCGATATCGTCGAGCAGTTGCGCAGCTCCGAGACGTTCTCGTCCCTGCCCTTTCTGGTCATGCTCTGCCGTCGCCTGCCGATTGTGGCCATCGCCCGGCTGTGGGCGACGATCATCAACGAGATGCTCCTCGTCGGCCGCAGCGCCGAGCAGCGCCAGCTCTTCGCCGAGCTGGCGCGCCTGGTCGCCGCCGTTCCCGTCGCCACCGTCCGCGAGGAGTTGCTGCGGCTCGAGGAAATGGCCGCTGTCAAAGGGCGCCGCATTGCCACCGACATCTTCGACAGCGAGGTCAAGGAGGCCTACCCGGTCTACGCCACCCTGCTGCGCACCTCGACGAAAACCGCCATCGCCGCCCGGCTGCTGCAGGGCCTCGGCGCCACCTCGCCCGACTGGTTCATCGCCGCCCTGGCGCCACTCCTCGACCCTTCCCGGCAGGAACATCTGCAACTCCTCCACGCCTACCTTCAGGCGGCCCCGCGGGAACAGTTTCCCACGCCCCTGCGCATCCTCGCTGGCCAGGTGGTGGTAGAGCGGCTGCCCCAGGTCGACGAGGCGGCACGGACCGAACCCTGGCTGGTGGCGACCATCGAGGCCACCCGCGAGCTGCAGGTGGAGGGTACCCGCGAGCTGCTCGAGAGGATCGTCTCGGAAAAGAAAATGGTCGTCGTCCCGCGCTGGCCGGCCGCCTGCCGGCAGGCGGCGGCGCAGACCCTTCCCCGCCTGAAACGCAAACCGCTGGGCTGAGCCGATGGAGAACCCCGTCAACGATATCATCATCCTCCTCTGCAAGGGCATCGCCCACCGCAGGCTCTATTTCTCCGGGCACCCCAAGGTGCGCAACTACGCCAGCTCCTTCGTCGCCCGCCTGCAGGAGTATTTCCGTGCCAGCCGCCGCAAGGAGTTCTTCATCGGCGTCGTCGACGGCCACTTCATCTTCGACGGCCAGCGCCTCTTCGGCCCCACCGTAGTCGGCCGCCAGCTCATCGCCTTCATGGAGCTGCTGCGCAGCGGCGGCATCTCCTTCGACGAGAAAGTCACCGTCGACGCGGTGAGCCGCCTGATGGACCTCGTCGACAGCCAGAAGACAAGGCTGGACAGCCTCGCCGACGCCAGGGAGCTCTTCAGGAAGAACGGCATCGACACCATCAGCCTCGCCGGCCACTACGACCAGCAGCCGAGCGTCGGCCGCGGCGACGGCAAAAAACCCTGGGAAGGCGAGGAGACCGGCGGCTTCCTGCAGTCGCCGACCCTCATCTACCAGGCGGTGTTCGACGTGGTCACCCGCGCCCATGGCGACGCCGCCGGCGACCGCGAGCTCGACATCGACAGCGCCCGCTCGGTGAGCGAATTCATGCTGCGCTTCACCCAGACCAACTTCGCCGACGTCATGCAGTACATCCACTACCCGGATTACGACAGCTACACCGTCGGCCACTCGGTGCGCGTCAGCTCTCTGGCGGTCTACATGGGCATGCAGCTCTCCTGGCCCGAGGAGGAGATCATGTCCCTGGCCACGGCAGCCATCCTCCACGACGTCGGCAAGAGCAAGATCGACGCCGAAATCCTCTACAAGACCGACGCGCTCACCACCGAGGAATACCGGCTCATCCAGAACCACCCCCGGCTCGGCGCCGAACTGCTCCTTGCCCAGAAGGACGCCACCGCCATCGACGTCGCCGCCTCCTGGGGCCACCACCAGCGCCATGACGGCCGCGGCTACCCCAGCCGCCCCGCCTGGCTCCAGCCCAGCCCGGTGATCGACCTGCTGCAGATCATCGACGTCTTCGAGGCCCTCACCGCCGTCCGTCCCTACAAGATCGCCCTCACCCCGCAGCAGGCCTTCTCGATCATGATCAACGATCACGGGGCCTTCGATCCGGCACTGCTCGCCCTGTTCATCAGCCGCATCGGCATCTATCCGCCGGGAACCTACGTGCAGCTGTCCAACGGGGCCATCGCCATGGTCCATGCCATCGGCAACCGCCTCGACCGCCCGCGGCTACGCATCGTCAAGACCGAAAGCGGCGCCGTGCTCGGCAAGGACCAGCAGCGCGAGCTCGACCTCGGCCGCATCGCCCCGGAGAGCCTCTACATCACCCGACTGCTGCTCTCCTATCTCGAGGAATGACCGCTCGGCAGGACCCTGCCTGTGCCCCACCTGCACGGTGGGCCAAGGTCTCGCCCCCGCCCCGGCCTCTTCCGCCAGCTGCCCCCCGCAGCACCACTCCACCCAGCCAGACCCAGCCACACCACGGCCAGCTCACGGCAACTGTAAACTCCGGTAGCCACCACACTGCCTACCGGAGTTTACAGCCATAACAAAAGCAGGGCTGCAGCCAGCCCACCGCCATCGACCGAACGTCATCATTCCGGCATGTTGCCGAAAGTACCACATTTGGCACAAATTTTGATTATTGGCGGCCATCCCATGCCATTCGGCACAACGTATTTCACCCTTAAACCCTCACCCAAGGAGCAACAATGTCACAAGCAGAGAGTGGGATCGTCGTCGACCACGGCCAGAGCAAGTGGTCCGACCTGTGGACGAAGGAGGACTACCTGGCGATCTGGCTCGGTTTCCTCATCATCGCCGTCAGCCTGGTAGCCTATTTCGGCTTCGGCCCCAAGGCCGAGTTCGCCGAGAGGATCGCCAAGGCCGAGCAACTGCAGAGCGCCGAGGCCGCCAAAGCGCCGTTCAAGACCATCGCCTGGTACAAGGCCGAGGACGACAAGAAAAAGCTCAAGGGCACCGATTCGCCCTTCGGCAAGTTCGTCTCCTCCTGGACCAAACACCCCGGGTCATGGAGCAGCAACCCGCTCGATGCCTTGATCCGCAGCGAAGCCCAGGCCAAAGCCAAGAACGACAAGGCCATGCCGGCCTACGAGGAAGCCAAGGCCAAGGCCGCAGCGGCTTTCGGCGCCGCAACGGCAGCGGAAGAAGCTGCCATGGCCGCCAATTTCAAAGATGAGGCCGCCAACGGCCAGGCCAAGGCAAAGATCGCCGAATGGCGTGCCGCCGAGAAAAGCGCCTCCGCCGCCAAGTCAAAGACCACCAACAAACCGTACAACTACATACCGACGCTGATCGGCCTGTGCCTCTTCTTCATCGTCATCTTCGGCGCCGGAATGACGCTGATGAAGAAGAGCTTCTTCGAGTTCGCCAAAGGTT
The DNA here is from genome assembly GCA_024710585.1 of Desulforhopalus sp. GTDB lineage: Bacteria > Desulfobacterota > Desulfobulbia > Desulfobulbales > Desulfocapsaceae > Desulforhopalus_A. Next base: position 7,105 of record JANJUM010000218.1, read on the forward strand.
TCTTCATCGTCTTCCTCGTCGCCGTCCTCGCCTACATGCTCGGCAACCAGGCGATCTGCAAGCAGTATGGCTTCGGCGCCGAGGCCTGGGGCATTCTGCTCGGCATGATCATCGCCAATTCCATCGGCACGCCGAAGTGGGTCCTCCCCGCCTGCCAGGTGGAGTTCTTCATCAAGACCGGCCTGGTGCTCCTCGGAGCCGAGGTCCTCTTCGGCAAGATCATGGCCATCGGCATCCCCGGCATCTTCGTCGCCTGGGTGGTGACGCCGGTGGTCCTCGTCTGCACCTTCATCTTCGGGCAGAAAGTCCTCAAGATGCCGTCCAAGACCTTGAACATCGTCGTTTCCGCCGACATGTCGGTGTGCGGCACCTCGGCGGCCATCGCCACCGCCGCCGCCTGCCGCGCCAAGAAGGAGGAGTTGACCCTGTCCATCGGCCTCTCCCTGGTCTTCACCGCCATCATGATGATTATCATGCCGGCCTTCATCAAGGCAGTGGGCATCCCCGAGATCCTCGGCGGCGCCTGGATGGGCGGCACCATCGACTCCACCGGCGCGGTGGCCGCCGCCGGCGCCTTCCTCGGCGAGAAGGCCCTCTATGTCGCCGCCACCATCAAGATGATCCAGAACGTGATGATCGGTGTCACCGCCTTCTGTGTCGCGCTCTACTGGTGCCTGGTGGTGGAGAAGGAAGCCGACCAGAAACGCACCGTCGGCGCCGGCGAGATCTGGCATCGCTTCCCCAAGTTCGTGCTCGGTTTTCTCGCCGCCTCGATCCTCTTCTCCATTCTCGACAGCAACCTCGGCAAAGGCATGGCCAACTCGCTGCTCGACGGCGGCGTGGTCAAGGGCGGCACCAAGCTCATGCGCGACTGGTTCTTCACCCTGTCCTTCGCCGCCATCGGCCTCTCCACCAACTTCCGTGAGCTGGCCAAGTATTTCAAAGGCGGCAAGCCGGTCATCCTCTATGTCTGCGGCCAGAGCTTCAACCTCGCCCTGACCCTGGGCATGGCCTACGTTATGTTCTACCTGGTCTTCCCGGAGATCACCGCCAAGATTTGAGGCGGCGACCGGCACGACCGCCACTCGCCCTCCCGGCCTCGTCCGGGAGGGCGCTGCGAGGGGACACCCCATGATCACTGCAAGACAACGCTGGTTCCGTTTCTCGGCAAGCCTCGCCGGAGGACTCTTCTTCTTCTGCCTGGTATTGCCGCTGCTGACCCGCTCGGTGCCCATCCTGCACCGCATGGCGCAGCATCTCGAAGAAACCGGTATCGACCCGAGCCGCTATTATTATACCGATGTCGTCCAGGTCAAAGAGAGCGAAGGCTACCTTTCCGAGGCCCTTGGCGAACAGTAGTCGCGGGACGAAGAAAATCAGGCTACAGTAGTCACTGTTCAGGGCGCCTCCAGCGGGAGGCCCCCTTGCGCGAATCACTCGGCCCTGATATCGTTTCACCATCGCATGGCCCCGCCGCCGCTGCGATCCGCCCCCCAGGATGCCATGCCCCTGCTGCGCCAGAGAAGAATCGAGAGCAAGTTCATCGTCGGCCTGATCGTCGCCACGACCATCCTCGGCACCGTCTTCTCCATCGGTTCCTATGTCCACCTGCGCAACGTCCTCGAGCAGGAGGTGCGCGACAAGGCCGACCTCATCTTCACCTACGTCGACTCGGTGCAGGAGTATGTCCGCACCACCCTCCGCCCCAGCATGTACGAGCGCTTTCCCTCGGCCTTCGTCATCGAGAGCATGTCGTCCTCGTATATCTCGCGCAAGGTGATGGCGCCGATCAACTCCCCTCAGAACGGCACCATCTACCGCCGTGTCGCCCTCGATGCGCGTAACCCGGACTACGAGGCCAACGAGCGCGAAGCCCAGCTGATCAGCTATTTCCGCGACAACCCGGAGAGCCAGATGTGGCGCGGTCACAGCCTCATCGACGGAGACGATTACTATGTCATCGCCCGTCCGGTACACTTCACCAAGGAATGCATGTACTGCCATGGCGCCCCGGAGAAAGCGCCCCAGGAGCTGCTCACCCTCTATGGCGAGCGCGGCTTCCACAAGGCCCTGGGGAGCATCGCCGGCGTCGATTTCGTCGGCGCCTCGGTGCCGAAGAGCGTCGCCCGGGTCGAGCAGACCATCTTTACCTATTTCGCCTTTTTCGCCCTCGCCGCCCTGCTCATCTTCTTCTTCACCAACCTCCTCTTCCGCGTGCTGGTGGTCAACAACCTCAAGCGGCTGACCAGCCTCTTCCGTCGCAACGTCGAGGACATCAGCGATGCCAGGCTGCTCGAGAAACTCGAGCGCGGCGACGAGATCGAGGAACTGGTGGAAGGCATCGAGCGGCTCAGCGAGAACCTCTTCCAGGCGCGCAGCCAGCTCAAGGATTACGCCGACAACCTGCGCTGCATGGTCGACGAGCGCACCGCCGCCCTGTCGCTGGAGACCGAGGAGCGCGGCGCCGACGTGCGCCTCTTCATCCAGCTGCTGCAGAACATGAACAGCAGCACGTCGCGGGCCGAGCTGTGGCGCTGCGCCCTGCCGCAGATCTGCCGCCGCTTCGACGCCCGCAAGATCGTCTACACCTGCACCATGAACACGCAGAGCTCCTTCGTCTGGCCGGAAGGAGAAGACAGCGAGGGGCAGCCCGAGGATTTCATCGCCCTGCTCACCGGCTCGACCTGCATCGTCACCGGCAGGGTGGCCTATATCCCGGTGGAATCGGGCAGCGGCGACACCGAAGGCCTGCTCGCCCTCCACTTCCGCAGCGAAGAGGACGCCAAAAAGCACAACCCGACCGTCCTCCAGGCCCTGGGCCGGCAACTGGGCATCGCCGCCGTCAATCTCACCGCCATCGACGGCCTGGCGCGGCAGATGAAGATCCTCGAGACCCTGGTCGAGGGCATCAACGAGCCCCTCGCCCTGGTCGACGGCAATGGTTCGGTGCTCACCGTCAACAACGCCGCGCGCCGCCTGACCGCCGAGTACTCCCGGGGAAAACGCAACGACGGCAACGTCCTTGCCCTCTTTTTCCCCGCTTCGGAGATCTCCGGCCTGCTCAGCGACACTCTGCGCAGCGGCGAGGCCTGCATCCGCGAGCTGGCCGGGGACGGGCACCGTTCCTTCTCGCTGGCCGTCTACCCGGTGCGCGACAGCCAGTCGACGGCGCCGCAGCTCGTCGTCTACCTGCGCGAGACCACCGCCGAACGCAGCATGCTCGCCCAGGTCAGCCACTCCGAGAAGATGGCCACCGTCGGCAAGCTCACCGCCGGCATCGCCCATGAGATCAACAACCCCTTGGGCGTCATCCTCTGCTATACCAGCATCCTCCGCCAGTCGATCACCGACGGCGGGCAGCTGGAAGACCTCGCCATCATCGAACGCCACACCCGTCAGGCGCAGACCGTGCTGCGCGAGCTGCTCGACTTCGCCAGGCCGAAGAGCGAGGGGCTGGCTGAGGCCGAGGTCTGCAGCGTGGTCGCCTCGGTGTGCGAGGTCTTCGCCGTGCAGTCGACCAAAAAGGGCGTCACCCTCACCTTCGAGCCACCCGACGACAAGCCGCAGGTGCGGCTCGCCGTCGGCAAGCTCGAACAGGTGGTCAGCAACCTGGTCATCAACGCCCTCGACGCCGTCGAACAGGGCAGGGGCGCGGTCAGGCTGCGGGTCGCCCGGCCCGACCCGATGACGGTCAGCCTCGAGGTGGAGGACAACGGACCGGGGGTCTCCAGCGAGATCGCCCAGTATATTTTCGACCCCTTCTTCAGCACCAAGGAAGTCGGCGCCGGCACGGGCCTCGGCCTGACCGTCGTCTACGGCATCGTCACCGCCGCCGGCGGCAGGGTGGTCCTCGACGGCTCGCCCCAGCTCGGCGGGGCGCGTTTCACTGTCATCCTGCCCGCCGGGGAGAATAGCGACAAGGCATCCGGGGAGGAACGACGATGAGCCAGATATACCAGACAGCCGGCCGCACCGCCGATTCCGCCCCCACCGTCCTCATCGTCGACGACCAGCCCGACTTCGCCCGAGGCCTGGCCCGGCTGATCAGCGGCCACTTCCCGGACGTCGCCGCCCTGACCGCCAACGGTGGCCACGCCGCCCTCGAACTGCTCGAGCGCCGCGCCGTGCACCTGGTCATCACCGATCTGCGCATGCCGGAGATGAGCGGCACGGAGCTGGTCGCCGAGGCCTTGCAGCGCCATCCCGGGCTGAGCGTTGTCGTGCTGAGCGCCTACGGCACCATCGAAACGGCGGTCGAGGCCCTGCGGGCCGGGGCCTACGACTTCATCACCAAGCCGATCGAGGCGGAACAGCTCTTCCGGGTGGTCGGCAAAGGGCTCGAACGCAACCAGCTGCTCACCGAGAACCGCCAGCTGCGCTCTATGCTCGCCGGCATGACCAGTCTCGGCGAGCTGGTCGGGGAGGGACCGGCGATGCAGCAGCTGCGCCGCTCCATCCGCACCATCGCCCAGTCGGGTTATAACGTGCTGGTGCGCGGTGAGTCGGGCACCGGCAAGGAGCTGGTGGCGAGCCTCATCCACCGTCTCAGCACGCGGGCGGAGCGGCCCTTCATCGTCGTCGACTGCCCCTCGATCCCCGACAGCCTCCTCGAGAGCGAGCTCTTCGGCCATGTCAAGGGCGCCTTCACCGGGGCCGATCGCGACCACAAGGGGCTCTTTCTCGCCGCCCACGGCGGCACGCTGCACCTCGACGAGATCGGCGATATCAGCACGGCGGTGCAGACCAAGCTCCTGCGCTGCCTGCAGAGCGGCGAGGTGCGCCCGGTGGGGGCCGGGGCCAGCCGCCTCGTCGATGTGCGTGTCATCGCCTCCACCAACCGCGACCTCGAGGCGGGCATGCGCGACAAGAGCTTTCGCGAGGATCTCTACTACCGCCTCAACGTGCTCACCCTCACCCTGCCCCCGCTGCGCGAGCGCGTCGAGGACATCCCCATCCTCGTCCGCCACTTCCTTAAAAACGCCTGCCTCGAACTCGATCTGCCCGAACACGAGATAAGCAGCGAGGCCCTGCAGTGGATGATCCTGCGCCCATGGCCCGGCAATGTCCGCGAGCTGCAGAACTTCGTGCGCCGCATGGCCGTCTTCTGCACGGAAGGCACCATCGACGTGCCGCTCCTCGAGCGTCTGCAGCCGCAGCCTCCCGTCGCCAGCGGCGGGGAATGCACCCACCTCCTCGGGCTCGACGGCCAGGGCGCCATGTTTCCCTACAAGACCGCCAAGGAACTGGTACTCGACGATTTCACCAGGCGCTACGTCACCTGCCTGCTGCAGCAGACCAGAGGCAATATCTCCGAGGCGGCACGACTTTCCGGGCTGACCCGGGCAGCCCTGCAGAAAATCCTCGCCCGGCTGGGGGAAAACGCCTCTTCATTCCGCTGAGCGGCGCCGACGGCATCCATCAGCGCCACCCCTGCCACGGCACTCTCCCTCACATATACTCTCAAGGAGCACTCCCCCGATGAACGATTCCACCCTCGACAGCAAAAAGCAGCTCATCCTGCACCAGGAGCAGGCCGTCGCCAGCCAGTTGGCGCGCCGCGTCCTCGAGCGGCCGACCCCGCCCATCTGGATGATCTTCATCCCGGTGTTCTTCGTCTTCCATGCCTGGCGCATCAAGCAGTATGGCGCCAGCCTGAAAGTCTTCGCCGAAAACCACCTCAAATCACGGCGGCTCGCGCTCGATGCCGCCGCCTCCGCCATCGCCAGCGGCGAGGCGGTGGACATCGAGGCCATTCTCGCCACCGTCACCGACCTGCCGCCCCAGGCCAGGGAGCCCTTCCGCCGCTGGCTGGCATTGCTCATCGAGCACTATACCCTGCTACTCACCAGCCCCGGCGCCACCTATGCCCTGCTGCTGCACAACGCCTACCGGCAGCTGATCACCGCCCACCGCACCTGCGAACGGCTCGCCCAGGCCGAACAGGAACTGCGCTTCGCCGTACTCGAGACGCTCGACGGCGACAGCAGCCAACTGCGCAAGGTCGTCGATCATATTGGCCAGCAGGTTGACACGCTCAGACGCGACGAGATTGGCCAGGCCTTTTCCTGAGCCGCGGCAGATCAGGCTGGCGGAAGAAGCGCCCTGCAACTCCGCCAGGGCCTGAGCGACAGCACCCTGCCCCAGCACCGCTCCTTTTCCGTCGCGCCCTCTGTTCGCAAATCCCTCCGCCCCACCGCGAAGCGCCCCACCGGGGGAGATTCGTCGCCAGGATGCCCCAACCGGCAGGCCGCGCTCCCCCCGGGGCCCCCGCCAGAGCTCGATGTTTCCCGCCCGCCGCCTTGACTTCGCCGTTTCGTTTTTGATAGAAGAAGAAAAGCCCCGGTGAAATTTTAAGAGTTCAGCTGCGCCACAGGCAGGCGGCGACCTCATCATATGCCCCCGGCAACGACGGTCAAAACGTTCCGACCGTGCCCGGACAGCAACGAGGATACCTTTCCATGAGCAGCCCCTCCATCCTGGTTGTCGAAGACGACGGGATTCTCGCGCTGATGCTGCAGGGCATGCTCGAGGGGCGCGGGTACACGGTGCTGGGCCCCCTGGCCACGGCTGAAGAGGCCCTGGCCCTGCTGGGCCGGCGGCAGGCCGACCTGGTGCTGCTCGACATCGAGCTGGCGGGAAGAATGAACGGCATCGAGGCCGCCGCCATCATCAGCTCCGACCACGACCTGCCGGTGGTCTTTCTCACCGGCTTCTCCCAGGAGGGGCTCCTCGACGAGGCGCTGGCCACCGAGCCCTACGGCTGTCTCGTCAAGCCGGTGGCCGAAGAGAGCCTGGTCGCCACCATCAGGCTCGCCCTGGCCCGTCACCGCCGCGACCTCCAGCACCGGCAACGCCTGGGGGAGGCGCTGCGGCAGCTCGGCGAGAACCGCGCCCTGCAGCTGTCGCTGGTCGAGAACATCCCCCTGCCGGTCTTCGCCAAGGACCGCGCCGGGCGCTATATCGTCTGCAACAGCGCCTACAAGGACTTCTTCGGCAAAAGCGACGAAGAGATCCTCGGCCTCGACGCCTATGCCATCCACCCCCCCGACCTGGCCGTGTTCTACAGCGACAAGGACGAGGAACTGCTGCGCACCGGCACCCTGCAGCATTACGAGACCAAGGTGCGCCATAGAAACGGCGAACTGCGCGACGGCATCGTCCACAAGGCGGTCCTCCGTGGCGAGGACGGCACCGTGGTCGGCCTGGTGGGCACCATCCTCGACATCACCGAGCGCAACCGCACCGAGGAGGAGAACACGCGCCTGCAGAGGCAGCTCCTCCAGGCCCAGAAGATGGAGGCCATCGGCACCCTCGCCGGAGGCATCGCCCACGATTTCAACAACATCCTCGGGGCGATCATCGGCTATTCGGAGATCATCAGGGACGACAGCCCCCCCGACTCGACCCTCCTCCACGATCTCGAGCAGATCCTCCTCGCCGCCAACCGCGCCAAAGACCTGGTCAGCCAAATCCTCGCCTTCAGCCGCCAGTCGGAGATGGCCCGCGTCCCCCTGCAGCTGGCGAGGATGGTCCAGGAAACCATCAAACTGCTGCGCGCCTCCCTGCCCGCCACCATCACCATCGTCGCCGACATAAACACCGCCACCCTGCCGGTGCTCGCCGACCCCATCCAGTTCCACCAGCTGCTCATGAACTTGGGCAGCAACGCCTGCCACGCCATGGAAGACAAGGGCGGCACGCTGACCATCGCCCTGGAGGCCGTGCGCGACCCCTCCCTGCCGCAAGGGGAGCACGACTACGCGGTGCGCCTGACGGTGAGCGATACCGGCAGCGGCATCCCCGAGGAGATCCGCGACAGGATCTTCGAACCCTACTTCACCACCAAAGGGCCCGGCAAGGGCACCGGCATGGGGCTGGCCATCGTCCACGGCATCGTCGCCGCCTGGGGAGGCAGCATCGTCTGCGAGAGCCGCCCCGGTCAGGGCACCACCTTCACCATCACCCTGCCGGCGACAGGCGAAGCCGCGGAAGATGCCGCCTCTCTGCCCGCCGAGCAACCACCCCGGCAAGGAAGGGAAGGCATCCTCTTCGTCGACGACGAAGCGACCCTGGTGGAGATAACGAGGATCATGCTGGAGCGGCTCGGCTACCGGGTGTCCACCCATACCGACGGCCAGGCGGCGCTGGACCAGTTCACGAAGACCCCTGAGGCCTTCGACCTGGTGATCACCGACCACACCATGCCGGGGATGACCGGCTTCGAGCTGGCCCGGCACCTCCTCGCCCTGCGCCCCGACCTGCCGGTCATCCTCTGCAGCGGCTACGGCAGCGCGGTCAGCGAGGAGATGGCGCGCCAGGCGGGAATCCGCCTCCTGGCCGCCAAGCCCTTGACCAAGAACGGCATCGGCACGCTGATCCGCCGCGTCCTCGACGAGGGGAAACCGTAGCGACGTCATTGGCCAGCCCCATGCCGCCACCACGCCTACCCGCCACACCAAGCCGGGCATCGGCCACCAGCCACCCCAACCACAGCGGAGGTAGATCATGAGCGCCCACCCGCCCGACGAGCAGCACAGCCTGGAGCAGCGTCTCATCCTCCTGCAGCGGCAGCTCGACCATCTGCAGCACATGGTCGACGCCGCCCCGGCGCCGATCTTCCTCATCGACCGGCGGGGCACGATCATCGCCGCCAACAAGGCCACGGCCAGGCAGCTCGGCGTGCCCTGGGAAGAACTCGCCGGCAGCGATGTCTATGGCTTCGTAGACGTCGAGACCGCCGCTTCGCGCCGCAACCGCGTCGAGCAGGCCATCGCCTCCGGACAGCCGCTCCATTTTCGTGACTGCCGCCAGGGCAGGACCTTCGACCACCATCTCTTCCCCCTCCCCGAGGACGTCGACGGGAAAAGTGGCCATGTCGCGGTCTTCGCCATCGACAACAGCGACAGCGCCGCCACCGCACGCGACCTGCAGCGCAGCCGCCAGCTGCTCGACGCCACCCAGGCGCTGACCCATGTCGGCGGCTGGGTGTGGGACATCGCCAGCCAGACCATGACCTGGACCAGGGAGACCTACCGCATCCACGGCCTCGATCCGGACGAGGGGACCGGTGGCGAGGACCTCATCGCCACCAGCCTCGCCTGCTACGACGACGCCGACCGCCCGAGGATTTTCGCCGCCTTCCGGCAGTGCATCGCCACCGGCGAGGGCTACGACCTGACCCTGTCCTTCGTGGCCAGGGACGGACGGCGCCTCTTCGTGCGCACCATCGGCGAGGCGGTGCGGCAGGGGGGAAAGATCGCCCAGGTGCGCGGCAACATCATGGACATCACCTCTGCCAAGAGGAGCGAGAACCTCCTGCAGGCTCGCCTCGCCCTCGCCGAAGCGGCGGCCTCGGCCAGCCTGCAGGAACTGCTGCTGATGACCCTCGAGGAGGCCGAGCGCCTCACCGACAGCGAGATTAGCTTCTTCCACTTCTACGACGAGGAGAGCGGCATGGTCTCCCTGCAGGCTTGGTCACAAGGCACCGCCAGCCACTGCCTCATGGCCGAGCCGCCCCCCGCCTACCCCCTGGCCGAGGCGGGCTGCTGGGCCGAGGCCATCCGCGGCCGTCAGGCAGTCATCCACAACAGCTACCCCGGCGAGCCCGGCAAAAGCGGCCTGCCGCCCGGCCATATGCCGCTGGCCAGGGAACTGGTTGTGCCGGTGCTGCGCAACGAGCGGGTGGTGGCGGCAGTCGGCGTCGGCAACACGGGCGGCGACTACCAGGACGAGGACATCGTCACCGTCACCACCCTCGCCCACCTCGCCTGGGACATCGTCCTGCGCAAACGCGCCGAGAGCGAGCTCAAGGAGAGCGAGGAGAAGTACCGCAGCCTCTCAACTCTCCTGCGCTCGATGTGCGACAACGTCCCTGACATGATCTGGGCCAAGGACCTCGACAAGCGCTATATCTTCGCCAACAAGGCCCTGTGCCGCGACCTCCTCCAGGCCGAAAACACCGACGAGCCGATCGGCAAGACGGACCTCTTTTTCGCCCTGCGCGAGCGCGACCGGTTCCCCGCCGACCCCGCCTGGCACACCTTCGGCGAGCTCTGCCGCGACTCCGACCAGATCACCATGGACGCCGGGGAGAAACGGCAGTTCGACGAGTTCGGCAACGTCCGCGGCCGTTTCCTCTTCCTCGACGTGCACAAGGCGCCGTTCATCGACGAACATGGCTCTGTCATCGGCACGGTGGGCTCGGCACGCGACGTTACCCTGCACCGCCAGGCCGAGGAGGCCCTGCGCCACTCCCTGGAAGAGAAAGAGGTGCTGCTGCGCGAGGTGCACCACCGCGTCAAGAACAACCTGGCGGCGATTCTCGCCTTGTTCGACATGCAGCGCCGGGCGATCCCCGAAGGCCCGGCTGGCACCATCCTCGAGGAGATCGGTTTCCGGGTCCGCGCCATGAACCTGGTGCACGAAAAGCTCTACCGCTCCTCCTCCCTGTCGCGGGTCGATTTCCAGGACTACTGCCAGTCGCTGCTCGCCCACCTCCACGCCGCCTTCGGCTCGCCGCCCATCGGCTACCACGTCGAAGCCAGGGAGGTGGCCATCCCCCTCGACATCGCCGTGCCCTGCGGGATGATCATCAACGAGTTGGCCACCAACGCCCTCAAGTATGCCTTTCCCGAGGAGCGGCGCCGCTGCGGCCTGCCGCCCTGCATCATCCGCGTCGCCCTGGCCGGGGACGACGAGCGACTTACCCTGACCGTGGCCGACAATGGCATCGGCCTCCCGCCCGGCTACCAGTGGCAGCAGGCCACCACACTCGGCCTGATGCTGGTGCGCATGCTCGGCCTGCACCAGCTCGGCGGCAACGGTGAGGTGACCGGCGACGACGGCACCTCCTTCACCCTGACCTTTCCCCTTCGCCGCGAGGACGCCCCATGAGCCGCGCCGCCATCCTCCTCGTCGAAGACGACGCCATCCTCGCCCTGCACCTGCGCGACATCCTCGTCGGCAACGGCTATGCCGTCTCCGGCATCCTCGCCCGCGGCGAAGAGGTCGCCCCCTTCGTCACCGCCACCCCGATCGACCTCATCCTCATGGACATCGACCTCGCCGGAGCGATGAGCGGCATCGACGCCGCGCGCAGGCTCGACCGGTCTTTGCCGGTGGTCTTCCTCACCGCCTTTTCCCACCAGCCGCTGCTCGACCAGGCGCGGCAGGTGGGCCCCTACGGCTACCTCATCAAGCCGGTCCAGGAGCGCGAGCTGATAGCCACCCTCGACACCGCCCTGGAGCGCTGCCGCCTCGACCGCGAGCTGCGCCGCAAGACCCTGGAGCTGGAAAAGAGCGAAGCCAACTACCGCACCCTGTTCACCGAGATGCTCGACGGCTTCGCCCTGCACGAGATCATCGTCGACGAGTGGGGCGCCCCGGTCGACTACCGCTTCCTGGCCGTCAACCCGGCCTTCGAGCGCATGACCGGACTCAGCGCCGTGGAGATCGTCGGCCGCACCGTGCTCGAGGTCCTGCCGGCTACCGAGCCACGCTGGATCGAGACCTACGGCCGCGTCGCCCTCGGCGGCGAGCCCGCCCACTTCGAGGAGTACAGCGCCGCCATCGGCCGCTATTTCGAGGTCACCGCCTTTCGTCCCGCCCCCGGGCAGTTCGCCTGCATCTTCATTGACGTCACCGCCAAGCGGCTCGCCGAGGAGGAAAGCCACCGGCTGCGCCAGCAGCTGCAGCAGGCCCAGAAGATGGAGGCTATCGGCACCCTGGCCGGAGGCATCGCCCACGACTTCAACAACATCCTCGCCGCGATCATCGGCTATGCCGAGATCGCCCGCGACGACAGCCCGCCCCATTCGTCGCTGAGCGGCGACCTCGACGAGATCCTCCGCGCCGCCCACCGCGCCAAAGACCTGGTGCGGCAGATCCTCTCCTTCAGCCGACAGGGGGAAAGCAGGCCGGTCGCCGTACAGCCGGCCCTGCTCATCAAGGAAACCCTGAAGATGCTGCGCTCGACCCTGCCGTCGACCATCTCCATCCACCACGACCTTCGGTCAAGCGAGGCCACCATCCTCGCCGACCCCTCGCAGATCCACCAGCTGGTGATGAACCTCTGCACCAACGCCTCCCAGGCGATGGAGGAAAAAGGCGGCACCCTCAGCCTGACGCTGCGCGAGACCGCCCTGCACCGGGCGGAACACCTGCCCCCCGGCGACTACCTGCGCCTGACGGTGGCCGACAACGGCCCGGGCATCGCCCCGGAGGTGCTGCCGCGCATCTTCGACCCCTATTTCACCACCAAGGAGGTCGGCCATGGCACCGGCATGGGACTGGCCATCGTCCATGGCATCGTCAAGAGCTGCGGCGGCGCGATAACCTGCGACAGCACCCTCGGCGAAGGCACGGTATTCACCGTCACCCTGCCGCGCCTGCCGGCAGAAAACCGCGTCGAGGAGGGCGGCGAACCCGCCCTGCCGGCCGGCGGCGGCGAACACATCCTCTACGTCGACGACGAGGAGATGCTGCGCGAAATGGGCGGCATCATGCTGCGCCGCCTCGGCTACCGGGTGACGACCCGCGGCAGCAGCCTGCAGGCCCTGGAGGACTTTCGCGACGACCCGCTGCGTTTCGACCTGGTCATTACCGACCAGACCATGCCGGGTATGACCGGCATCGACATGGCGCGACGCATGCTGCAACTGCGCCCCGCCCTGCCGGTCATCCTCTGCACCGGCTACAGCTCCGCCGTGTCCCGCGAGAAGGCCGAGCAAGCGGGCATTGCCGGCTTCGCCCTCAAGCCGATGAGCAAGAAGGACATGGCGGCGCTGGTACGTCGCCTGCTCGACCCGGATGGCCCGCGGCAGCATGCGCAGGGCGAGGGGAGGTAAATCAACCACCAGCAGTGCCGTGAGCGCCCCCAGCGTCGCCTCGCGATATCACCCCGTTATCAGGAACTTTCGCCGGCACTCCCGCCGCAGCCGGCGCGGCCGGCGGCAAAAATCGCCGCTGCGGGCACTTCGCCCGGGGTGGCAAACTTACCTCCCCGCCAGCCACAAGACGACGACGGCGGCCGGGACTATGCGGCAACACACCGAAATCAATGAGGCGATTTTCACAACCCCTTTCTGGCACGGATAGTGCTATATGCCGCAGGGAAAGGTCCCCAAGCCCGCACAGGGCCCCCCGGTCCACACGGCGGGGCCGCACGACGGAGGAACGATGATCGACAAGGCCAACGCGACGACAAGCCCGGAACACCTGCTCGACGGCTGGCGCAGCCAGCTTGAGGGTGGCCTGGCCACGCTGCGCCGCCTCGCCGGCAGCACCGAAAACGAGTTTCTCGCCATCGGCACACGCCTGCAGGAGATCCACCTGCAGGCCGCGCAACTCTCCGCCACCGCGCGGCAGCTGGTCGAATGCGCCTCCGGCAGCCGTCTGCAGCAGCTCATCGACCGTCTCGGCGAGATGCTCGCAGAGATGGAAGGCTTCCTGCTCCGTGCCCACCAGCAGAGCGACTCCGGCCGTGACGGCCTCGACGGGGTGGCGTCACAGCTCAAGGAGGTGGCGGCGCCGCTGCAGGGTGTCAAGCGCATGAGCAAGCACCTCTATATCCTCGAGGTATCGATCAAGATCGAGAGCGCCCACCTCGGCGACATGGGCAGCGAGTTCGTCAACCTGGCCATGGACATCAAGAAGCTGTCGCAGCAGATCAAGGAAAAGGTCAACGCCATCGACGGCCTGCGCGCCGATCTCAGCACCACCATCGGCCGCTACCTCGGCCGCATCGAAGAGGCGCGCCAGGGCCAGGACAGCCAGGCCGAGGCCACCCGCGGCAAGACCGCCGACGCCCTTATCCAGCTGCAGGAGATCAACCAGCGCTTCTCCCAGCTAGGCGCCGAGGTGGCTGCCGTATCGCAGGAGAACACCGACAGCATCAGCCTCATCGTGCAGTCGATGCAGTTCCACGATATTTACCGTCAGCAGGTCGAGCACGTCGTCGAGGCGCTGGAACTCCTCCTGCCGGCTTTCCCGATGGCAGGCAATGAGCCCGCCGCGGAGGAACGCCTCGAGCTCATCGGCCGCGTCGGCGATGTCTGCGAACTGCAGCAGGCGCAGCTGCAGTTCGCCTCCGCCGAGCTCTACCAGGCCGTGCAGGCGATCATCGACAACCTCCACCTCATCGCCAGCCAGCAGGGCGAGCTGGCCTCCGCCATCCTGCGCCGCACCGGCAGCCTCGACACCAGCGGACATTCCTTCATCGACGAGGTGGCGGCGCGCATGGCCTCGCTGGCCGACCTCCTCACCAGCTGCGCGCAGAGCAACAGCGCCGTGGCCGAGATCATCAAGGAGGTCATCGGCACGGTGGGGCGCATCACCGGTTTCGTCGTCGACATCGAGGGCATCGGCAAGGACATCATCCAGATCGCCCTCAACGCCCGCATCAAGGCCTCATCGGCCGGGGAGCGGGGGGCCTCGATGAGCGTCCTCGCCGAAGAGATCGGCCAGATGTCCAGCGAGGCGGTGGGCCGCACCGACCTTATCGGCAAGACCCTCGCCGCCATCGACCAGGCCACCACCAGCCTCGCCGCAGAGACGGAAGGGGGTGAACAGGACCTCGACCGGGCCATTGGGCAGATCAGGGAGGAACTGAGCGGGATCATCGCCACCCTCGACGGCATGGGCGACGAACTGCTCGCCCTGCTCGACGAGGTGAAGGGACAGGTCTCCAGGCTGGCGACGGATATCGAACGGCTCACCGCCGGCATCGACATCCACGACCGCACCAGGGGCCCCGCCGACGAGGTACTCGACAGCCTCAGCCTCATCTTCGGCGAGGCGCGGGCCATCGCCCCGGCCAGCGAGGCCTTCAAGGAGGATCTGCGCATGATGGCGCAGCGCTACACCATGGAAAGCGAGCGGCGCATCCATGAAGCCATCGCCGGGCGGCACGGCGTGGCTACCGCCAGCCTCGCCAGCGAGGCGGCGTCGGCAGGGGAGTCGGAGTCGGAGTTCGGCGACAACGTCGACCTCTTCTGACCCCGAGGGGACAGGACAGGGCAACGGGGAGGCGTATGGCACTCTTTCACTGGCAGCAACGGTTTCTCAGCGGTTTCCAGGAGATCGACGAACACCACATCCACCTCGTCGGCCTGCTCAACACCGCCTATGACGATTTTCGCGACTCGGTCCCCCGGGAACGGCTCGACGCCCTCTTTCTCGAGCTGATCGACTACGCCACCTACCACTTCGCCGCCGAGGAGAGGCTGATGAAGGAAAGCGGCTACCCGGCCCATGAAGCCCACGACCAGCAGCACCGTCAGTTCGCGACCCGGGTGACCGAGATGCACCGCGACTACCTCGCCGGCAAGCCGGTATTCCTCGAGGTCCTCAGCTTTCTCAAGGGCTGGCTCGAATCCCATATCGTCAAGTCGGACCGCGACCTGGCGACATTCCTCAACACCGTCACCCATTGACCGGCACAGCCAGGGAGGCAGGAACATGGCGCGAGCGAAAGGCACCGGCAAACTCTTCGACGAAGTGCAGCAGGCCCTGAGCGCGGAAGAACCCGCCCCGAGCGAGACCTCTGGCAACGACCATGCCACGCTGGTCATCGACAGCGGC
The DNA here is from genome assembly GCA_024710585.1 of Desulforhopalus sp. Taxonomy (GTDB): domain Bacteria; phylum Desulfobacterota; class Desulfobulbia; order Desulfobulbales; family Desulfocapsaceae; genus Desulforhopalus_A. Next base: position 22,684 of record JANJUM010000218.1, read on the forward strand.
CCGCAGCTGACTATCGAGACCATCGGCGACTTCGCCGCCAGGCTGCACGCCGCCCTCTCCGAGAGCGACCGCGTGGCGGTGGCCCTGCCGCAGGATGTCGAGCTCGACATCACCGCCCTGCAGCTCTTCTGCGCCGCCTGCAAGACCGCCGGAGCCGCCGGGAAATCCTTCTCCCTGCAGGATCCCCTGCCGGAGGAGCTGCACCGCCTCGTCGCCGCCAGCGGCTCCGAGCGGCACGAGCATTGCGCATACGACAGTTCCGCCTGTTTTCGTAAAATTGGAGGCATAGAACAATGGCCAAGTTGATCATGACCGCCGACGACTCGGCAAGCGTCCGCCAGATGGTCGCCTTTACCCTCAAGCAGAACGGCTACGAGGTCATCGAGGCCGTCGACGGCCAGGACGCCCTGCAGAAGCTCGGCGCCAAGAAGGTCGATATGCTGCTCACCGACCTCAACATGCCCAAGCTCGACGGCATCGGCCTGATCAAAGGGGTGCGCGCCGGAACCCTCAACAAATTCATCCCCATCGTCATGCTCACCACCGAGTCGCAGGACAGCAAGAAGGCCGAGGGCAAGGCGGCCGGGGCTACCGGCTGGATCGTCAAGCCGTTCAAGCCAGAGCAGTTGATCGCCGTGGTCAAGAAGGTGTTGGGTTAGGCCCGGGACCGCCCCCCTGGGGGCGGGACGCCACAGGGGTCGCAATGTCAGCATAGGGATTTGCGCCATGATGGAACAACATATCGCCGCCTACCGCGAAGAGGCTATCGAACTGCTGGCCGAACTGGAGACCTCGCTTCTCGAGCTCGAGGAGACCCCGGACGACAGGGACCTGATCAGCCGAGTCTTCCGCGCCATGCACACCATCAAGGGCTCCGGAGCGATGTTCGGATTCGACGCCATCGCCTCCTTCAACCACGAGGTGGAGACCGTCTTCGACCTGGTGCGTAACGGCAAGATGGCAGTGACCAAGGACTTGCTCAGCCTGACCCTGCAGTCGCGCGACCATATCTCGGCCCTGCTCGACGCCTCCTCCGGCCTCGGCGAGGTCGATGAGGCCCGCGGCGATGAAATCATCGCCGGTTTGCGCCGCCTCGAGCAGGGCGGGCAGGCCGCTCAGCCCGCCGCCCCCGCCGCGCCGCCCCCCGCGAGCGTTGAGCCGTCACCAGGGGCCGACCAGCCCGCACCGGAAAAGAATGCCACCTGGCGTATCCGCTTCGAGCCCAACCGCGAACTGCTCCTGTGCGGGTCCAAGCCCCTGTCGCTGGTCAACGAGCTGCGCGACCTCGGCACCTGCCAGGTCACCGCCCACTACGACAACGTCCCCGCCCTCGACAACCTGGTCGCCGAGCATTGCTACCTCTACTGGGACATCATCCTCACCACCAGCCGCGGCGAGGCGGCCATCCGCGACGTCTTCATCTTCGTCGAGGACGACTGCCGCATCTCGCTCAAGCTCATCGACGACCCGAGCCGTGACCAAGAGCCGAGCAGGCTTGGCGAGATCCTCGTCGACCGCGGCGACCTCGCCCCGGAAACGCTGCAGACGGTGCTCGCCCAGCAAAAGCCCCTCGGCGAGCTGCTGGTGGCGAGCGGCGCGGTCAGCCCCGAAAAGGTGCAGTCGGCCCTCGTCGAGCAGCAGCAGGTCAAGGCGGTGCGCCAGGAGCGCAGCGCCCCGGAGGGCGCCGCCTCG
>JANJUM010000273.1 GCA_024710585.1 Desulforhopalus sp.
TTCGTCTTCCAGGCCGGCAAATACCACGTGGTCATAGAGATTCTCCTCTTCTACGCGGTCTCCGGGCTGAGCGCGGCCCTCGGCACGATGCTCATGGGGGTGCTCATCCGGCGTTTCGGCCTGCTCACCACCTACGCCTTCGGCGCCAATATCGTCACCGCCGTAATGTTCAATTACGTCATGCGCAAATTTTTCATCTTCAACGGGTAGCGAAGTGGAGGGAAGGAGCGCGCGAGACCCGCTCTTTCAAGGCGCCGCCTGATCCGATTCACCAATCGTCCAGACGAGCATCGCCCCGAGAAAGGCGTTGTTGCTGGTGGCCACCAGGGGGCTGTCGGCGAACGCCGCCCCGTCGATATTGGCCCAGCGGGCGTAGCAGCTCACCGCCAGGCTATCGCTCAGTTCCTTGGTGATGCTGCCGGCGACTTGCAGGCCGCCGTAGCCGCCCTCGGCCCGATAACGGGGCCTGGTGGCGGTGACGTCGCGCTCCGGCACCTCGTAGAAGTAGCCGTGCATGTCGGCGTCGCCGAAGCGCACTCCGCCGCTCAGGTGGAAGCGCAGGCGCTGCTCGCGAAAGAGGCGCGAATCGTGGAAGATAACCGAAAGGTCGGAGACATAGCCCTGATGACGGACGTCCAGCCCATCGTCGAAGGCGAAGGAGAAGGCACCGCGCAGGGTCGCCTGCAGATAGAGGTTATCCCGCTCGCCGTAATCGAAGAGGTAGTAGTTGAGGGCCGGTCCGACCTCGCCTATGGCGTCGAGGTCGTCCATGCCATCGCGCCTCTCGTTATCCCCGGCCGGCGGGTTGCCGGCCAGGGAGATATCGGTCTCCCACGGACCGCGGCGCATGAAGATAGTGCGCACTCCGTCGCGGTCGGCCTTGAGCACTTCGCCACGATAGACGAAGTAGGGCACGGGAAAGAGGTAGCTCTGGTATTCGTCCGAGCCGAGATAGTGGGGAAAGTGGGCCGCCAGGGCGGTGAGTCCGTACTCGTAGAGGGGCAGCCGCTGCCGTGGCGGCTCCGCGCCACCTGCGGGGACGCTGGAGCCGAGAAAGACGCCCAGCAGAAGGGCTGCGATCCAGGGGTTGCGCATCGGTGGCTCTCCTCTTCGCTCAGCGGCGGGGGCCGGCCATGGCCAGATTTCCGGCCGGGGAGCTCTGTCCGCCATCGGCGCGCCCCAGTCGGCGCGACTGCCAGTAGCGCTCCTGCCAGTAGGGATCGTCAAGGCTGGACAGGGTCACCCCCCGCGACAGGGAGGCGTGGACGAACTGGTCGTCGTGCAGGTAGATGCCGACATGATTCTTGTAGCGCCCGGTCTTGAAGAAGATGAGATCCCCGCTCTGCAGCGCCCCGCGGGGGATCTCCCGCCCACGGGCGGCCTGCTCGCCGGCGGTGCGCGGCAGATCGAGGCCGAAGAGATCACGATAGGCGACGACCGTATAGCCTGAGCAGTCGATGCCGCTGGGCGACATGCCGCCATCGACATAGGGCGTGCCCCGCCACTTCTCGTAATGGCGTTTGAGCGAGAGGATGGCTGCCTGGTCCACCGAGACGGGCGATTGCTGCAGCGCCCGCTGGCGGGGCTGATAGGCGACCTGCACTTTGGGGGCGCAGCCGCTGACGACGAGGATGGCGAAGAGCAGAACCGCCAGCCCCCCACGAGACCCGCCTCCGCACAGCGTCCATCTCCCCAGCCCCCCCTTTGCCTCCACATCCATGCCGCGACCTCCCTGTTTCCCTGGCCCAGAAGCCCCCAGCGCGCAGGGGGCCCAACCAACAACAGCGTTGATAATATAGGAAAGATGCTTTAACTTCAATGGCGGCAACGAGAAAAGCGGCAATTGCCGGCGGTTTCCGCACAAAAACCTGGCGCCGTCGGGGCGCCAGGCCTCATCTCGCCCCGGCGGAGGAGACAGTGTGACCATTCAGGAGCGGTTCGACCGCGGCGCCGCGACCTACGACCGCGACCGCCGTCGCCTCATTCCCTGCTACGACGATTTCTATGCCATCCCGGTGGAAATCCTCCCCTTCCACGGGGAACGCGAGCTGCGGGTCCTCGACCTTGGCGCCGGCACCGGCCTGCTCAGCGCCGCGGTGGCGCGCCGCTACCCCCGGGCCCTGCTCACCCTGGTCGACATCTCGGCGGAGATGCTGCACCGTGCCGAAGCGCGTTTCGCCGGCGACGACCTCTCCCGGGTGACCTTCCAGGTCATCGACTACCGCCGCGATGCGCTGAAAGGCGTCTACGACCTGGTCATCTCCGCCCTCTCCATCCACCACCTCGCCGACAGCGACAAGGCCGCCCTGTTCCGCACCGTCCATGGCCTGCTCGAGCCGGGCGGGATGTTCGTCAACGCCGACCAGGTGCTGGGGGAAAACCCCATGGCCGAGCAGCTCTGCCGCCATATGTGGCTCAGCAAGGTGAGGGCCGCGGGCATTGACGAGGCGGCCCTCGCCGCCGCCCGCGAGCGGATGCGCGAAGACCGCATGGCCACCCTCGCCGCGCAGCTGCAGTGGCTGCAGCAGGCCGGCTTCGTCGATATCAGCACCTGGTACCGCTACTATAATTTCGTCGTCTACTCGGGCTCTAAGGCCATCGACGCCGTCGCCCCCCGCCATTGACGAGGAGGAGTTCGCGATGCACGCCGTATTTCTCGACAGCGAGGGACTGGATGACCTCTCCCTCGCCCCTCTGGCGGAGCAGTGCTCCTCTTTCTCCTGCTTCCCGGTCACCGCTTGCGAAGAAGTCGCCGCACGCATCGCCGGGGCCGAGCTGGTCATCGTCAACAAGGTCCGCCTCCCCCGCGAGGCGTTGCAGGCCGCGCCAGCACTCCGTCTTATTGCCGTGGTCGCCACCGGCACCGATATCGTCGACCTCGAGACCGCCGCCGCACGGGGCATTGCCGTGTGCAACTGCCGCGCCTACGGCACCAACTCGGTGGCACAGCACGTCATGGCGGCCATCCTCGCCCTGCACACCAACCTCCTTCGCTATCATCAGGCGGTGACCGCCGGGCGCTGGCAAGAGGCTCGTCAGTTTTGCTTCCTACACTACCCGATCAGCGAGGTCCGCGGCAGCACGCTGGGCATAATCGGATACGGCGAACTGGGCCGGGCGGTGGCCAGGCTCGCCGAGTCCTTCGGCATGACGGTGCTGCCGGCACGGCGCCCCGGCGGCCCGCCCGACGACCGCCCCACTGTGGAGGAACTCCTGCCACACGTCGACATCCTCTCCCTGCATTGTCCGCTCACCCCGGCAACGCGCGGTCTCATCGACGCCCGCCTGCTGGCGCTGATGAAACCTTCGGCGTTCCTCGTCAACGCCGCCAGAGGCGGGCTTGTCGACGAGGCTGCCCTGGCCGAGGCCCTGCGCAGGGGTGTCATCGCCGGAGCGGCCGTCGACGTCCTCAGCGTCGAACCGCCCAACGCCGGCAACCCACTGCTCGACCCACGACTGCCAAACCTCCTCCTCACCCCCCATATCGCCTGGGCGAGCCGCCAGGCGAGGCAGCGCATCATCCTGCAGACGGCGGAAAACATAGCCGCCTTCAAGGCCGGGCTTCGCTTGCGGATGGTTGACTCTTCACCAACATGACGCCTGGCCCTCTGCCAGGATCGCAGCGTCGGCCGTATGCACTTCCTGGACAGTGCCTGCCTGCACTGCTACAATACTGCAAAGAATCATCTCCCGGCGGCTCTCCGTACCGCCGCCGCACCCAGCACACCGAGGACCCGCACCCGATGCCCGCGCAGCGCCACATCTCCCACCCCTCTTTCTCAGGCAAGGGGACCAGCCCGACCAGTCCCATGTCGTCCGGGACCATGCCGACAAGCGCCTGGCAGCGCCGACGCCAGCCCGGGGAGGGACGATGCTGAGAGGAGAGAAGCTGTTCTGGGGCGGCCTGCTGCTCATGACCCTGAGCTGCATCATGATGT
>JANJUM010000262.1 GCA_024710585.1 Desulforhopalus sp.
CATAAAATCTACGTAGTGAGGAACTAAAGACATGGAGAGAACGCTGGCCGATCTTCAGGTCGGCAACCGCGCCACGGTTGTCGGCTACGACAAGAGCAACACCGTCTACCGCCGCAAGCTGCTGGCCATGGGGCTGACCAAGGGCACCGACTTCACGGTCAATCGTGTCGCCCCTCTCGGCGACCCCGTCGAAATCGCCGTGCGCGGCTTTCATCTCAGTCTGCGGCGCGACGAGGCGACCGCACTGCTGGTAGAGGAGGTAAATCAATGAGCGCCCTGACCATCGGCATCGTCGGCAACCCCAACTGCGGCAAGACCACCCTGTTCAACCTCCTCACCGGCTCGCGGCAGCATGTCGGCAATTGGCCGGGGGTGACCGTCGACCGCAAGACTGGCACCTGCAGATACGGCGAGCAGCGCATCGAAGTCATCGATACCCCGGGCATCTACTCGCTCTCGGCAACCTCCGCCGACGAACGCGTCACCAGGGACTTTCTACTCTCAGGAGAAGCGCGGTTGATCGTCAACATCGTCGATGCCTCCAACCTCGAGCGCAACCTCTACCTGACCAGCCAGCTCCTCGAGATGCAGGTCCCCCTGGTAGTAGCCCTCAACATGACCGACCTCGCCGAAAAAAAGGGCATCGCCATCGACATCTCCCGCCTCGCCAACAAACTCGGCGTGCCGGTAGTGCCCCTGGTGGCTACCGACGACCTCGGCACCAACGATCTCAAAAAGATCGTCGCCGCCGAGGCGACGCAGAACCGTCGACCGGCTCCGCTGCAGGTCTATCCTCCCGAGATCAGCGCGGCCATCGACTCCCTCCTGCCGCTGGTCACCCCTAAAGCGGAGCAGGGTGGCATGGTGCCGGCCTGGCTCGCGGCACGACTGCTCGAAGATGACGAGCAGGCCACGCTCATCGTCGACGAGCAGGCAGGGGACAAGGCCCGTGCCCTGCGCCAGGATATCGAGGAGAGCCTTGGCGAAGAGGCCGATGTCGCCATCGCCTCGGCCCACTACCATAACATCAACGCGCTCGTCAAAGAGACCGTGCGGCGGAGCGGTACGGTCAGCGACAGCGTCTCCGACCGCATCGATCGCTACGCCCTGCATCGCCTGCTCGGCATCCCCATCTTTCTCGTCGCCATGTACCTCACCTTCATGTTGACCATCAATGTCGGCGGCGCATTTATCGATTTCTTCGACATTTTTGCCGGTGCGGTGTTCGTCGACGGCTTCGCCAGTGCGCTTGGCCTGATCGGCACTCCGGAGTGGCTGGTGACCGTACTCGCCAAAGGCATCGGCGGCGGCATCCAGACCATGGCCACCTTCATTCCGCCGATAGCCTTCATGTTCCTCTGCCTCTCCTTCCTCGAAGACTCGGGGTACATGGCCAGGGCGGCCTTCGTCATGGACCGCTTCATGCGCTTTGTCGGCCTGCCCGGCAAATCCTTCATTCCCATGCTGGTCGGCTTCGGCTGCAACGTGCCGGCGATCATGGCCACCCGCACCCTGGACAACGAGCGCGACCGCACCCTGACCATCGCCATGAACCCCTTCATGTCCTGCGGGGCAAGGCTGCCGGTCTACGCCCTCTTCGCCGCCGCCTTCTTCCCCGCCGGCGGGCAAAACCTGGTCTTTCTCCTCTACCTGATCGGCATCGCCTTCGCCGTACTCACCGGCCTGGTGCTAAAGAATACCCTGCTGCGCGGGGATATCAGCCCCTTTGTCATGGAACTTCCCCCCTACCACCTGCCAAGCTGGAAAAGTGTCGTGCTGCGCGCCTATGAGCGCCTCAAGACCTTCATGTTCCGCGCCGGCAAGGTGCTCATCCCGGTCATCGCCGTGCTCGCCTTCCTCAACTCCTACGGCAGCGACGGCAGCTTCGGCAACGAGGATACGGAAAAGTCGGTGCTCGCCTCGATGAGCAAGACCATCACCCCGATCCTCCGCCCCATCGGCATCAGTGACGAGAACTGGCCGGCGACTGTCGGCATCTTCACCGGCATCTTCGCCAAGGAAGCGGTGGTCGGCACCATCGACTCCCTCTATTCGGCCATGGACGCGGCCGCCGCCGCGGAACCCGAAGAGGAAGAGCCGTTCTCCCTTGGAGCCAGCATCGCCGAGGCTTTCGCCTCCATCCCCGCAGGCCTGGCCGGTATCGGCGACAGCCTCTTCGATCCGCTGGGCATAGGCATCGGCGACGTCAGCGACCGCGAGCGGGCCGCAGAGGAGCAAGAGGTCAACAGTGCCACCATCGGCTCCATGGTCACGCTCTTCGGCAGCCAGGCGGCAGCCTTCGCCTACCTGCTCTTCGTGCTCCTCTACTTCCCCTGCAGCGCGGCCATCGCCGCCGTCTACCGCGAGACGACCCTCGGCTGGACCCTGTTCATCGGCTTCTGGACCACCCTCATGGCCTACCTCGCCGCCACGCTCTTCTACCAGGTGGCGACCTTCGCCGAGCATCCGGCGCAGAGCCTTACCTGGGTTATCACCGACCTGGCCGTCTTCGCCGCCGTGGTTTTCACCATGCGCCTCTACGCCGACCGGCGCGCCGCCAGCCTGGCCCTGCCCAGCCCGGGCCAGGCCTGAACGTAAGGAGAAGGAGAACCGCCATGGACCCGATCGCCATCAAACGCTACCTGCAGGAACGGCGCGTCGCCACCCTGCATGATATCGCCGTGCACTTCCGCAGCGACCCGGACACGGTGAAACCGATGCTCGCCCTGTGGGTCGACAAGGGCAAGGTCAAGAAGATCGCCGGCAACAAAGGCTGCGCCGCCGGCTGCTGCAGCTGCGATCCGGCGACCATCGAGAGCTATCTGTGGCTGGCCAATGACCCCGCCGCGCAATAAAAAATCACTCCCAACGAAACTCGTCCCAACAACAAACTCTTTCAACCGTCACACGACACAAGGAGAATAATCATGGCTTTTCGTAAGGCGACCGCCCTGGTAGCGGTCGGCATGTTGACTCTCGGCACCGCCGACCAGACCTTTGCCGAGGAAAAAGAGGGCGCCGCCCTCGAACAGATCAAGGATCGCATCACCTTCAGCGGCACCATCGAAGTGGATGCCCTGTGGAGCGAGGATGTCGCCGGAGAGTCGTCCTCCGACATCGCCCTGGCCACCGCCACTCTCGGCGTAGAAGCCAGGCTCGCTTCCTGGGCGGAGGCCACCCTGGCCCTCGACTGGGACGACGAAGAAGACAAGGTCACCGTCGACGAAGCCTTTATCACCCTCGGGAAGAGCGACGACATGCCGGCCTATCTCTCAGTCGGTCGGCTCTACCTGCCTTTCGGCAACTTCACCACCAAAATGCTCCAGGATCCCTTTACCCTGACATTGGGCGAGATCCAGGCCTCGAGCCTCGTCGGTGGTGTCACTTTCAAGGGCTTCAGCGCCGCCATCTTCGCCTATAACGGCATGAACGAAGGTGGCGACGACGATGATATCAAAGGATTTGGCGGCATGGTTGGCTACGAGTTCCAGGGAGACGACCTCTCCTTCACCGGCGGGGTGGCCATGGCCAGCAATATCGCCGATTCCGGCGGCATCGACGATGCCTTCAGTGAAGCCGGGCTTGATGAGATAAAGGAGCATGTTCCCGGGCTTGCTCTTTATGGTGGCGCAACCATTGGCCCGGTCAGCGTTTTCGCCGAATACGTCGGCGCTTTGGACAGCTTCGCCGCCGGCGAACTGGCCTTTGCCGACGCCGGGGCCCAGCCGGCGGCCATCACTGTCGAGGCGGCCTATACCATCGAGCTCCTGCAGCACGAGACGGTGTTTGCCGCCGGCTACCAATGGTCCGACGAGGCCATAGCCCTCGGCCTACCCGAACAGCGAGTGCTCGCCTCGGCGGGAGTTGCCCTCATCGAGGGGCTGCGGGTCATCGGTGAGTACTACCACGACTGGGATTACAGCAGCGAAGACGGCGGCAGCGACGGCGATGCCGATGGCATCACCCTGCGGCTGGCTTACGAGTTCTAGGCCACAGCCTAAGGCTATCCTCCTCGGGCGGATCTCCTCTGACTCGCCCGTGGAGAAGGCACGCAAAAGAAAAACCGGGAAAATGCACTTCCCGGCTTCTTTTGGCCCTGTGAATCGAAAATCATTACTTCTGGGAGAGGGATTCGACATGACGAGACAAGACTTGAACAGCAGACGCAAAAAGATCTGGGAAATCGATCATGGCTATCTTTGCGCGACGATCGGCTCCTGCCTCAACCGTGCCGAGATGCGCAAACTTGCCCGGGAGGCGGAATTCAAGAGCATCGCCCTGCAGGACGACCATGGTCTCCATGTCTTCTTCATCGAAGTGGCCAAGAACGGGGACAGCATGGGCAAAGCGCTGCAACGCTTTCTCGACAAAAAATACCGACAGGCGACGAGGAGCTATTTCCTCACCGAGGACGACCAGGCCATAGCCACTCTGTGGAAAAAAGATCTTGTCGAAGGAAATATCGACAGGGCCTGGTACGCGGTAGTCACCCACCCGGCAGTGAGCCTCGAACAGGCCAGCGCTTACTATGCTCAGCTGCATATGCTCTCCCATGACCTTATCGCCAATTTTTCCCGCAATCGCAGCAATCTTTTACGACAGAACGAGCAGATCACCATTCTCCAGGAACAGCTTGCCGCCCAGAAACAGCTGCGCAAAGAGGACAAGAAACGTTTTCGCGACCTGCAGCAGGAATGGCACGGCGCGGAGACTCTGGCGAAAAAGCTGCAGCGGGACAACGACCGGCTGCGCGAAGAGCTCGCGTCGCTCCGTCAGGGAGAAGCAGTCCGGCAACAGGCGGTGGCAGGCAAACTGCGGCAGGCCCTGCCTCTCGAAGAGGCCTCGCTGCGCGACGAGCTGCAGCTGGCCAGGGCCCGCTACGACGAGTTGCAGGAGCAGCACCTCGCCCTGCTGCAGCATCATGAAGAGCAGCACCAGGAACTCGTCGGCTTCGAGAGCCTGCTGCGCGACCGCCTCTCCGCCATCGACCCCTGCCGCGACTGCAGCGAACAGGACTCCAGCGACTGCCCCGGCCGCAACCTTTGCGGCCGCACCGTACTCTATGTTGGCGGTCTGCATAAAATGATCCCCCACTACAAACAGCTGGTCGAGACCCTCGGGGGACGTTTTCTCCACCACGACGGTGGCAAGGAGGAGTCCCGCAACCTGCTCCCCAAGATGCTCGCCACCGCCGACGCGGTGCTCTGCCCCATCGATTGCGTCAGCCACGATGCCTGCCTGAGCGTCAAGAAGATCTGCAAGAGGTATCAAAAACCCTTCGTCATGATGCGCAGCGCCAGCCTGTCGTCGCTGGCCAAGGGCCTTACCGACATCGTCCAGTAATCACAACCATGAACACCCAGAAAGTTAAGAGGATTCCCATGAACGACATCGCCCCCATCGCCACCCGCCACCGTAACGGCAACCTCCACGTCGACCTGCGCGGCCTCTTCGACCCGGCCCTCGCCGACCGCCTCATACAACGCATTGCCGACGAGTACAATGGCCGCGGCAACATCTTCATCCACACCGATGGGCTGACTACCGTCCACCCCGAAGCCAGGGATGCCTTCGGCTCCCTGCTGCGCCACTGCCGTCTGCCAGTGGAAAAGCTCTATCTTACCGGGCAGCTCGGGTTCACCGTCGGTCCCGACAGGGTCAAGGTCATCACCAGCCGCCGCAAGGAGAAAACGTGCTGCGGGCGTTGTCGCGACTGCAAGTGCCACGAGAAACCAACCCACCCGGTCGCACCTGTGCAGTCATCCACCCCATCCGCCTTCCACCCATGACCAGCCTTGCCCGGAGGGCCAGGAGACTGACACCAGTTTCTCCCCCGGTGGCGCCTTCTGCCGCGATGACTGCCGTGGCCTATACCGACAAAGTGAAAGTCAAGCGCCTCGCCGACGAAGCCATCGAAAAGGCCATCCAGGAGGCCACGCACCGCGGCAGGCACCTTGTCGGCATAAAGAATTGCCGACAAGGCCAGATGTTACGCGCTCACCGTGGAGAAAATGGGACTGTTCCGCCCCCACGGCAACGCTGGCTTAAAGCGGTAGCCTCGCCGCAATGAAGGCCTTGCCGAGGCGTCGGCATGACCCATAAAATTGACGATCCTCGCCCCGTGCAGGCTTGCAGGACTCCTGATGACAGGCTATTTTACGGAGTCAGACAACAGCGGCGGTTTACAGCCGGGCAGGCCCCACTGCTGGTCCAACGCGCCACGAAAACCACCGATCCGTTTCCACGACACTCCGCCGAGGGGTACGGCTATGATTGCCTTCACCGACCAGAATCTCCTGACCACCCTTCACTCCCTCGACGATCGCGAACTGGACGAACTGCCCTTCGGCGTCATCGGTTTCGACGAGCGTACCCTGGTGCGACGCTACAATCGTCTCGAAGAGGAGATGTCGGGATACCGTCGCGAGAATATCCTCAATCGGCCGCTGTTCCTGGAGATCGCTCCGTGCATGAACAACTACCTGGTGGCGCTCAAGTTCGAGCAGCAGCCGGAGCTGGACGAAACCCTCCCCTACATCCTCAGCTTCAAGGTCAAGCCGGTCAAAGTGGATCTTCGCCTGCTCAAAAACGGTCTCGCGGAACTGCGCTATGTCCTCATCAGAAGATGAACTCCAGGAACAGCTGCTCGCCTTCGTCTACCAGACGCCCATCGGCATCTGCGAGACCGATGCCCGTGGCGAAATCCTCCATCTCAACCCCTTCTGCACCAACCTCGTCTTCAAGCTGATCGAAGGTTACGACGGCCGCAACATCCCAAATATCTTCGAAATATTCGGCCAATACGACCCGGCGCTGCAAGACACTCTCGCCACAGGCGTCCGTGGCGACGGCCCCTTCTTTCTGGAAAACCACGATCTCGTCATCGGCAGGCATGATGTCAGGGCCATCCGCATCAAGTGCCGCAAGCTCGGCGGCAATCGCCTCGTCTTCTGCATAGAGGACATCTCCGCCCTCGTCGAATTGGAGGAGAAGCGGCTGGCCCTTGAAAAGGAACGCGCCAATGTCTCCACCATCCACGCCCTGGCCCAGCTGGCCGAATCGCGCGATGACGATACCGGCAGCCATCTCGACAGGGTGCGCCGCTACTGCAAACTCCTCGGGGAAAGCCTGCTGCAGGACGAGGAATATCGGGAAATGATCGACGAGGATTTCGTCGAGACACTGTGGAAGGCCAGCCCCCTGCACGATATCGGCAAGGTTGGCATCCCCGACAGCATCCTCCTCAAGCCGGGCAAGCTGACGCCTGAAGAGTTCGAGATCATGAAGACGCACACCCTGATCGGCGCGCAGACGCTGCAGTGCGTCCATGAGAGCTATCCCGACAACAGGTTCGTCGAAATGGGCATCCTCGTCGCCGCCCACCACCACGAGCGCTGGGATGGCAGCGGTTACCCCTACGGCCTGGCGGGTTGCGACATCCCGCTCGCCGCGCGCATCATGGCGGTGGCCGATATCTACGACGCCCTGCGCGTCAGGCGCAGCTACAAGGAGCCCTTTTCCCACGAGAAGAGCCGCAATATCATCGTCGCTTCCGCGCCGGCCCATCTCGACCCGGGCATGGTCAGGCACTTCGAGATGCTGCACTGCCAGTTCGAGGAGACCTATGCCCTCCTCGCCGGAGTGGAGGACGACGAGCCTCCGCAATCGAAACCCTCCCCCTGCCAGGACACCGCCTCGCGTTCCGCCAGCTGACATTTTTACGCAATGCCGGCAAGACTCCCGGTCATCCCGAGCACGACGCTTTTCGCTGTTCGCTCTGTGGCAAACATGGTAGGATCGCCACAATCATCGTCCCCAGCCGCCACTGCCCCCTGCCATGACCGACTGCCCCAGCCCCCGGAAGAGACGTTTGCCGGCCGCATTCCTCCTTCCTCTCGGCCTGATGCTGCTGGCCCTGTTCTCCTTCGGCTGCGCCAGGGACGTCGGCCACAACCCTGGCGGCCGCCTCGAACCGAGGGTCATGGAGACCACCGCCTACTGCGGCTGCGACATCTGCTGCAACTGGGAGAGGGGCAGCGGCCAGTGGCTGCATATCGATTTCTGGAACCGCTACGTCGCCAGAGGGCCGCGCCGCGGCAAACCCTACGACGGTCTCACCGCCTCGGGCACCACGCCCTACGAACCACAGGAAGGGCTCTTTTCCTGGGACAGCGTCGAGCGGCCGTGGATGATCCCCCTGCGGCTGGTCCTTTTTCCCTGGTATTTCCTCCCCGAGGACGGTACCATCGCCGCCGACACCAGACATTACCCCTTCGGCACACGCATGTACGTCCCCGGCTATGGCTGGGGGGTGGTGCGCGACCGCGGCCGCAACATCAAAGGCCCGGCACGCATCGACCTCTATTTCCACTCCCATGACGACGCCCTGCGCTGGGGACGCCGTAAGGTGCCGGTTCATATCCAGCGGGGCCGCTAGGCCACAACCACCCTGCCATGGCCACACTCTCCCACACCCTGCTGCGCGTCTTCCTGCCCTTTGCCGCCGGCTACTTCCTCTCTTATCTCTTCCGCGTCGTTAACGCCGTCATCGCCCCGGACCTCATAGCCGATATCGGCGTCGGCCCCTCCGCCCTGGGCATGCTCACCGCCAGCTACTTCATCGCCTTCGCCTCCTTCCAGCTGCCCCTCGGGGTGCTGCTCGACCGCTACGGGCCGCGCCGCGTCGAGGCGGTGCTGCTGGTCATCGCCGCCGTCGGCGCGGTGCTCTTCTCGCGTGCCGACGGTCTCTTCGGCCTGGTGGTCGGCCGCGCCCTCATCGGTCTCGGCGTCTCGGCCTGCCTGATGGCCTCGTTCAAAGCCTATTCGCTGTTCTTTACCAAGGACAAATGGCCGCTAATCAACGGTCTGCAGATGGCCTCGGGGGGCCTCGGCGCCCTGGCGGCGACCTCGCCGGTGGAGGCGCTGCTGTCAATCACCGACTGGCGCGGGGTCTTCCTCGGCCTGGGGGGGCTGACCCTCCTCTCCGCCGCCCTGGTCTATTTTGTCGTGCCCGAGCAGGAACGCTCCGGCCCCAAAGGGGAGAGCATCGCCAACCAGCTGCGCGGCATCCGCGAGATCTTCACCAGCCCGGTTTTCTGGCGCACCGCCCCCCTGGCCACCGCCTCCCAGGCGGCGTTCATGTCCATCCACGGCCTGTGGGCCGGGCCGTGGCTGACCCATGTCGCCCGCCTCCAGCGCGGCGAGGTCGCCGAAGTACTCTTCTCCCTGGCGGCTGCCATGGTCGCCGGCTATATCATCTTCGGCAAGGTCGCCGAGCGGCTGGGACGGCGCCCGGGGGGCGAGGCGGCCACCGCCATTGGCGGCATGTGCGTTTCCATCGCCATCCAGATCCTGCTCCTCGTCGTGCCGAGCGAGGCAAGCCTTCCCCTGTGGCTGGCCTTCGGCTTCTTCGGCACCTCCGGGGTGATCTGCTATTCGGTGCTTGCCAAGGCCTTTCCCCTGCACCTCAGCGGCCGGGTGACCACCGCCCTCAACCTGCTGGTTTTCGTCGCCGCCTTCATCGGCCAGTGGGCCATCGGGGCGATCATCGCCCTGGTCGTCGCCCCCGGCCAGCCGCCGACGCCACAGAGCTTTGCCGTCGGCTTTGGCGTGCTCATCTTGTTGCAGATACTCACCCTCGGCTATTATTTCCTCGCCAACCCCGGCCGCCACAACGCGGCGACCACCGACGCCCCCAGGCAATGACCATGACCCACATCCCGACAACGACCATCATCGGCGGCGGCCTGGCCGGCTGCGAGGCCGCCTGGCAGCTCATTTCCCGGGGCTGCCCGGTGCGGCTCTACGACATGAAGCCGCAACGCTACAGCCCGGCCCACCACTCCCCCGACCTGGCCGAGCTGGTGTGCAGCAACTCCCTGCGCGCCAACGACCCGACCTCGGCGGTGGGCCTGCTCAAGGAGGAGATGCGGCGCTGCAACTCCCTCATCCTGGCTCAGGCGGAAGCCAATGCGGTGCCTGCCGGCAAGGCGCTGGCGGTAGACCGCCTGCGCTTCGCCAGCGCCATCACCGCCGCCCTCGCCAGCCACCCGCTGGTGGAGTTGGTGCGCGAGGAAGTCACCGAGCTGCCCCCGCCTTCCCGAGAAGCAACGATCATCGCCACCGGCCCGCTGACCTCCGACCCCCTGGCCGAGGCCCTCGGCCGCCTCACCGGCCGCGACCGCCTCGCCTTCTACGACGCCATCGCGCCCATCGTCTATGGCGAGTCCCTCGACATGACCATCGTCTACAGCAAGTCGCGCTATGACGATGGTCCCGGCGACTACCTCAACTGCCCGATGGACCGCGACAGCTACCGGCACTTTCTCGACGAGCTCTCGAAGGCGCGCTACATGCCGCTCAAGGAGTTCGAGGAACCCAAATATTTCGAGGGCTGCCTGCCCATCGAGGTGCTCTGCGCCCGTGGCGAAGACACCCTGCGCTTCGGGCCGATGAAGCCGGTGGGCCTGGCCGACCCGCGCACCGGCCGCGACCCCTATGCGGTGGTGCAACTGCGCCGCGAGAACCTCGAGGGCAGCACCTATAATATGGTGGGTTTCCAGACCAAGCTCGCCTACCCCGAGCAGACGCGCATCTTCCGCCTCATCCCCGGCATGGAAAAGGCCGAGTTCGCCCGGCTCGGTTCCATCCACCGCAACACCTTCGTGCTCTCGCCGCTGCTCCTCCTGCCCACCCTGCAGCTCCGCGAGCGGCCCGATCTCTTCCTCGCCGGGCAGCTCTCCGGCGTCGAAGGCTATGTCGAGTCGGCCGCCATGGGCCTGCTCGCCGGCATCAACGCCGCCCGCCTCGCCACCGGCCGTCCACTCGCCGTGCCCCCAGAGGAGACCGCCCATGGCGCGCTGGTCCGCCATCTCACCGCAAGCGACCCCGGGCGCTTCCAGCCCTCCAACGTCAACTTCGGCCTCTTCCCACCCTGGGAGGGTAAAGGCCGCAAACGGGAACGCGGCGTGGAACGGTCGCGCCGCGCCCTGGCGGCCCTGGAAAAGTGGCAGAAGGAAGAGGGAATCTAGAGAAAAGTACTCGCGGAGAATCCGGCCCCGCCGAATGGCATGCGGGCCAGGGAGCCTGGAATCGTTACACCCCAGGCGTGAGAGGCAGAGCCTCTTCGTAAAAGCCCCAGCAGGGAAAGTTGCGGCGGTAAATGGCGACGCGCCCGGGACTGTGCTCGCGGCTGGCCACCAGCCAGAGCACCGCGTCCGGGGCCCGGTCCCCCTCCTGCACGGCTTGCCCGCCGGCCTCGGGGTAGAGCACCATGGCATTGTCGGCGCTGTACTCGATATCCCCCGAACCCTTGAACACCCCGAGATGCGGCTCCTCGCGGTAGGACCCGCCGTCATCGCGGGAGAGCTCGGAGATGACCAGGAAAGAGACCTGCAACTCGTCGCGCATCGACTCCAGCTGGCGCAGCCAGGCGTCGATGCCGGTACGCCGCTCGCTGAAGTTGTTGAAGGGCAGCTTGTGCAGGCTGTCGATGACCACCACGGTATAGGTGCTGCGCGTCTCGTGGCGGATGAAGTCGATATGGCGGCGCATCAGCTCCGGAGTGACGCGACGGTCGTTGATGACCCGCCAGAAGAAGAGCATCTTTTCCAGGGTTTTGTGGGCCGCCTGCAGGCGCCTCCTCTCTTCCCCTGTTTGGCCTTCACTGCGGATGCCCTCCGTCGACAGCCCGGACAGCCGGCACAGGGTGCGGCTGTAGAGTTTCTGCCGGCCGTTCTCGAAGTCGTAGTAGAGCACCGGGATGCCGCTTCCCGCCATGGTCGAGGCGATCTGCACGATGAAGGTCGACTTGCCGATCTTCGGCGCCCCGCCGATGACGTTGATGCCGTGCACCCCGCCCATGGCGCGGTCGAAGAGGGGAAAGCCAGAGAGCAGGCCCTGGTATTCGCTTCCCCGCTCCTGGCTCAGTGTGTCGAGAAAGTGACGGTATTCGCGGCGCGGCGTGGCAAACGGCGAGAAGGCGCGGGAGAGGCGCACCATCTCGGCGACCTTGCCGGAGAAGCCGCGGCCAGTCTCCCGGGCGAGACGAAAGAGGCTGTGGTGACGCGGAGTGCCCGGCGGCCAGGGCAGGATGCGCGCCTTGTAGCCGACACGCGCGGCGAGGTTGCGGGCGGCGCTGTCCGACTCGTGGCTGTTGGCGACGGCGATGAACAGCGTCTTGATCCTGGCGAACAACGAAGCCTCGAGTTTCTCGAGGCCGCTGTAATGGGCCACGGCAACCCCGGGAAAACCGAGCTGGCGCAGGGCGAGAAGGTTGTCCTCGCCCTCGCAGAGGAAGAGCGCGCCGTTGTCACAGTGCCTGAGGTCGGCGACGTTGTAGAGGGTGAAGGGCTCGACGGCGAAGTCGGCGTTACCATGCCAGAAGAAATCGTCGGCCCTCTCGGGATGGACGCAGCGGGCGGCGTAGCAGTTGCCGTCGTCCTGATAGTAGGGGTAGACGAGATAGCGGCCGTTGAAGCCGATGGCCATCTCGCGCAGCACCGCCGGGCCGATCTCGGCCTCCTCGAAGCGGAGGCGGAGGGCTTCGGTGAGGCGACCGGTATAGGCGAGGACCTCGTCGCCCAGGTTCTCCACCGGGTATTCCGGCTGCACCGCCGGTTGCTCCGGCTCCGCCGGGCAGCCCGGGACCTCCTCGAGATCGATCGACGAAAGGCGCGCGA
>JANJUM010000263.1 GCA_024710585.1 Desulforhopalus sp.
CACCGCTGAGCCCCGCCAGGTGAGGAGCGGGCTGGCCTGCCGGCATCGCAGTCACGGTTGTGGTCCGGCCCTCGACCAGCTGGAGCGAGAGAATTCCGCGGACCGCATGAACGGACCACACTGTCGTCCCCGAAACCTCAAGGAGGATATCTGATGGATCAGCCCTCGTTGGTGGTGACCGAAAAGGCCACAAAACTCCTCGAAGAACACTTCTCCGGAAAAGAGCGCCCGCCCATTCGTCTCTTTGTCAAGCTTGGCGGCTGCGGTATCCGCAGCTTCGGCATCGCTCTCGAAAAGCTGAAGAAATCCGATGTCGTCTTCGATATCGACGGTTTTCGCTATATCATCAACCGCGTGCTCCTCGACAATGTCCAGCCGATCCTGGTCGACTCGGACGGCTTCGGCTTTCGCATCAGCGGCCGCGGCATCGCCCCCCATCATGGCTGCGGCAACTGCGGCTATATGTGCGGCGACGGTAACCGTTGCATCGGCGACTGCAAGGTGTGCACGCTCAAGTGCGGCCACGGTCTGCGCCACCAGACTGCGGTTCCCTCCGGGGAAAAGTGATCAGTTTGCACAGCAGACCACCATGCTGCGCGGTTCGACACTGGACCCTGTCCATGCCCTATATGTCCTTGATGATGAATCACTCTCTCACTGGATGGATCATTGCCCCCGCCCAAAGCGAATCCCCAGCTTACGCATGCGCCCGCGCAGGGTATTGGGATGCACGCCAAGGGCTTCCGCCGCGCCACCTGCCCCCCCGACTCGCCCCCCGGTTCTCGCCAGAACTGCTTGAATATGACGTGAAATGACACTATCGAGGCTGTCCTCGCCACCATCGATGCCCTCTTTGCTCGTATCCGCAGATGCCATACCGCTCCGTCGCGCCTCGTTGCCAGGGAGATCCCAGTGCAGTTCCCCCCGACGCCGCTCGATCAAGGCCCTTTCGACAACGTTTTCAAGTTCCCTGACGTTTCCCGGCCAGGAATAGTCGAGCAGGGGGGCCAGCGAGGCGGGGGACAGCTGGGGTGCAACGGCAATGCCCATCTCTATCGCCTTTTTATGGAGAAAATGCTGTACCAGGGGGCCGATGTCCTCCTGCCGCTCTCGCAGCGGCGGGATCCTTATGGGAAAAGCGTTGATACGAAACCACAGGTCTTCGCGAAAGGTTCCCGCCCGCACCATGGCGGCCAGGTCACGATGGGTCGCCGCGATGATGCGGATATCGAGGCGAATCGGCCGGGTTCCACCGACGCGCTCGATTTCCTGGGTCTGCAGGACACGCAGCAGCCGAACCTGGGCCCACAAGGGCAGCTCCCCGATTTCGTCGAGAAAGACAGTGCCACGGTCAGCGCGTTCGAAGCGGCCGCGTTTCTGCTCGTAAGCGCCGGTAAAAGCCCCTTTCTCGTGCCCGAAGAGCTCGCTGTCGATGAGGTTTTCGGGGATGGCGCCACAGTTGACCTTGATGAACGGCTCACCGCGACGCGGCGAAGCGGCATGAATGGCGCTGGCGATCACCTCCTTACCTACCCCGGTCTCGCCTTGAAGCAGAACGGTATTGCGCAGATGCGCCACCTGCGAGACAGCCTGCATGACCCGGGAAAGCCCCCCCGAGGCTCCGATCACCCGATCACCGCTGATGGCGATGAGTTCGCGATTGAAGAAACGGCTGTCGGAAAGCAATTGCTCCTTGAGTTTGACGAGTCTCTGGTGCTGCAGCGCATTGGCCAGAGCGATGGCGACGGGTTCGCGCAAGAAGCGCAGCCGCTCGGCGTGTTCCCGGCATAAGCGCTCGCGGCCTTGGGCGAAGACATCGAGGACACCGATGCGTTCCCCGGCGATGGTCAGGCGCAAGGCGAGCAGAGAAGTATCGGCAAAACCGAACTCGGTGGTGATGAGTCTCCCGATGGGGTCTGCCTGCGGCTCGTTGAGCAGCAGATAATCGCTCAAGCGCCCGCCTTTTTCGATCATGCCCACCATTTCCGGAGACAAGGGCAGCAGCTTGTTCAACTTCACTCCGGCCTGCCTGTCCGCCCGTGCCACGAAACGCAGGGCTCTTTCAGCCGGCTCGTAGAGGCTGAGATAGAGTTCATCGGCGGGGAGGTGATCGGCGAGAAAGTTACGCAGCCGCCAAATTGCCACCTCTATCTCGAGGCTGCTGCAGATGAGCAATGTCCCCTGCTTGAAAAAATCGTTCTCGTCCATGCCCACCTCTCTTCATATTACTGTATATGGTAGTTTTCTCAGTATATACCATATTTGATAGGCCAACTACTGTATCTGGTACAACGTAAAGCCTCGTTTGACCTATGCACTGAAATCATGAGCAATTTTATTGGCATGGTAATTGCGACAGAAGGGGTGTCAGCACAAGAAACCGCCAACACCACCAAGGAGGTAGCGTATGCAACTGCGACAAGGCGATCTGTTCTGGGCAATGGATATCGAGTTCGTCAAAGAGATCACCGAATTGGCCCAACCCATCTCCAGCAAGAGCGGCGACAAACTGTTCAAAGTCGGTGACCCGGCCGACTATTTCTACATCCTGCTCAAGGGAAGCGTCACCATGGAACGCGGCAAGGGCAAGTGGTACACCGCCAAGCAGGCCGGCGAACTCTTTGGCTGGTCGGCGTTGATCCACCGTAAGGAGTTCGCGGCCTCCGCCACATGCGACGTCGACTCGGAGCTGCTCAGGATCGAGAGCGGGCCTTTCCTCGCCCTGCTGGAGAGTTCGCCTGTCAACAAGGCAGCCCTCTACGAACAGCTGGCCAAGATGATCGGCAACCAGCTCCTCGACGTGTACCTCAACACCGCCTCCTGA
>JANJUM010000276.1 GCA_024710585.1 Desulforhopalus sp.
TCCAGCGTTTCATGGGGTCGCCCGAGCGGCGCCGCCGCATCGGCGAGGCGGCCAGGGCCTCCTGCCAGCGGTCTTCCCAGAGTCGACGGTCGTTGTCGTTGAATATATAATATCCAAAAAAGATTACCTGTGCAGGAGGCCGGGCAGGCCACCGTGGTGCGTTCCGTCACCGGGCCGGCGCCGTCCGCGTATCTTGTCGTCGCCGAGAGGGGTACCAGGGCCTCTCATCCATCGCCTCTGCGCTCCTCGAGCAGCGCCCTGGCAGAGGCCGCCATCTGCTGGAGGCGTTGGCGTTGTTTGCCGCCGGCGCTGGCGGCGGTCTGGTCATAGAGGCTGGCGGCCTCCTGGTAGCGGCCAAGAGAGAAGAGCAAATCGGCCTTTTGCATGGCCAGTTCAGCGGAAAGGGGCGAAGGGGCGAACTTGTCGAGGGCCTCCAGGGCTTCTTCCGTTCGTCCCATCTGGCGTAGGGCCACGAGGAGATTGGCGAGCAGCTGGTGGTTGACACCGGCGGCAATCATCCCCTTGTAGAGGGGCACGGCCTGGCGCGGCACCCCCAGCTGCAGGTAGAGGTCGGCGACCAGGCGCTGTTCCTCCGTTGTCAGCGTATCGAGATAGCCGGCGACCAGCAGGCAGGTGAGCGCCTCCTTGTAGCGATTGTGCTGCAGGTGGAGGTGGGTCAGGGCCCGCCACCACAGGACCTCGGTGGGTGCCCTGGCGCTCAGCCCTTCGGCATAGGCCAGGGCCTTGTCGCCCATGTCGAGCTGCAGATACTGATGAAGCAGCAGCTCCTGCCACTGGCGCTGTTTCGTTCCCTGGCTGGTTTCAGAGAGTGTCTCGAGGTGGGGCAGGGTGCGGCGGTTTTCGCCGGCGGCCAGCAGGGCGTGCACGAGGTTTTCCCGCCATTCCGGTTGTATCTTGCCGTGGTGTTCGGCGAGTAGCCGCTCGAAGAGCGCGATCGCCTGGCGATCTTGCCCGGCGAGCATCTGGGCGACGGCGGCGAAATAAAGATGTTCGGGATTTTTCTCCTCACCGCATTCATAGGCGGCAAGAAAGCAGCCGGCAGCCTTGTCGTGATTGCCGAGTTCATAAGAGGCCTTGCCGAGATTGAGCAGGGCCCCCTGGTGGCGGGGATTGCGGTCGACTGCCGCCTGCAGGGCCCTGACCGCTTCGTTATAGCGTTCCTGAAAGAGATAACAGACACCGAGGGCATGATGGACCTCGGCATGAAACCAGCCTTTGTCGCTCTCCTTTTGTTGCTCTTGCGGCGGGGCCGATTTCTGGAATTCGGCGATCATCTGGGCGGCCTGCGCGTATTCCTTGTTTTCCAGCAATGCTCCAGCCTTGGCGAGGATGACCTGGGCGGCCGCGGGCAGGTCGCTTTGTTCTTTGCCGGCGGAGAGCGCCGGCGAGGCCAGGCCGAGGGCAAAAACGAGAATGGCTGCCAGTCCTGTGAGCACTACTCGTTGTCGTCCCATGGGCTACCTCCGGAGGTTAATCGAGTTTGAAGCGGACCACGGTCTCGGCGCGGCACTTCACCGGCACGCCCCCGACCGTGCCGGCCTTGAAGCGCCAGCTGGAGACGGCGCGGATGACCGCGTCGTCGAAGGTCTTCTGCGGCTCGCTGTCAACCACGGCCACCTCCTGCACCGTGCCGTCCTCGTTGACGATAAAGCGCACCTTGACCCAGCCCTCGGTGCCGCGATTCTTCGCTCCCAGGGGGTAGACCGGCGGCACCCTCACCATCACGGTGAGCGGGGCATCGAGGTCGCCGTCGCCCACGATATCGGTGGGCACACCGATGCGGCCCGGCGGCATCACCGGCAGGTTGAGGGTCGACGGGGAAGACGGCAGGCGCGGGTTGATGGCGAAGGGCAGGGAGAGCGTGGTCGGGACGGCTTTTGCCTGCGGTGGTTTCACCGTTTTCTTAGGCGGCGGCTCCGGCGGCTTCTCCGGGGTGCGTTTGAGCGGTGACTCGGGTTGTTTGAGACGAATGACGTTGACCGCAGTCGCCAGATCCTGGTTCTTGGCTTCACCGCCATCCCTGGTGAGCAGGTAGGGCATCAGCCCGAACAGGGCGAGGTTGATCAGCAGGGCGGCCGCGGCCGGCGCCAGCCGTTTGCGCAGGCGTTGCCGGCACGATCCTTCGAGTTGCTCGGGGGCAATGACGGCGCAGCTCACCTGGCGTCTCCCTGTGGCAGCTTGGCGGCGATGGAGACGTTTTTCGCTCCGGCCAGGCGGCAGCCGTCCATGACCTCGATGGCCACGCCGGTGGCGCTGGCCTTGTCGGCGACGATGACCACCGAGCCCTCCGGGTTTTCGGCCAGGCCGCGCTCGATGTTGGCGCGAACCGCCCGGATGTCGATCTCGCGGTGGTCGAAATAGATGCGGTTGTCGGCTTCGACGCCGACGAGCAGGGTGGCCTTCTCCTTTTGTTCGGCGGTGGTTGCCGTCGGGCGGCTGACCTCGATGCCGGTCTCCTTGACAAAGCTGGTGGTGACCAGGAAAAAGATGAGCAGGATGAAGACCATATCGATCAGCGGGGCCATGTTCAGCTCGACGCTGGCGCGGTTTTTCCGTCGGGTGGCGGTGATGTTCAGCATCGGGTCTCGTGGGCAGCCGGCGGGTGAGCTGGCGCTGGGGTTATGGTCACTGGCAGATGCCGTTGCAGGTAGAGTCCGGCGGCGCTGAGGTGCCGGGCGAGGTTGGCGGCCCGCCGCTCGAGGAAAGCTTTCATATAGAGACCGGGAATGGCGACCAACAGGCCGGTCTGGGTGGTGATCAAGGCCTCGGAGATGCCACCGGCCATGGCGCGAGCGTTACCGGTGCCAAAAATCGCCATGACATCGAAGGTGGTGATCATCCCGGTGACCGTGCCGAGCAACCCAAGCAGCGGTGCCACCGCCGCCAGCACGCCAATGGTCGCCAGGTGGTTGGTCAGCGATCGTTGCAGAACGCGGACGGCAGGGTCGAGAACCTCTGCGGCGGGGTGGTGGTCCTGGCTGGAGAGCAGCACCAGGGTGACCAGTCGACCCAAGACCCCATTCTTGTGTCGTTTTTCCGGTATTGCCCCTGTCTCGATGAGGCGGTGCGCCTGTGCAAAGCTCAAAGGTTGGCCATAGAGGCGGCCGATGAACAGCGTCCGGTCGACGATCAGAAACCACATTACCACGCTGACCATGGCGAGTGGCCACATCACCGGCCCCCCGGCGTCCATGTAGCCAAGGATCTGGCGCCAGCTGTCCAGCAGGGCCTCAACAGGTACCATGACCTTTGCTGAAGCGGAGATTGACCAGCGCCACCGCCTTTTCCTCGAGTTCAGCGATGCGGTTGTCCACCGCCCGGCTGAGCAGGGTATGGACGAGCATGATGGGAATGGCCACCCCCAGGCCGAGCATGGTGGTGACCAGGGCCACCGAGATGCCGCCGGACATCATGCGCGGGTCGCCGGTGCCGTATTGGGTGATGACGTGAAAGGTGTCGATCATTCCCGTCACCGTACCGAGCAGGCCGAGCAGGGGAGCGATGGCGGCGAGCATGGCCAGGCTGGAGAGAAAGCGCTCCATCGGCGGAATTTCCCGGAGAATCGCCTCCTGCAGACCATTCTCCATGAGTTCGCGACCGCCCTGGCAATGCTCGATACCGGCGGCGAGCACCCGCGCCAGGGGCTTTCCGGCCAGCCCCAGGCAGTGGTCGCGGCAACCCTGCCAGTCGCCCCGTTCTGCCATGGCCGCCAGGTTTTCAAAGAGGAGATGAGCGTTCTGCCGGTGTCGCAACAGAAAGACCAGGCGCTCGGCGATGAGCAGAGAGGCGACCGCGAGAATGGCGAGAATCGGCCAGACCAGAGGGCCGCCGCTCTGTACCTGCTGCCAGAAGGTCGGGGTGCGGGTCATCTGGCCGAGGGCGGCGCCCCGGGTGATATCGAGCACCACCGCCTCGCTCCTGCCGTCCATATAGTCGCGGATCATCTTCTGCTGGGCGCGCGAGGGCAGGCGGGAGAGGGCGAAGAGCTTCCTGCCGGCAGGGGAGTAGTTAAGAAAGCCGACTTCGTCGCCTAAGCGATAGGCGGCGGTGAAATTGCCGAGGACGAGAATTTCCGCCTCCACGGCGTTGCCAGAGCGGTCGACGATCGGCCCCCTGGTAATACGCACCGCGCCGCCATCGCCAAGTTGCTGGCGCAGGGCCGCGTTCATGGCGGCAATCTCCTCCATCCCGGGGAACTGCGCTTGTTCGGCGATAGCCGAGAGAGCCGGGCTGGCCTGATCGCCGAAGGCCGACTGCAGACTGCCGGCCAAGAGGCTTTGCAGGTCTTTGGCGTGGATGCGCAACACCCCGACCAGCTCGCGGACCATCGCGTCGGTGGCGGCAAGCTTGGCGAGGAGGCCTTTTTCCTGCTCCGCCAGGCGCTTCTCTTCGGCGTCGAGGGCGCTCACCGTCTGTTCCAGCGAGGCTGTCTGCTCTTCCAGCTGTTGCACCGCCTGTTCCAGGGCGGCACGATCGGCGGCGATGTTGGCCCGGCTTTGCGCGGCCTCGCCTCTCGCCGCCTCTTCCTCGGCCGCCGCCTTGGCCTTGAGCTGCTGCAAGGTTTCGCGGGCCCCGGCCTGCTGCCGGCGCATGTCGTCGGCGGCCGGCGCGGAGGGGCCGACCCCCAGGGTGAAGAGTATGGTAAAAGTGATGGGAAGAATTAGAGAAGATTTCATCGTTGCAACCTCCCCAGGGGCAGGGCCAGCAATTCCGCCGGGCGACGTTTGGCGCCGATCTCCATGGCCGTGGTCAGGTCGCGGGTATAGTCACCCGCCAGGGGCCTCCAGGCCCTTGCGGCGACATCGAAATAGCCGCTGCTTTTCTGGTCGAGGGTCTGGTAGAGGAGGGCCACCCTGCCGAGGCGGAAGATATCGACCAGAGTGTCCTTGCCGTCCAGGGCAATGGTCTCGCGGGTCACCTCGATGGTATTGCCGTACTCGACCTCGACCAGCATCGCTTCGAGGACCTTGCGGAATTTTTCGCTGGTGCTCACTTCCGGGTCGTCGCGCAGTTCAGCGAGACGCCGCAGGCGCGTTGCCCGTTCCTCGGTGAGAAAGGGCAGGTCGCCGGCGACGAATTCCTGCAGTTCGGCGGTCAGGCTGTCGATCAGCGGTGTGATTTCCTGTTGCAGCCGCTCACTGTCGGCGAGTTCTTTTTCTTTCGCGGCGATTCGGCTCCTGGCCCCGCGCAGCCGCTCTTCCAGACTGGCCTGGCGCTCGGCCAACTGTTTTTTACTCTCGGTCAGCCCATCAAAGCGGGCCAGCAGCTTTTCTTTGTCGTCCTGCCATTTTTCTTCGTCCTGCTGGGTAGTCTGGCGGATACGGATCGATTCCGCCAGCGGTCTTTTGATCTGGTCGGTTTCAACTGCCGCCAGCGGCCCAGCCGAGAGCGCGAGGTGCATCACCGCCAGCGCGGTGAGGAGTGTGCGGTGCATGAAAAACGTCCCGTGAAGGAAATTACAGATAAACAGACTCATCGCCCTGCACCTGCACGAGGTAGCCTGCTGTGGCCTGTTCCAGGTTGGTGGGCAGTTGCAGACGAGGTCTTCAACGGCATAGGCTCGGCCGCGGTAGTGAAAGGTATGCGGCATCTGGCGGTGATTGTCGAAGTCGACAGCCACGTTCTTCTCGATATACTCAAGCTGGTCATGGTGGATGGCTCGCAGAGCTTCGGACTTTTTCATGTGTAATCATGAGGGTGTGAAATCGATGTTGCGCTCCTTGTGGCAAGACAGTGTAACACTCACAAGGAAACCGTGTTACACTAATCCTGATGTAATCATGAAGTCAAGGAAAATCGGCGCCGCACCGCGAGGTGCAAAGAGGCCGGCGGCATCGGTCATGCGCAGCAAGAGGCGCATGACCGATGGGGCGAAGAGGAAGAGACCTGCCCAGGGCCTCTGCAGCAGATTATTTGGGTAAGGAAAATTCGTAGGAAAGCTGGGCGGTCACCGCGTCGGCCTCTTCGCCGCTGCCGCCATCGGCGCTGTCGTAATCGGTGTCGTGGCTGTATTCGACCTTGACTCCGAGGCCCTCGGTGAGTGTTACCCCGACCACCGCCGCCAGGCGGCTCTCGGGGAGAATCGGGGCGAGGTCTTTGGTGGCCGAGTAGGAGAGGGCGAACTGCAGCGGCAGTCCGAGTTCCACCTCGTAGCCTGCTTCGAGGTGATAGGCAACAGGCTTGCCATCCTCCCCGGAGGCAGGGTGATAGTCGTCGACGGCGCTGATATATTCTCCGCTGAGAGTGAAGCCGAAGGCGGCAACGCTGGCCTGGGCGGCTATGCCACCGACGTAGTCGGCTTCGCGGTCGAGTTCCTCGCCGAGGGTATCGGAGTCGACGATGCTGCTTAAATAACCGACTGCCGCGGACAGCTTGAGGTCATCATTCTCCAGGCTGTAGCCCCCGTGCAGGCCGAAGTGCTCAATTTTTTCTTCTCCGCCACCTTCGTTGGTGTCGCCGTTGAAGACGTAGACGCCACCTGTGAAACCGGCTTTCTCGAACCTGACCATGACCGCATCCTCTCTGGTCTCGAAGGCCTTGAGGGTCAGCGGATCGGAGACGGCGGCGCTCTCGAAAACCCCGAAGGGCAGGTAGAAGCGACCGGCCTTGAGGGAGGCGGGAATTTTCTCGGCAGGGCCTAAGGAAATAAAGGCCTCGTCGACGGTGACCTTGTCTTCTTCGTCATCCCAGGTCAGAGCAAGGGTGCCGATCGCCCAGTCGACGAGCTTGGCTTCGATGCCGAAATCGGCGGTGGCCAGGCTGATATCCTCTTCCTTGCTGCCATCGAAGGCCTCGCGGCTGCTGGCCTCGACCTCGATGATGCCGCTGATGGTGAGATGCTCCTGCAGCGTGGCTGCGGCCCCTTCTCCTTTGTCGCTGGCCAAGGCCGGTTGCAGCCCGGCGAGGGTCAGCAGGCCGGTGGTGATGGTCAGTGTGATGTGCCTGGAACGCATTCCCGTTTCCTCCCCTGTTCGTTGAAAATATAAAAAATCTTCGCTTGTTCCTGGTGTGCAGCGGTCGAGAAAACCGTTGACAGGGGCATGTATATCATGCATGTTACGCACACGAAATGAATAAAAATCCTATTGTTTGCTGACGGTTGCTTTTTTATCTGTGCAATACATTGAAATTGCATAAAAAATAAAAAGTTACAGGAGACGCCCATGGCTAATAAACTCTTTGTTGCGGCCTTCGCCGCCGCCTCTTCGCTCTTCGTCGTCACACAGGCCCAGGCCCATTTCGGCGTCATCACCCCCTCGGACGATATCGTCACCCAGGACGATGACAAGAAGCTCGGTCTGGCGGTGAAGTTCATTCACCCGATGGAGGGGTCCTATATGGAGATGGAAAAACCCAAGCAGTTCGCGGTGGTGGCGGCTGGGGAGAAAACCGACCTGCTGGCCTCGCTGACCGCCCAGAAGGGCAAGAGCGCCGAGCAGAAGGAGAGCTACACCTACTGGCAGGGCACCTATCAGATCAAACGGCCCGGCGACTACACCTTCTTCCTCGAGCCGGCGCCATACTGGGAGCCGGCCGAGGATGTCTTCATCATCCATTACACCAAGGTGTGCGTCAACGCCCTCGGCCTCGAGGAGGGCTGGGACCAGCCGGTTGGCCTGGAAACGGAGATCATCCCTCTGACCCGTCCCTACGGGCTGTGGACCGGCAATCTCTTCACCGGGCAGGTGCTGGTCAAGGGGCAGCCGGCGGCGGGTGTCGAGGTCGAGGTGGAATACCTCAACCCGGGGGAGGAGTGCAAGGGGCGGCTCCAAGCCCCCAGCGACCCCTATATCACCCAGGTGGTCAAGACCGACGCCAACGGCGTCTTCTCCTATGCCATGCCCAAGGCCGGCTGGTGGGGGTTTGCCGCGCTCAGCGAGGCTTCATGGAAAATGAAGAAGGACGATGTCGAGAAAGGCATTGAAATCGGTGCCGTGTATTGGGTACATAACATTGAT
>JANJUM010000028.1 GCA_024710585.1 Desulforhopalus sp.
ACCGGCTCACAGCGCCACCAGTTGTCAAACAAAGAAAAGATGTTAGTGTGCTGGAAGCCGACATTCGCTCCCCGACGGCCGCGTTCCCCGCAGGCGGCCCGACGGCAACCCCTTCCACGCCAGATGGCGAGTTGTAATGTACACCAACCTCCTCCTCTTTCTCATCGCCATCTTCCTGTTCACCGTCGAGGGGGTCCCGGAGACCCCGTGGCTGGCCGGCTGGCAGGCGCTGGCCCTGCTCGCCTCTCTCGCCGCAGGCTTCGCCGCCCTGGCCGTGCAACGCTTCGCCCGACGCGACGCCTTCCAGGCGCCCGGCTATTTCCGCGCCGAGAAGCAGCTGTCGGTGCTCGCCCTGGCCTTCTACGGGGCGGCGCTCTATGCCTGCGACGTCAAATACCACCTCTCGCAGCTGCCCCTGGCCGACGTTCTGCCGACCCTTGCCAACCTCCTCGGTCTGGCCCTGTTCCTCCTCTTCCTCACGCTGATGTGGCTCGCCGGCAGGGGCAACTACCGGGTCGTCTTCGGCAGCAGCGTCACGGCCTCGCGGCAGGTGGTCACCAATATCAAGGCCAGCACGCCGATCTTTCTGCCCTGGCTGGCGCTTTCCCTGCTCAACGACCTGCTGGCGCTCCTGCCCATCGTCGGCCTCAAGGAGTTCATCGCCTCGCAGTGGGGCGACCTGCTGCTCTTCATGGTCTTTTTCCTCTTCGTGGTAGTCTTCTTCCCGCCGCTGGTGCGACGTCTGTGGAACTGCCGCGAGCTTCCCGAGGGGTATCTGAAGAATCGCCTCGACAGCTTCTGCGCCAGACAGAACTTCTCGGTGACCTTCTATCTCTGGCCGCTGTTCGAAGGCAGAGCCCTGACCGCCGGCGTCATCGGCATCGTCCCCGGCCTGCGCTATATCCTCATCACCCCGGCGCTCATCGAGACCATGACCGGCGAAGAGCTCGAGGCGGTGGTCGCCCACGAGATCGGCCACGTCAAGAAGCTGCACCTGCTGCTCTACGTCCTCATCCTCGGCGGCTTCAGCGTCCTTGCCGGACTGCTCGCCGAGCCCCTCATCTACCTGGCCCTCTCCCAGGAACGCTTCACGCGGCTGCTCATCGCCAGCAACATCTCCCCGGACACCGTGCTCACCCTGGTCGGCGCGGTGCCGCTGCTGCTCTGCCTGCTGCTCTATTTTCGTTTTCTCTTCGGCTATTTCGTGCGCAATTTCGAGCGGCAGGCAGACCTCTTCAGCCTGGCGGCCATCGGCAACGCGCGGGCGCTGATCTCCGCCTTCGAGAAGATCGCGGCGATGAGCGGCAACATCCGCAACCAGCGCAACTGGCACCACTTCGGCATCGGCGAGCGCATCGACTGCCTGCTGCACGCCGAGCGGGACCCCGGGCTGATCGCCCGCCACGACCGCAAGGTACGGCGCAGCCTGTGGGCCTATGTCGCCACCCTGACGCTGGCCTTCGCCCTGGTGCAATTCATCCCCAAGGAAGAACTGGCAGCGCGCTACCAGGAGCAGTTCGCCGAGACGGTCATCTTCCACATGGCCCGCCAGGAACCTGAGCGTGCCCTGTGGCAGCGCCTCATCGGCGACCTGATGGCTTCCAGGAAGATGGAAGACCAGGCCCTGGCCGCCTATGAGAAAGCCATGGCCCTCGATCCGGGCAACCCGGAGATCCTCAACAATCTCGCCTGGCTGCTGCTGACTGCGGAACGGCTCGAGCTGCGCGACCCGTTCACCGCCCTGACCCTGGCCCGCACCGCCGCAGCCGTCCAGCCGCGCGGCTATATCCTCGACACCCTGGCCACCGCCTACTGGGCCAACGGCCTCATCGACGAAGCGGTGCATGCCGAGCGTCAGGCCATCCTCGCCGACCCGGCGCAGAGGCGCTTCTACCTGGCCCAGATCGCCCGCTTCACCGCCCGCTCCTACGAAGACGAGGTCGAGCAGCTAAAAAAAGAGAGGGACAACGCCACGCTGAAAAGCACCTGACAGCTGACGGAAAGGAATCGGTCCACATCTCCGAGTCCTTGCCTTTTCTCCGCCGGCTAGAGGCCTTGCTCCGCGCTGACTCCGGCAAAAGACAAGCCGCGGCGACCCCAGAGATCGCCTTTCGTCGCCACAAGCGCCGTGGCGGTGGGCAGCGCCTTTTTACGCATCCTGACAGGCGCGGTGCCGCCCGCCTCTGCCCATTGCGCGGCAACCAGGCAAATTCCCTTGCAAAACACCTCGTCGGCGGGAACAATGAGGGCATGCACCTTTTCTTTCCAGCATCCACGAGACGGCAATGAAACTCCTGCATAGCGACGAACTCCTCGATCTTCTGGTTGATCTGCGCCTCCTTACCGCCAAACAACGCCAATTCGTGCTCCTCGAAAAGGGCAAGATGCGGCAGAAGCTCCTCCGCTCCGCCGGCCGGGAAGGGGAAATCGACAAGGATTTCCCGGATATGGTGGACATCGTCACCGCCTTCAACCTCAAGCTGCCGGGGGGCGATGGCCGCCTCGTCGACGAGGAGACCATCATCCAGGCCATCGCCAGGGAAAAGAAGCTGCCCTTCAAGAAGCTCGATCCCCTCGACCTCGACATGGAGGTGGCCACCAAGACCATTCCGCGCAACTTCGCCATCCGCCAGATGATCCTCCCCTTCAAGCTCGAGGAAGGGGTGCTGGAGACCGCCATCTACCACCCCGACTGCCAGACCGCCCTGGCCGACATCGAGCAGACCAATCAGGTCAGGATCCGCCCCTACCTCGCCACCAAGTCCGACATCAAGCGCATCATCGCCGAGTTTTTCGGCTTCCAGCGCTCGATCAGCGCCGCCGAGGACCAGTTCGACGTGGTCACGACGGGCTCCGCCTCGGTCGACATCGGCAACCTCGAGCGTTATGTAAAGATCTCCGCCTCAAAGGAGATCACCTCCTCCGACCAGCATATCAAGTCGGCGGTCAACCACATCTTCCATTACGCCCTCGAGCAGCGCGCCAGCGATATCCATATCGAGCCCAAGCGCGGCGTGTCGATGGTGCGTTTCCGCATCGACGGTAGCCTGCACACCATCTATAACCTGCCCAAGGCGGTGCACTCGGCGATTACCTCGCGCATCAAGTTTCTGGCTCGCATGGATATCGCCGAGAAACGCCGCCCCCAGGACGGCCGCATCAAGGTCGGGGAGAAGAGCGGCAAGGACGTCGAGATCCGCGTCTCCACGGTCCCGGTGGCCTTCGGCGAGAAGGTGGTGATGCGTATCCTCGATTCAGACATGGTCTTCCAGCAGGTTGAGAACCTTGGCTTCTCGAAGAGGGACCACGATGTCTTCAGGTCGTTCATGGCCTCGCCGCACGGCATCATCCTGGTGACCGGCCCGACCGGCAGCGGCAAGTCGACCACCCTCTATTCGACCCTGAAGGAAATCGCCACCCCGGAGAAGAACATCGTCACCGTCGAGGACCCGGTGGAGATGGTCTACGAGGAGTTCAACCAGATCGCCGTCCAGCCGCTTATCGACATCACCTTCTCCACCATCCTGCGCAACATCCTGCGCCAGGACCCGGACATCATCATGATCGGCGAGATCCGCGACCACGAAACCGCCGCCCATGCCGTGCAGGCGGCGATGACCGGGCATCTCGTCTTCTCCACCCTGCATACCAACGACGCGGTCTCCTCCATCGCCCGCCTGCGCGACCTCGGCCTGCAGCCATTCATGATCGCCTCGACCCTCCTCGGCTGCCTCGCCCAGCGACTGGTGAAGATGATCTGCAACGAGTGCGCCGAGACCTTCGAGATGAAGGCCGAAGACTTGATCAAGGCCGGCTTCCCGGCCGGCGAGGGCGGCACGGTGACCCTGCGCCGCGGCAAGGGCTGCCGCCACTGCCGTGGCACCGGGTACAGGGGCCGCTGCGGCATCTTCGAGATTTTCCCGATGTCGGCACAGCTGAAAAAGCTGACCGCCCAGGACGCGCCCACCTTCGAAATGCGCCAAGTTGCAATCCGCGAAGGAATGACTACCTTACGCGAGGACGCCTGGGACAAGGTCAAACGAGGCATAACCACCTATGAGGAAGCGATCCGCGCCACCTCGGTGTGATTTCTACAGCAAACAGAGCACATGGCTGCAACCAAGAAAACCAGTGGCATCAAGATCATCGCCAAGAACAAGAAGGCCCTGCACGATTATCATATCGATGCCACCTACGAGGCCGGCATGGTCCTCTCCGGGCCTGAGGTCAAGTCGCTCCGCGCCGGCAAGGCCAACCTCAGGGACGGCTATGTGAAGATCGACGGACGCGGCGAGATGATGATGTACAACGTGCATATCTCGATGTACTCCTTCGCCACCCATAACCCCAACGACCCCCTGCGGGTGCGCAAGCTCCTCCTGCACCGGCGCGAGATCCGCAAGCTGATCGGCAAGCTCAACGAAAAAGGCCTTGCCCTCATACCACTCAAGATATACTTTAAGGAAAACGGGCGCGCCAAGGTTGAGTTGGGCCTCGCCCGCGGCAAACGAGAGTACGACAAGCGCGCCGCCCTCAAGGAACAGCAGAGCAACCGCGAGATCCTTCGAGAGATGCGCCAGCACAAATAACCTTTAACAAGACGTCGATAAGGATAAGGGGGCGAAACGGATTCGACGGGGATGTGTAAGCTCACTGTTGCATGCCGAGCTTCTATTTGCTCGTAAAACCGATAGAACTAAATATAATCGCAGACGATTATAACTACGCTGTAGCGGCTTAATCGCCGTCATATAGCCGTCCCGCCACTTCCCGCCCGTGGGGGTGGATACGGGGCGTCGACTCTACGGGCTGGTTTGCTGATGGCCGCTTGTCCGCCAGGAAACGAGACCTAACAAGCTGGCCGAGGGAAATCCAGGTTCCGACGGAGTTCCCAAGGCGAGATCAAAGCACGGAACTAAGCATGTAGATACGGGAGGGGAGCATTTTCGGACGCGGGTTCGACTCCCGCCGCCTCCACCATTTAGAAAAGACAAACCCGTCTCTCTGGGGTCATTCTCCGGGGTGACGGGTTTTCTTTTTCTCCTTGTTTATAAAGGGTTTGCGCCCGTTTCACATCTTTCCAAAGCACCTCTCCGCACCACCGATTCTCCCCATCTTCCTGCCTTTCTTTCTCTGTTTGGCCCCTGATTCTCTGTTTTCTCCGGACCAAGTCCGAAGCTCGTCCGGAAAGCTACATCCTTGATTGATATGGGTTTGCGGCTGTTTGCCGTTTTTGGCGGTTGTCTTAGGTCATCGCTCGATGCCGCAACCGGACGTTTTTTTCGAAATCACCCGCCTCGGCCATGAAAAGAAGCGTGGTCAACTCCGGTTTCCTGCCCCCTAAAGTAAAAAAGCCGACGCTGATGGTCGGCTCTCTGTGGTGGTCTCCGGTCCGGTCGTCAGTCGGTAACAAAGCCGAACTGGCGGCGCTGCTCGGCCCAGTCCTCGGGGAAGGTCTGGGTCAGCTTGGCCAGCGAGAGCCCGTTGGGTTCCTCGCCGTTGATCAGGGCTTCGACGATGTCTGGGGCCAGGGTCGTCAGCTTGAGGATGCGGGCCACATACGACCCATCAACGTCGAGGGTACGGGCAAGCTCGCTGATGGACTTGATCTGGCCGGATTCGAGGATGTCGGCCCAGGAAAAGGCTCT
>JANJUM010000056.1 GCA_024710585.1 Desulforhopalus sp.
GACGCTGATGCCGACGAGGGCGGCGGCGGCATCGCCGAGGATGAACAGCGACAGGGCGATGGCGGCGATATGGGGGTGGTGCAGGAAGAGCAGCGAACAGATGAAGGCGGAGAGGAAGATATAGGTCGAGCCGGTGAAGGATGTGCTCTCGGTGCGGCGCAGCATGGAGGCGCCTAGTCGGATGAAAAGGGCCTGAACCCTGGCGTTACGAAAACGCAAATACTCGAGCAGCACCGAGACCAAGGCGCAGCCCCCGAGGAGAATCGCCGGTGTCAGCGGTGAGAGGCCTTCGACTTGAGGGAGATAGAGAATGCCCGCCGGAATCAGCGTCCCGGAGAGCACATGGAGCAGCTTGCGGTTGATTTCCTCTTTGGTGAGCGGCATGGAGAGCCTCGACAAGGCAGGAAGAGATAGGGGAAAGGCCGGCGCGCCACTGTCCTCGGGCAGCGGGCCCTTGTTCAGGAGACCACCCGGTTACGGCCGCTGTTTTTGGCGGTGTAGAGGCGCTCGTCGGCGGTTTTCATCATCGCGTCCAGGCTCTCTCCGCTCTCCAGGCATGCACCGATGCTGACGGTGACTTGAAGCGGCGCTGCGCCGGCGGGGGTCGCCATGGGCGTCGCGGCGATGTCCTCGCGCAGGCGTTCCAGTCGAGTCAAGAGATCCCTGCCCGAGAGCTGCGGAACAAGGAGACAGAACTCCTCGCCACCGATGCGGGCGACGATGTCGCCGGCGGCGGCACTGTTGCGCAGGAGCCTGGCCAGGCCCTTTATGACCATATCGCCGACATCGTGTCCATACGTATCGTTGATCTTTTTGAAAAAATCGATATCGAGCATGACACAGGCGAGGTTGTCGCCTGCGCGACGACATCGCCCAAGCAACTCGGCGCCGGCCTCGAAGAAGTGGCGACGGTTATGAAGGCCGGTCAGGAAGTCGGTGATCGCTCCCTGGCGGATCTGGGCGATGAGGCGAATGGTCTCCAGGCAGCGGGTGATACGGCAGTAGAATTCCTCCACCGCCAGCAGCCCTCTGGCGATGACGTCGTCGGCGCCGCTCTTGATGAAGCGCGCCCCGGTCTTGCCGTCGTCAGGAGAGGAAAAGCCGATGATGGCGAGGGTCTCGCGCTTGCGCTTCTCGCGAATCCGCGTGCACAGGGTGCAGCCGTCCATGTCGCGCACGGCGAAATCGACCAGCACCAGCTGGATCTCCCTGTAGGTGTCGAGAATGCTCTGCGCCGTCTTGCCGTCCTGGGCGGTGACGACGCGAAACTTGCGCACGTAGAGCAGTTCGGCGACGGTGGTGCGGAACTGCGCGTCCTCGCCGACCACCAGCACCAGGGTGTGCTGGTTGACCGGTATCTGCTGCATGGCGGCGAGCAGGTAGTCGAGACTGTTGGGATCTTCCTTCTGGATATAGTCGGCGACCTTCTTCGACCACACCAGGCTGCGCACCTCGTCGGTCCAGTCGGCGGTGAAGACGAAGGTGGTGATGCCCTCGCCGACCACCTTGTCGATGACCTCGCCGTGGGGGGCGTCGGGCAGGTTGAAATCGAGCAGGGCCATGGAGAAGTTGCCCTTGGCCCTGGCCAGCAGTTCCTCGGTCTCGGCGAGGGTCTTGCACCAATAGACGGGAAGGTCGAAGGCCTTCTCGATTCTCGATTTGGCCAGCCGGCCATACATATTGCTGTCTTCGACCAGGAGGATCTGCTGCATGTCGCCGCCGTCGCTGGGGGAGTGGCGAGCTCTCGTCTGCGGCAGGGCCATCATTGGCCTTGCCGCTTCGCGCGCCTCCCCTGGAATAAAGAGTTCTGTCCCTGCAGCCGAGAGCCAGCCCTGAGGACGAAGCTCTCTGGTCTCAAGGAATCAGAGTCTTGATAATATCTCCCTTGCCGATAACCCCCACCAGTTCCCCGCCACGCATTACCGGCAAGGTGTGCACATGCTTTTTCGCCATGATGGTGGCTATTTCGTCAAGCGGGGTCTCTTCGGACACGGTCACCGGGTTGGGCGTATAGATGTCTCCAACCACCGTGCCGGCTATCTTGCGGATGTCTTTTTCCATCCTGTCGGGGCGCTCGAGAAAGATGAGCGAATCGAGGATGGCCACCACCGTGGGGATGTGCACTTTCTTCGTCTGGTCGATGAGATCACTCTCGGTAACCACCCCAAGAAGGCGGCCTTCGCCGTCTACTACCGGCGCCCCGCCAATATTTTCGGTGGCCAGGATCCGCGCGAGCTCGCTGACCTTGGTCTCTGGGGTTACGGTTATCACCCTGTCCGTCATGATTTCCCTGGCTACCAGCATAGGCCCTCCCTGGGTGTCGAGCTGTTTGTCAACGATAGGCAACGATACCGGGGTAATGGGGCAACTGCCACCAGCGTATCGACCCCGGCCTGGAATGCGGCTGTCCCCTACAGCGTATACCCTCCTCCCGGCAAAGTCCAGTACCCCGCGGAACGTCCAGGACTCTTTCCGTCAACGGCCTGGGATTGCGACGAATATTGACAACCGGGAAAAGATGCGCATCATTGCTGCAGCACAGCTCGGCAACCGCCCTCCCATCCCCGGAAGACGGCGGAGGCGGCCGAACATCGACTCCATGCCCAGCCTCCAGCGCCCCGCACCCACCATAACCCCACAGGAGGATTCATGAAGAAAGCGCTTATCGCCTATCACAGCCGCACCGGAAAGACCGAAGCCATTGCCAACCACATCGCCGAAGGGCTGCGTTTCGCTGCGGTCGAGGTGGTTCTCAAGAAGATCTCGGAGATCGACAACGAACTCGACATCGTCGGCTACGACGCCTATGTCTTTGGATGCCCGACCTACCACAAGGACATGACCGGCGGAATGAAGCAGTTCCTCTTCAAGGCGGAACTCGCCAATCTGACCGGAAAGATCGGCGGAGCCTTCGGCTCCCATACCCATAGCGGCGAAAGCGCACCGATGATCTACGATACCATGATGCACGTCTTCAAGATGGACATGACCAGCCTCGGGCCGCTCAACCTCACCGAGGGCATGGTGACCACCGCCGAGGGACTCAAGGCCGGCCAGGATTATGGCCGCGCCCTCGGCGAACAGCTCACCCGTTAGCAATGCTTCACCCCGGCCCTGTTTTTCGCAGGCCGGGGTGTCTGACCAGGCGGCGGCAGCGGATGTTGTGAGTGCCGCCGCCAAACCTCCACTGCTGGAGGTCCCTCGGATTTTCAGGGGGGCTTTCTTTTGGGCTCAGTCGGAGACGAGCTTGAAAGAAAGCTTGACTCTGGCCCTGAAAATAGCCGGCTTGTTGTCTTCCATCTTCATGTCCAGGGTAACGACCTCGGCGATGCGCAGGTCACGAAGACTTAAACCAGCTGAATTCACGGCATTTTTCGCAGCATCCTCCCACGATAGCGGGCTCGACCCAACCAACTCGATGATCTTGTAGACACTCTCGGCCATGGCTCTTCTCCTTGGTTATGATTTGCAGTGACCCAGCCCGGCCGAAGAGCGCCGGGCTCAGGCGGCCTCCCTGTCATGCAATGATCCGCGCACAGTGTATTCTAGGCTGTCCATGCTGAAAAAGGGAAGGAAAATCCGCCGCAACGACAAAATCGCCCTTGTCGCCACTCCATCCGCCCGCCACAGCGATGGCGGGAGATATGACGCCAAGCGCCCCCAAAATCAGCGGTTTTTTTCTCGACCGCAGATTATTCCCATTGCGCAATCAAGAAAAGGGTGTATAGTCGAGACTCCTTCTGCAGCAAAGAACGGCGTGGAACTGTTGTCTTCCCTCGTGGTTTCCGAGCGGCGGTGCCGGTGTGCATGTCCGGGGCAGCGTTCCCGCCAGCAAGCGACACGAGAAGAAGGAGCAACATTCGACCATGCCTCATCCGGTCATGCCCTTTTTGATTTTTCCTTCCGAGTAACGACCTTCATCTCCTCCACCACCCCACGCATAGATCCCGCTCCCGCGGCGAACTTCCGTCCCGTCACCATTGGTACGTGGCAACATGTCCTCGCACGGCACTCAGCCGACTACGGAGCTCTCCTCCCATGGCCATTTCCGGTCATGGCCACCCACGCATCGCCCGCCAGCGCGGGGCGACGCCTCACGTTTTTCACGGAGTTTTAATGAGTTTTAGCGTTTTCAAGTTTGATCGTTCCATCGAGGCAGGCATTGCCGCCTGCGGCTATTCAACCCCCACCCCAATCCAAAAAGAAGCAATCCCGCCGATACGCTCAGGCCACGACATCTTCGGCCTGGCGCAGACCGGCACCGGTAAGACCGCCGCTTTCGTGCTGCCACTGCTCGAGCGACTGCTCAACGGCCCTTCACGCACCCTGCGCGCCCTGATCGTCGCCCCGACCCGCGAACTGGCAGAACAGATTCACGACAACATCGAAGCTCTCGGCAGGGAAACCGGCCTGCGCAGCGTCGTTCTCTATGGTGGTGTCGGCAAGACCCCGCAGAAGGAACGCCTCCGCGCCGGTGTCGATATCGTCGTCGCCTGCCCTGGCCGCCTCCTCGACCTCCTCGGTGAAAAAGCGCTTCATCTCGACCTCATCGAAATCCTCGTCCTCGACGAAGCCGACCATATGTTCGACAAGGGGTTTCTCCCCGATATCCGCCGCATCGTCAAGCTGTTGCCAAAAAAACGGCAGTCCCTCGTCTTTTCCGCCACCATGCCGGATGAGATCCGTCAGCTGGCGGAACAGACCCTGACCAAGCCATTAACCGTACAGATTGACCACGGCACCCCCGCCCCCACCATCTCCCATGCCCTTTTCCAGGTGGAGGCGGCGAAAAAGACCCCGCTGCTCAAGCACCTGCTCGAAGACGGGGAGATGACCAGCACCCTGGTGTTCACGCGGACCAAGCACCGCGCCAAGAACCTCGCCTTGCAGTTGACCAAGGCCGGTTTCCAGGCCGCTTCCCTGCAGGGGAATCTCTCACAGAATAGGCGTCAGGCGGCCCTTGAAGGGTTCCGCGACGGCACGTACGGCATTCTCGTCGCCACAGACATCGCCGCCCGCGGCATCGATGTCACCGGCATTTCCCATGTCATCAACTATGATGTGCCGGACACCGCCGAAACCTATACCCATCGCACCGGGCGCACCGGGCGTGCCAATCGCAGTGGTCTGGCCCTGACCTTCGCCGCACAGGAAGATGGCCACATGATCAGTCAGATCGAGAGATGCCTCGGCGAGAAGATGACGCGAAGGAGTACCCCGGATCTGCCATCCTCCAGCGAATCCCTCCCCAACTACGGTGAAACTGCCGTCGCTCAGGGGCAAAGGAACGGCAGACCAAACACGGGGAGAGGAAAATTCCCGGCAAGGCCAACCGACAAAGGCAACGAGCGCCGAGACAGGCAGGCCGGGTCGGGTAAAACCCAGCGTGGCACCGGCGAAACCGGGCCTCGGAGCGACCATGGACAGCCCAAGGCGGCCCAAAAGCCGCAAAGGCCGCAGGGAAAGGCTGAACCACGCTCGGAACACGTTGAATCACGGCAGAGCCAGGCAAGCACCGCGGCGAATTCCGGCCAGCACAAGGGGGCTGAGAGGCAGTCCGCCACGCGTGGCGACAATGGCAGACCTTCCGGAAGCCGCACGAGCCGTGCCTGCGCCTTCGATTTCGGACTGGCTAAGAACGGAAAATAGGTCCCACCAATGGTGTGGGTAATAATATCTGGACAACCAGATTGTCGGTCGAGGCATCGCACAATGTCTCGACTCTATGCACAAAAGGGGGGACGACCCCGAAAAAAGGAGTAGTAACAATGGCTCAAGGTACTGTGAAGTGGTTTAACGATGCGAAAGGTTAT
>JANJUM010000076.1 GCA_024710585.1 Desulforhopalus sp.
CGCCCTCTACAGCGGCATCTCCTCCATGGCCGCCCTCGGCTTCTCACTCTACCTGCTGCTCGACCGCCTCGAACGCCGCCTCTGCCTGTGGACGCTGAGCCACTGACGACCGCCCCGGTGAAAGCGGAGCAAAATGGCGCCGCGGGAAAATAGCTTTGCAAAAAGGCCGGCGACGGCGTAGCCTGAAACAAACCGCCCCCGCCAACGTCGCGGGAGACTCGCGCCAGCAGGCGGCCGTGCGGCCGTGGCCTATACCCGCCAGCCTGGCACCCCATCACTCAGGAACCCGATTATGAGCACCATTGTCTTGACCGTAAGCGGCCCCGACCGGGTCGGCATCGTCGACGAAATCACCGGCACCCTGCTCGAGCTGGGGGCGAATATCGAAACCAGCCGCATGGCTCGGCTGGGAGGGGAATTCGCCATCCTCATGCTGCTCACCCTTCCCGAGGGCCGCGACGGCCAGATGCAG
Organism: Desulforhopalus sp.; assembly: GCA_024710585.1. GTDB lineage: Bacteria > Desulfobacterota > Desulfobulbia > Desulfobulbales > Desulfocapsaceae > Desulforhopalus_A. The sequence continues at coordinate 473 of JANJUM010000076.1, forward strand.
GATACGGTGCAGCGGCTCATCGGCCGCGGTTACAAGGTGACCACCGCCCCGACCAGGGCGGAAGGGGCTTTGCAGCACAGCGGCCGCCCCTACCGGCTCGAGGTGCAGGGCGCCGACCATGAGGGCATCGTCGCCTCCATCGCCCGCACCCTCGCCACCAAGGGCATCAGCATCGAGACCATGGATACCGGCAACACCCCGGCACCCAACAGCGGCATCCCCCTCTTCACCATGAAGGCGACGATTCTCGTGCCCAGCGCGCTGGAACAGAGCGAGTGGCGGGAGGAACTTGAGAACGCCGCCGCCGAGCAGCACGTCGACCTCGCCCTCAGCCCGGCCTGATCCTGGGAAGAACGGGGCCGGCGCTGGCATTCCAGGTGTATCCTGGTTATGGCAGGGACAGACAACCTCGTCCCCTGTGAGTGGTCAGATGCCGGTGTCCCCTCCAGGGAAGCAGCGCAGGCCGGCGGCCTGGGAGATGGCAGGCGCAGCCTGAAGGCCTGATCGCCTTAGAAGATATAGGCGAGGATGAAGATGCCGACCATGGCGAAAGCCAGCATGAGCTTGGCGGCCATGCCCAGGACGAAGCCGATCCAGGCGCCGACGCCCACCGCCCCGGCCCGGCCGAGGTCGCGGCGCACCAGATACTCGCCGAAAACCGCCCCGATAAAGGGCCCGATAAAGACCCCGACGACGCCGAAGAAGAGGCCGACGACGGCGCCTACGGCGGCGCCGATCACCGCCTCGCGGCTGGCCCCGGTCTTCTTGGCGCCGATGCTGCCGGAAACCAGATCGACAACCAGGGCCAGGCCGGTGAGGAGGCCGAGAAAGACCATGGTCCACCCCGAGACGTAGGCGAAGCCGTCGCCCCAGGCGGCGAGCAGCAGCCCGGCATAAATGAGCGGCGTGCCGGGCAGGGCGGGGAGCACCGTCCCGGCCAGGCCGACGAGTATCAGCGACAGGCTGACTATCCATAACAGCGGTGTCATAGCGGCATTCTCCTTGTTTTTTCCCGCCCCGATTCTCCGAACGGGGCGGCAGCCATGCGGCAGATCTCTTCTTCCCGCGTCGCCTCCTGGCGAGTCTCTCCCTCTTTTCAAACCTCGCCTGCTCCTGGCCATAGTCCCCAAGTGGCTTTGCCGGCCCGGCGGCGGCAGCCGGCATGGCCATTATAGGTTCGATCCGCCAAATGGCAAGCAGGGCGGCCATGGCCTGGCGACACTGCGAGAACGCCGCCCCGGCCCATTTTCCATAACCCTTTCCTCACACGTTTTTAGCAGACAGCTCATATTGCCGGCATACAGTTGCCGGCATGAACGCTCTTCACACCTCCCCCGAGCCTGTCCCCCTGTCCCCGGACGCCACCTTCGAGCTCCACCGCCGGCAGTTTTTTCGCGCTGTCGGCGACGCCGCCACCTTCCCCTTCTGCGGACAGGACGGCAGCGTCGGCATGGAATACGAGGTGCAGGTGGCGGTGCAGGGCGAGCCGGGCGCTGTCGACCTGCCACTGTCCATCGCCCAGTCGGCCTATGCGCGCAACCTCGCCCGGCGCGTCGCCCGCGGCGACCTGCCGCCGGGGGCCCTGGCGGAACTCGAGGAGGTGCTTCGCCATAACCACGAAAAGGTCTGGGAAAACAGCTGGGTGCGCTTTGACGGCGAACGTCTCTGCCCCCTGGCGCAGCGAGTCCTCGCCGCAGACCTGCGCGCCGACAGGAGCGACCCCCAGTCGCGACCGCGCAGCGACGCGCACCGCTTCCGTATCTCAGGCCAGGGCCGGGAACTGCTGCGCCTGCCGGTCAGCTACCTCCTCAAGCTCGCCCTGGCCGACGCCATCGGCAGCGACCCGCTCCTGCCGGCACCCCTCGCCGCCACCGCCAAAGCGCTCCTCGACCATCTCCTCAGCGACAACACCTCGCCGGAGATTCTCAGCTTTTCCATTCCGATGGGGGGAGAGCGGTCCCTCGGCGACCTCGCCGCCGAGGAGAGCGCCCGCACCGGCCTGCTCTGCCAGCTGCTCGTGCAATACGCCAACAGCAGCTTCGGGCTGGTCGAGTCCGGGCAACGCTGCCTGCTCTATGCCGCGCCCCACGCCCCGCGACGCCAGAAGGTGCTCAACTCGCTCCTGCCGGACAGCTACTACCGCCACCTCTTCATCTCCCCCTGCCTCTCCGGCTGGAAGCGGGGCGAGGAGAAGTTCCGCTATATGGAGCTCTGCCACCGCACCTTGTCGCGCAGCCAGCTCAACACCATCGCCAAGCTCAAGGACGCAGGAATCCTCACCAACAACCTCATGGTACTGCCCAACACCTCCACCACCTGCCTGGCCAACAACGGCATCCATGTCTCCCTCGGCAGCCGTAGCCTCTCCGATATGGCGAGAGACCCCGGCTCGCCTCTGACGGCAAAGGTGGAGAAGCACGTCGGCGACCTGGTGACCAAGATCGTCGAGCACTTCCTGCCCCTCTTCGTCACCACCTACAGCGCCGCCCCCTACCGCCTCGATTTCGCCGACTTCCATCCGGAGCGGGTGCTCGGCTTTCTCCCCCACGAGCTCGACTACACCCATCTGCGCATGCTATGGCGTCGCTGGCGAAAAAAAGCCGGCCTCACCGTCTTCGGCCGCAGCATCACCCCGTTCGGCCCGCGCCGCCTCGACCGCCTCATCGCCACGCTCTTTCGCCTCAAGGGCGACCTCGTCCCCGACTTCCGCCTCATCGATTACCTCGTCACCCTGCTCTCCACCGAGAGCAGCCCGGGCTTGAACGGCGCCGTCGGCAACCACGAGCGGCTCAAGGAGGAGTTGGGCGAACTGGGGGTCTTCGACCCGCGCATGTCGATGTACCTGCCCTATCGTCAGCGGCTCTTCGCCGCCTCGGGCTATGTCGGCTTCGAAGGGCGCTGTTACTCCCTCTTCCATTCCCTGCGCGACGACATGGCCCAGGCGGTCGACCTGCAGCACCTCGTCACCACCCTCGCCTACCGCTACGTGGTGGAAGGCCGGGTGCAGCACCACGACATCCCCGACCAGCCATCCATCGAGAGCGAGCGCCGCCAGATCTTTTTCGGCCGCGCCATCGGCCTGCCGACCTTCTTCGTGCGCGCCGACAGCGCCAACCGATTCCTGCGCAAGATCCTCACCGGGGTGACGAGACAACGCCACAGCAAGCGCTACAAGGGATACCTGCGCATCGACCACGACGACTACAGCCTCTCCCTGCTGCGCCTGCTCGCCAGGGACGGCGCCGACCTCATCGAGCGCCATGGCCTCGGCCCGCGGCTCCAGTCACTCGAGGCCCGCCTGCGCGGCGAGGAGCCCAGCGCCCTTGCCAAGATCGTCAGCGGCATAAGCGGCCATCTGCCGAAAAAGGCACTCCCCCTCGACGTCCCCGCCGAGGAGTACAACGGGGCCATGGAGCGCTATTACCGCACCACCTTGAGAAGCGCCCACCTCGGCGAGGCCCTTCAGCTGGTGGTCGAAGACTGCGCGCGGATGGAGTCTGCGGCCAACCCCTTGCTGGCGGAAGTCATGGCAACGACGGGCGAAGAGACCTCGGCCAGCCATTTCCTGCAGCGCCACAGGGAGGAGATCCTCGCCGAAACCGCCGGCCCGGAGCTGTTGCAGAAGCTGCTGCGCATCACCCTGGCCATCATCCACCATCACCGGAACAGAACATGAACACCGCTATAGGACAGCCCTTCCCTCACCAGTTCATCGAGCGCGGCTCGCGTCGCATCGTCACCGAGCGGCCGGTGGGCGACCGCTTCGTCCACTTCCTCTACCACCGCCTGCGCGAAGACGCGCCAACCATGTTCCGCCTGCTCACCTCGCGGCGGGTCTCCTCGCTGCTCGCTTTCTGCCGCTACGACCTGCCCAGCAACAGCCGGCGCTGCGGCCGCTATCTGTTCGAGGGCATAGGCGCCGACTGGCGCGAGTGCTGCGAGCCGCTCTCCTTTTTCGACTCGCACCGCAAGGTCTTCGAGCGGCAGATCCGCTACTGGGAGACCCGGCCGATGGAGGCCGACGAGAGGGCGGTGCTCTCCCCCTGCGACGCCCGCCTGCTGCTGGGCAGCCTGACCAGGAACTCGTCGCTGTTCATCAAGGAGAAGTTTTTTTCCACCACCGAACTCTTCGGCCACGGCACACCATGGCCGAACCGCTTCGTCGACGGCGACTTCGCCATCTTTCGCCTCACCCCGGACAAGTACCACTACACCCACCTGCCGGTGTCGGGGAGGGTGGTCGACATCTACGGCGTCGACGGCCGCTACCACTCCTGCAACCCCGCGGCGCTGATCGTCATGGCCTCGCTCTACTGCAAGAACCGCCGCCTGGTGACGGTCATCGACACCGACGTCCCCGGCGGCAGCCAGGTCGGCCTGGTGGCCATGGTGGAGATCGTCGCGCTGATGATCGGCGACCTTGCCGAAGCCTACAGCGACCATCATTACGAACAGCCCCGCCAGTTGCGTCCGGGGGTCACCGTGCGCCGCGGCTGCCCGAGGAGCCTCTTCAAGCCGGGGAGTTCCACCGTGGTGCTCATTTTCGAGCCGGGCCGCATCCGCTTCGCCGACGACCTCGTCGACAATGCCAGTCGTCGTGACGTCTTCAGCCGTTACAGCCATCGCTTCGGTCACCCGCTGGTGGAGACCGATGTCCGTGTCCGCTCGACCATCGCCTGCCGCAAGGCCTCGGCGCCACCCACCCCTATCCCAGGAGGAACCCCATGAACGACATCCTCTTCGTCTCCGCCCTCGGCATCGTTCTCGCCCTGCTGCTGTCATGGGCCTTTCGCCGCCTGCCCGACGAACGCTGGCAGATGCTGGCGGTGGTCCCCACCCTGAAAACCTGCGGCAATGACTGGCAGGGCACCAACCTCACCTACTACGGCTTCTTTATCGCCACCAGTCAGCTGCTCGCCCTGGCCCTGCTGGTGGTGCTGCTGCGCTCGATGCATGTGTCGCTCTTCGCCTTGATGCTGGTGGTGCTCATCATCCTCTCCCTGTGCCTGCCGGCGGCGCGGCTGGTGGCACGGAGCGTCGAGAAGAAGCGCCACACCTTCACCATCGGCGGGGCCTCGTGCATCGGCATCCTCATCGCCCCGTGGACGGTCATCGGCGTGCAGCACCTCCTCCTCGACCAGGGCGCCTTCCTGCCCACCATGCCGGTGCTGGCGGCGCTGTCCATCGCCTACACCCTCGGCGAGGGGCTGGGCCGGCTCGGCTGCATCAGCTTCGGCTGCTGCTACGGCAAGCCGCTCGACGCCTGCCACCCGCTGCTGAGACGACTCTTCCGCCGCTACCACTTCGTCTTCCACGGAGAGACCAAGAAGGCATCCTACGAAGGGCGGCTGGGCGGCGAACAGCTGGTGCCGATCCAGGCGATCACCTGCGTGCTCTACTGTCTGGGCGCCCTGGCGGGTTCCCTGCTCTTTCTCCACGGCAGCTTCACCGCTGCCCTGCTGCTGACCATCATCCTCACCCAGCTGTGGCGCATCCTCTCCGAGACCCTGCGCGCCGACTTCCGCGGCTTCGGCCGCGTCACCGCCTACCAGAAGATGGGCATGGTCAGCGTCGCCGCCATGCTGCTGGTCACCCCGTTCCTGCCCTCCAGCGACTATATCGATCCCGAGATCGTCGTCGGCCTTGCGGCGCTCTGGGACCCGAGCCTGATCCTCGCCATGCAGATGCTGTGGCTGGTGTTTTTCCTCTACTTCGGCCGCTCGACGGTAACCACCGCCACCGTCACCTTCGGCCTGGTGCGCAAGCATATCTGACCCGGGAGGCGAGGAGGCCCTGCCCCTCGCCGCGGCGTCAGCCTTTTGGGCGGGACGCGGTCACGCCCAGTGGTTGTCGCGCCAGCGACGGCGGAAATCGAGGAGGAACTCTGGGGTCATCAGCTGCATCACCCCCTGGAGGTCGGTGAAGAGCTGCACCGTGTAGCCGGCGGCGGCGAGTTGCCCCTGGGGGTTGCGGATGGTGTAGACGAAATTGAGGCGGGCGGTTTCCGCCCAGTGCAGGGAAGTCTCGATGGTGATGCGGTCGTCAAAGCGCAGGGGTGACTTGTAATCGAGGTGCATCTGCACCACCGGGGCCATCACCTGGTTGTCGACGTAGGTGAAATAGGTCAGGCCGTAGCGGTCGCCGAAGGCGATGCGGCCATCTTCGAAGAAACTCGGGTAGCGCCCGTGCCAGACCATGCCGAGCACGTCGACCTCCTCGAAGCGCACCCGCCGCTCGCAAACGGCGGTGAGGGGCGGCGGGTCGCCCTCCTGACGAGGGAAATAGTTCTTGTTGAATGCCACGTCGTTGCCTCCCAGAAAGAGTTAGCGCAGGAGACGGAGTCTCCCCGAAGAGATCGTCCTGCCATCGACCCGCTTGCCGGTGAAATCGACCACCAACGCCCCGGCCTCCTCGGCCATGGCGAGGGACAGGGAGAGAGGGTCGCCGGGGCGGATCATCCCCTTGAACTTGACCTTCTCCCAGGAGAGGGGCGAAGGCGCCATGCCCAAGAGGCCTCCGGCGCCATGGCGTACCGCCGCCAGCTGCAGCACCGCCGGCAGAATGGGGTTGCCGGGAAAATGCCCGGCAAAGCCGGGGAACCCGGCGGGAAAGAGGCAGTCCAGCCGGCCGCGGCGCAACCCCGGAGCGGGGCTTTCCTCCAGCCAGCCCCGGCTGCAGCGGGCAAAGGCAGTGGCGAGGTCCGCTGCCATCGCGCTGTCGGCCGCCTGAAGGGCGTGCTCCACCACAGCCGCAGCCTCGGCCGGGCCCTGCGGCGGGAGGGTCTCCTCCTCCCAGACCTTGACCTCACCAGTGGCGAGCAGCCTGCCCTGACGATCCCTACAGGTCTCGCCGCTCTCCTCTCCGGCGCCCCCCCTGCCAATCTCGCACCCAGGCTCTTCGAGAAGGCGAACCTCGCCACGCACCACCTTCATCGGCCCGAAGACAAAGGCCACCTCGGTATGCACCGCGACCCGCGACCCGCCTGGTGCCCGCCCCGGCCAGGTGAAGCCGTCGACGCCGACGATCATCCCGCTCCCGGGGCCGGCACCGGCCAGTGCGCGGTCATAGCAATTGCCGAGGGCGGCGGTCTGCGCCACCAGTTCGATGAAGTACTCGGCGACAAACCCTTCCTCTCCGGCAAAAAGGCCCTCCATGGGCAGTATCGCCTCGGCGGCGGCGCATGGCCCGGACCGGGCGACAAGGCGCTCGACGAGCAGCAGCGGCGGGCGGTGCGGCAAGAGGGCCGCGGCCTGCCAGGGCAGGGGATGGCTTGGGCGGGGATCGGCGCCGGAATTCACTCTCTGTTCTCCGTTTCTTCTCTCGGGAAAAGGGTCAGGGGCATTTCGCCGATATCTACCGGATGTGCGGCGGCCTGGTCAAGGGGCATCTCGCCTCCTGCCATAAAAGCGCCCCGTGCCTGCAAATATGCTTGAGAAGTCCAGCACTATTGATTTTATTGGTGGGCGGCGCATGGTGCGCCGGCATACGCGTTTTCGACACTTTTCAGGCGAGGGCCCATGGAACGGCGACGAGTGGTGGTCAGCGGGATGGGCACGGTCAACGCCGCCGGATGCGGCAGCGTCGACTTCGTCCAGTCCCTGCGCCAAGGCAGGAGCGGCATCGGGCCGGTGTCAGTCTTCGACACCGCCCTCTACCGCACCCATCTCGGCGGCGAGGTGCGCGACTTCCGCCCCGGGGAGCTGCTGCCACGCGGCATCCCCCGCCGCCACATGTCGCGCTGCGACCTCATGGCCATGGTCGCCGCCTTCGAGGCCCTGGGCGACGCCGGCCTGCGCCCTCTGCCGCAAGCGCTGCAAAAAGCCATGGGGGTGGTCATCGGCGGCGGCGCCGGCGGCATGCTGGAGTGCGAAGAGGTGTATCGCCGCTGGCTGGAAGGAAAGGCCCGGCCGTCCTTCGCCCCGTTCGCCTCTTTCGGCTGCGCCGCCACCGCCGACCACCTCGCCGCCACCCTCGGCCTGATGGGCCCGAAGACCACTTTCATGACCGCCTGCTCTTCCGGGGCAACGGCCATCGGCTACGCCTGCGACCTCGTCCGCGACGGCTTCGCCGAAGTGATGCTGGCCGGCGGCGCCGAGCCCCTGTGCCGCATCACCTATTCGGCCTTCAACGCCCTGCAGGCGGTGGACGCCGCGCCATGCCGCCCCTTCGACAAGAACCGCCAGGGCCTCAATCTCGGCGAGGGCGCCGCGATCCTCGTCCTCGAGGAGGCCGGCCACGCCCTGCGGCGCGGGGCGGTCATCTACGGCGAGGTCCTCGGCTGCGGGGTGAGCTGCGACGCCCACCACATGACCGCCCCCGACCCCGAAGGCGGCGGCGCGATCCTTGCCATGAGCCGCGCCCTGGCCGACGCCGGCGTGTCCCCCCAGCAGGTCGATTATATCAACGCCCACGGCACCGCCACCCCCACCAACGACCCCATCGAGACGAAGGCCATCAAGACCCTCTTCGGCCCCCACGCCGTTCGCCTGGCGGTGAGTTCCACCAAGGCCATCACCGGCCATACCCTGGGGGCGGCCGGGGCCATCGAGGCGGTGGTCAGCCTGCTCGCCATCCACCACCGCTTCATTCCGCCGACCCTGCGCCACGAGGAGCCCGACCCGCAGTGCGACCTCGACTACGTCAGCGAGGGGGCGCGGGACAGGGAGGTCGATATCGTCCTCTCCAACTCCTTCGCCTTCGGCGGCAACAACACAGCCCTGCTCTTCGGGCGCTACCGGGAAGGGGGGCACCGCGATGTCTGACCCCATCGCCATCAGCGGCATCGGCATCGTCTCGCCGCTCGGCATAAGCCTGGCCTCCTTTGCCCCCCGTCTCTTCGCCGGAGACTGCGGCATCGCCCCCCTGACCCTCTTCGCCACGGGCGAGGGTGGCCCCCGGCTGGCGGCCCAGGTCGACGGCTTCCGCCCCCAGGACTATCTCCGCCCGGCCACGGCGCGGCGCATGGACCGCCTCTCGCAGATGGTGGCGGCGGCGGCGCGCATGGCCCAGGACGACGCCGGCCTGCCGATCGACGCCGGCAACCGCGACCACATCGGCGTCACCGTCGGCACCTGCTTCGGCGGTACCGACGTCGCCGCCACCTTCGGCAAGGTGCTGTTCGACGAGGGGCCGCGGCGCGTCAACCCCATCCTTGTGCCCAACACGGTGATGAACGCCCCCGCCGGCCACCTCGCCATCGAGTTCGGCGTGCGCGGCGTCAACACCACCGTCAACCACCGCGAGGTGGCGGCGGAAACCGCCATCGGCCACGCCGCCGCGCTGCTGCGTCGCGGCCGTGCCGCCGCCATCTTCTCCGGGGGCGGCGACATTCTCTCCCCCTTCGCCATGACCGTCTTCGCCCGCTTTGCCGCCCTGTCCCCCGGCGATGCTGGAGAAGAGGGCGCCTTCCCCTTCGACAGACGCGCCAACGGCCTGGTCCTCGGCGAGGGAGCCGCCATACTCTGCCTCGAGCCGCTGTCGCGGGCCCGAGCCCGTGGCGTGCGCCCCTACTGCCTGCTGGCCGGCTGCGGCATGGCCTCCGCCCCGGCCCCGGCCACCGGCTGGCCGACCTCCCCCGAGGGCAGCGTCCTCGCCATGCAGCGGGCGCTGGCGGCGGCGGGCATAGAGGCCGCCCAGGTCGACGTGGTCTGCGCCTCGGCCAACGGCGCCCCGGCCCTGGACAGGCTCGAGGCGCTGGCCATCGCCCAGGTCTTCGCCGGCAGCCGCCCGCGGGTGGTAGCCGAAAAGGGCGCCCTCGGCGAGGGGCTGTCCTCGGGGGCGACCAGGGCGGCGGCCATGGCCCTGTCCCTGCGCGACCAGCGCCTCGCCCCGGTGGTCGGCCTCAGCCAGCCCATCGCTGACTTCGACTTCGTCCGCAAAGGCGACGCAGAGAAGCGGCCGCTGCGCTACGGACTGCTCAACGGCATCGCAGCCGGGGGCACCTTCGTCGCCCTGATCTTCAAGGCCATGGAGGAGGGCGAGGGACAATGAATCTCGGCCAGTGGCCCGACAAGCGCGCCCTTCTCCACCCGCGGCGGCCCTTTCTCTCCGCCCAGGGGAAAGACTACGACAACCAGAGCTTCGCCGCGCTCATCGGCCATGCCGCCCAGGGCCTGCTGAGCGCCGGCCTCACCAGGGGCGACCGCGTCGCCCTGCTCATGGGCAACAGCCCGGCCTTTCTGCAGCTGTTCTTCGCCTGCGCCCGCATCGGGGCGGTGCTGGTGCCGCTCAACCATGGGCTCGCCGTCCCCGAGCTGGCCCAGGTCATCAGGCACTGCCGTCCCCGCCTGGTGGTGCACTCGCCGGCCTTCGCGGCCGTCCTCGACGAGATCGAGCGCCACGCCCCCCTGCCCTGCCCGCGCCTGGAGCATGGCGACCACGCCATCCCCGACGCCTTCGCCGCCTCGCAGGAGGAGGCGCCACTGCCGCCATGGCCGGTGGAGGAGAACGACCCGCTGCTGCTCATCTACACCTCCGGCAGCAGCGGCCGGCAGAAAGGGGCGGTGCTCACCCACCGCAACCTCCTCTTCGGGGCGGTACACAACCTGCTCAGCTACCCCTTCAGCCCCGTGACCCGCTCCCTGGTGGTGGCGCCGCTCTTTCATATTGGCGCATTGGGGGCCTCGGCCCTGCCGGTGCTCTATGCCGGCGGCTCGCTGGTGCTGAGGAGCTTCGACAACCCCTCGGAGATCCTTCACCTCATCGCCAGAGAGGGCATCACCTTCCTCTTCGCCGTGCCGGCGATGTTCAAAATGCTCACCAAGGCCCCGGCCTGGGCGGAAGCCGACTTCTCGCGGGTGGCCTTCTTCATGTCCGGGGGCGCGCCGCTGCCCGAGGAGCTCATTCGCACCTACCAGGAGGAGAAGGGGGTGGTCTTTGCCCAGGGCTACGGCATGACCGAGACCCAGCGCCTCACCGCCCTCGATCTCCACGATGCGAGGCGCAAGGCCGGGTCCATCGGCAAGGAGGTCTTCCACACCGCGCTGCGCCTGGTGGACGAACGGGGCGAGGAGGTGGCGCCAGGGGCGGTGGGCGAGGTCGTCGTCCAAGGGCCGACGGTGTTCAGCGGCTACTGGGACGACCCCGTCGCCACCGCCGAGGCCCTGCGCGACGGCTGGTTCCATACCGGCGACCTCGGCCGGCGCGACGAAGAAGGCTTCCTCTACATCGTCGGCCGCACCTCCGACCTGATCATCACCAGCGGCGAAAACATCTCCGCCAGGGAAGTCGAGCAGGCCCTGGAGGCCATACCCGAGATCGCCGAGGCCGCGGTGGTGGGCATCCCCGACGCGGTGCGCGGCGAGGCGGTGGTTGCCCTGGTAACCCTGCGCCCGGAGACGATGCTGACTGCCGAGGATGTCCTCGCCAGGCTCAAGCCGCGGCTCGCCCCCTACAAGCTCCCCAGACGGGTCCGCTTCGCCAGCATGCTGCCGCGCACCGGCAGCGGCAAAGTGGCCAAGGAAGACATCAAGAAGATCTTTGCCGGCCACGCATTGGCGGCCGAGGAGAACGGCGACCATGGATCATGAGCTGCAACAAGGCCTCCCGGCCCCCGCCCCGCTGACCGTCGATGACGGCATGGTGTCCCTGAACGATCTCCTGGCGGTAGCCGCCAAGCGCCGCCAGGCGCGCCTCTCCAGCCAACCGGCCTACCTCGCCAAGCTGCAGCGCGGGCGGACGATCATCGAAACCTCGCTCTCCAGCGGCCACAAGATCTACGGGGTGTCCACCGGGGTCGGCTACAGCTCGGGCACCACCATCGACGCCGACCACACCGCGGAATTCGCCTACCAGATCATCCGCCAGCACGGCTGCGGCCTGGGCGAGATGCTCACTGCCGAGCAGGCCCGGGCGGTGGTTTTCGCCCGCCTGGTCAGCCTGGCCAAGGGCTACTCGGCGGTGCGACCGGAGCTGCTGCACGCCTTGTGCGACCTCCTCAACCACGACATTGTCCCCCTCATCCCCTCGCTGGGTTCGGTTGGCGCCTCCGGCGACCTCACCCCGCTCTCCTATGTGGCGGCGGCGCTTTCCGGGGAGCGCGAGGTGCTCTACCACGGCACCGTCTGCCCGGCGGCCGAGGCCTTGCGGCAGGAAGGGCTTGCCGTGCACCATTTCGTGCCCAAGGAGTCGCTGGCAATCATGAACGGCACGGCGATGATGACCGCCCTCGGCGCCCTGGTCACGCGCCGCCTCGACACCACCCTGACCCTCTGCGAGCGGGCCACCGCCCTCGCCGCCGAGGTGCTCCACGGCCGCTCCCAGGCCTACGCCCCCCTCGCCCACCAGCTCAAGCACCACCCCGGGCAGATCAGCAGCGCGGCGACCATCCGCGCCGCCCTCGAGGGCAGCCTGATGATCGACAGCGGCAAGGAGGAGGGGCGCATCATCCAGGACCCCTATTCGCTGCGCTGCGCCCCCCATGTCCTCGGCGCCGCCCGCGACGCCCTCCTGTGGACGGAGGAAGTCCTGACGCGGGAGCTGAACAGCGTCAACGACAACCCCCTGGTAGATCCCGAGCGCGGGGAGATGCTCTTTGCCGGCAACTTCTACGGCGGCCATATCGCCCTGACCATGGACCTCCTCAAGATCGCCGCGGCCTCGGTGAGCGACCTCGTCGACCGTCAGTATGCCCTCCTCGTCGACGCGCGCCTCAACGTCGGCCTGCCCGAGACCCTGGTCGGCTATCACGGCTGCGGCGTCAAGGCCCTGCAGCTGACCAGCAGCGCCCTGGCCGCCCTGGCGGTGCAGCGCTCGGCCGCCGACACCACCCTGTCGCGGCCCACCGAGGCCAACAACCAGGACAAGGTGAGCATGGGCGCCAACGGCGCCCTTAACTGCGGCGCGGTGGTCACCCTGCTGCAGCAGGTGCTGGCGGCCCTGCTCATCGCCCTCTCCAACGCCGCCGCCCTGCGCGACGAGAGCCGCTTCGCCCCCGCGGGCAAGCGCCTGCTGCGGGCCATCCGCCGCCACTCGCCGCCGCTCACCGCCGACCGCCGCCTCGACCACGACCTGCGCGGGCTGACCACGGCCATCGACTGCGGCGAGCTTGTCGCGGCAGCCGCCCCGCCGGCTGCCACCTAACCTGAATCAACACCCGAGGACAACGCGATGAACCGCACCCTTGCCCCCCTTATCCTTCTCCTGGCCCTCCTCGCCCCCCTCCTCGCCAGCCCCCGTGGCGAGGCCCGTGAGCTCAAACTTGCCCACTTCATGCCACCGGTGCATACCTTGCACGAGAAGGTCTTCGTGCCCCTTGCCGAGGACCTCGCCAGGGAAAGCGGCGGCGAGCTGACCCTCGCCATCCACCCCGCCGGGGCCCTCGGCAAGGGCCCGGTACAACAGTACAAGCGGGCGGTGGAGGGGGTGGCCGACATCACCTTCTGCCTCCATAACTATACCCCGGAGCTCTTTCCCCGCAGCCAGCTGCTCACCCTCCCCGGAATGTACCGCGACGCCATCGAGGGCACCGACAAGCTGTGGGCCGCGCTCGACCCCTATCTCAAGGAAGAATACAAGGATATCAAAGTGCTCGGCCTGTGGGCGATGTCGCCGACGGTGCTCATCACCAGGGAGCGGCCGGTGGCGCGGCTGGCCGACATAAAAGGCCTCAAGGTGCGCACCGGCTCCCCCGGCGAGGTCGAGGCGGTGCATGCCTGGGGCGGGGTGGCGGTGACCATGCCGATCACCGAGAGCTACAACGCCCTCAACACCGGCATCGTCGACGCCGTGCTCATCCAGGCCAGCGCCCTCTTCCAGCCCTGGAACCTGGCCGAGCCGGGCAAATACGTCACCGACCTTTTGCCGAGCCCGTCGACCATCGTCTTCCTCGCCATGAACAAGGCGAGCTGGGAGAGCCTCGACCCACCTCACAAGGCCATCCTCGACAGGTTGACCGGCCAAGAATTCAGCCGCCGCGCGGCAGCCATCTGGGCGGAAATGGACGTCGTCGCCCTGCGCCGCGCCGACAGCGACAAGGACATCAGCCGTATCGCCCTTGCCGCAGAGGAGCAGACGGCCTTTGCCGCGGCGGTGGCACCGCTGATCGACGGAGAGCTCGCCAGGCTCGCAAAGAAGGGGATCGACGGTGCCGCCGTCTACACGGCCATCAAGCCCTGAACGGGACGTCGGGGGATGGTGGCGGGCGCGCTTCGACCGCCTGGTGCGCCGGGTCGCCTTGTGGGGCGGCGGGCTGACCCTGCTGGCGCTGATCCTCCTCATCGTCTGCGACGTCGTCCTGCGCTATGTCTGCGATGCCCCGATTTTTGGCGCCCGCGACCTCGGCAAGCTCCTCTTGACCTCGATGATCGCCCTGGCCACCGCCTATAGCGCCCGCAGCGGCGGCCAGGTGGCCATCGAGGCCTTCAGCCGCTTTCTCGGCAGAAGGGGGCTGCGCCGGGTGGAGATCGCCGTGCGCCTCGGCGCCGCCCTGATGCTGGCGGTGCTTTCCTGGCGCCTCCTTTTGGGCGGCTTGTCCGCCGGCCGCTATGGCGAGGCCTCGCTGTCCCTGGGCATCCCCTACGCCCCTTTCTACTGGCTGCTGTCCGCCGGCATGGCCCTCTACGGCCTGGCGCTGGTGGTGGAGATCGCCCTGCTGCTGGGTGGCGCGGACATCGACCCGCAGCTCGTCGACAGGAGGGAGCCATGAGCCCCCTGGCCATCGGCACGGCCGGTCTGGCGGTCTTCTTCCTGCTCATGGCCCTGCGCATGCCCATCGCCATGTGCATGCTCATCGTCGGCTTTGCGGGCATCGCCCTGATCAGCGGCCCGGCCGCCGCCCTGGCCACGCTGAGCGGCGAGACCTTCGAGCTTGCCGGCTACATCGACCTGGCAGTCATCCCCCTGTTCGTCTTCATGGGCAACATGGCCGCCACCTCGGGAATGAGCCGCGACCTCTACGACGCTGCCTACGCCTGGGTCGGTCACCGTCGCGGCGGCCTGGCGGCGACCACCATCGTCGGCTGCGCCGGCTTCGCCGCCTTAAGCGGCTCGTCCTTCGCCTCGGCGGTGACCATGGGCCGGGTGGCCCTGCCGGAGATGAAGCGCCACCACTACGACGACAGCCTGGCAACAGGCTGTGTCGCCGCCGGCGGCACCCTCGGCTACCTCATCCCGCCCTCGTCGGGCTTCGTCATCTACGCAGTGCTCACCGAACAGTCCATCGCCAGGCTGTTCATCGCCGGTATCATCCCGGGGCTGCTCCTCACCGGCCTCTTTCTCGTCACCATCGCCCTGTGGACGAGGCTTTGCCCGACGGCGGGCCCGGCGGGAACGGCCAACGACGGCCAGCGACGCTGGGCGACCCTGCGGCGCACCTGGATCTTCGCCACTGTGGTCCTCGTCACCATCGGCGGCATCTACGGTGGAGTAATGACCCCGGAGGAGGCCGCCGGGGTCGGCGCCTTCCTCACCCTGCTGGTGGCCCTGCTGCGCCGCAGCCTTTGCCGCGCGCGGCTGGAAGCGGCCATCCTTCACACCCTGCGCACCACCTCGCTGACCTTCATGATCCTCATCGGCGCCCATGTCTTCATCCCCTTCATGGCCCTGTCGACCATCCCCGGCAAGCTGGCGACGCTGGTCACCGGCCTGCCCCTCGGCCCCGGCGGCATCCTCTGCGTAGTGCTCGCCGCCTATGTGGTGCTCGGCACCTTCCTCGAAGGCATCGCCATGCTGGTGCTCACCCTGCCGGTGGTCTTCCCGGTGATGCTGCAGCTGGGCTACGACCCGATATGGTTCGGGGTGATGATCGTCATCGTTCTCGAGATGGGGCTGATCAGCCCGCCGGTGGGGGTCAATGTCTTCGTCGTCAAGGGGGTGGCGGAGGAGGTGCCGCTCGGCACCATCTTCCGCGGCATCTGGCCCTTCTGGTTCGCCATGCTGCTCTGCCTGGCCATCCTCGCCCTCTTCCCGCAGCTCGCCCTGCTGCTTCCCCAGGCGATGCTTGGCTGAGGCCGACTCCCGCTCAGGCGTCAGCGCCCGCTGGCCTCGATGGCAATGGCTTTCGGGCAACCGCCTGAAAAGGGTCGCGGACCGGCAGGGCCGTCTCCCTCGCCGACGCCGAGGAGCTCGACGAGGCTTGTCGCCGCGCCGAGCTGGCGCGGCAGGCGCAGGCGGATTTCGTAGAGATGGCCGCCGGCGCAGAGCAGGTCGACGCGCGCCCTGGCCCCCTTGCCGACGAGGCCGCGAAGGATGTCGTAGAAGCGCTCCCGGTCGATGGTGCCACCGATGTTGGCGGCGATATAGGCACCCAGCGGCGAGTCGTTGACCAGCCTGACATAGTCCACGGCACGGCGGAAGTAGCCGTCGTCGTCGAGCTGCCGCTGGCAGGCGCCGTGCTTCTTCCACTGATAGTTGCCGAAGCTGTCTTCGAAGTGGAAGTTGGGCATAAAGGGGCGGATAGCGGCGAGGGTCTCGGCGCTCAGCGCGATGTCCTCGGCAGGACAGTGTCCATAGGAGGTGCCGCAGCGACTGCTGTTCGGCCACAGACCGTGCAGGGTGAGATGAGAGACCGCGAGACTGCCTTCGGCCATGGCCCGGCACTCCCTCTTCCTCTCCTGTCCGGGGACATGCTCACAGAAACCGGGCTGCCAGGTCAGGGCGAGGACGAAGCTGTCGTACTCCTCGGCGCGGCTGCAGTCTGCCTGGGAAGCGGCGGGCTCGCCGCGGCCAAGGCGGAGGTCGTCGATGACCCCGCAGCCGGCCGACACCCAGCGCTGCTCGTCGCCCAGGCGCACCCGCACCCAGGAAATCCGCTCGCCGTCGTCGACCTCGACCACGGGGTAGCGCTCGCCGGAGCCGACCTTGACCATGCCGGGGTTGGTGGCCTTGCGAAAGCTGCGGTAGGCCTCGCAGGGACGCAATACGCGGAAGTCGCCGCCGGCACCCTGGCTGGCCGCGGACAGGGCCGCGGCGCCGAGCTGCAGAGAGAGGAGAACGACGACGAGGGCCCTCAGGGCAAGGCCCCGCATGCCCTCCTGCCGTTTGCCAGCGCTCACCGCCCCGGCCCGCCCTTCCTCGCCGCCTCGTCGAACAGCCGGAGATTGCGGTCGATGAGCTCGCGGTGGAAGGCGACATGGCGGATGAAGTGGTCCAGTCCCTCATGCAGGGTGAAGCCGCTGCCATCCGGGAAGAGGTAGCGGTAGCGGCCCCAGTCGTCGGCGGCGATGCGGCGCAGGTGGTCGGCCATAAGCGTGCGTACCGCCTTGATGGCCCCGACCGCCAGGGCTAAATCGCCGTGCTGATAGTCGAGGCGCGCGGTCCACAGGCTATCGAAGGAGAGCACCGTCGTCCCGGGGGAGACGATGCCCCAGCGGTAGCGGTGGAAGTTGGCAATATCGAAATCGGCACAATGCATGACCTGCTCGACGATGGACCAGGCGTCGGCGAAGGGCCGATAGAGCACGACCTCTTCGGGGAGAAGGAGGGTATCGTCAAAGGCCGCGCCCAAAGCGACGAACTCTTCGATACGCGAGAGATTGTCAGCGGCAGTCATCTGGCACCGTCTGGGATGGAGTGTAGGCTCGCGGCCGGGGCGTTCAATCGCCCGTCGCCGCAAAGCCGGGATGGAAGGCGACCTCGCCCTGCGGCATGGGCCCGGCGAAGGACAACGCGAAGAACACCTGCGGGGGAACCCCGGGGAGGCAGAGCCCCGCGACGTTGACGAAGCCGAAGCGCCGATAGTACTCGGGATGTCCAACCAGGCAGCAGCCCTTGCCACCCATGGCCTCGAGGCGCCGCAGGGACTCGCGCAGCAGTGCCGCACCGATGCCCTGGCGTTGCAGGGGCGGAGCCACCGAGAGCGGCCCCAGGCCATACCAGCCGGTTGTACCGTCGGAGACTGTCAACGGCGAAAGGGCGATATGGCCGACGACGACCCCGCCCCTCTCGGCCACCAGGGAGAGGGTCAGCGCCCCGGCGCGGCGCAGCGCCTCGATAATATGGTGCTCGGTATGGCTGCTGATGGCCAGGTCCCTGAAGGCCTCGACGGTCAGCCGGGCGATGGCCGGGATGTCGGCGGCGGTTTCTTCGCGCAGGAGGAGGGGTGCTGATGATTCGCTGTGCATAATGTCTTTCCTTTGCCTCTTGTGACCGTCTTCCACGTATGAACCGTAAAGGCGGCGGGCCTTGCCCTTAACGCCGCAGGTTCTTCTTGACTGTCTTGATCATTTTACCGAAGTCGCGGTCCTTGCGGCGCCTCTCGGCATGGGTCATGTGAAAGAACTCCGCTTCGCCGCGGAGCTTCTGGTAATTCTCCCACTGTTCGCGGCTCAGCTCGCCCGACTCCAGCGCCAGGGCGATGGCGCAGCCCGGTTCGCCGTTATGGCCGCAGTCGCGGTAACGGCAGGCGGCGGCCAGCCGCCCGATATCGGCGAAGCCGGCTTCGATGCTTTCTTCCGCGGCGACAATGCCGAACTCGCGCATGCCGGGATTGTCGATGACCATGGCGCCGCTGTCGAGCATGACCAACTCGCGGCGCACCGTGGTATGCCGCCCCTCCCCGCTGGCGCTGACCGCGGCCGTGTCGAGCCGGGCCCGGCCGAGGAGACGGTTGACGAGGGTGCTCTTGCCGACCCCCGAGGAGCCGACGAAGCAATAGGTTTGCCCCGCCAGCAGGGACGATTCCAGCCTGGCGATGCCCTCGCCGGTGACGCTGCTCACGGTCAGCGGCGGCACGGCCAGGCCCAGGCGGTCGAGCTCGGCGAGCTGTTCGGCGAGGGTCTCCGCCGACACCAGGTCGGTCTTGGTCAGCACCACCCGCGCCTCCGCCCCGCCGTCGGCGACCATGACCACATAGCGCTGCAACCGCTTGGGGTTGAAGTCGTAGTGGCAGGACTGGACGATGAAGACGCAGTCGATGTTGGCGGCGATGAGCTGCTCCTCCCCCGTCACGCCGACCGCCCTGCGCCGCAAGGCGGTTTTGCGCTGCAGCAGTCCCTGCACCATGGCGAAATCGTCCCCCGGCTGCCGCTCGACAGAGACCCAGTCGCCGACACAGGGCATGTCGCGGCCCTCGCTCTGGTAGAGATAGCTCCCGGAGAGCTTGGCGCGATAGGTTCCCGAGTCATCGATCATCAACAGCTGCTGACGATCCACCGCCGCCACCCTGGCGAAGGTTTGCAAAGAGTGCTGAGCGGCTCGCTGCGTAAACCAGCGGCTCCAGCCAAGCGGTTCCAGTCCGGAATAATTGCGTGTCATTGTTGTGAATGATGTTGAGGTGATGCCTTTGATCCGCCCCGGTCACCGAGGCGGAGACGATCCTAACGCATTTTCTGAAAATTGCCTATGAAAATCCGGTGAGTTCAAGGCCTTCGAGAGCAAAGGCTCATCCTCCCGCGTCGCAAAATCCAGCGCTGCGCCAACAGGCAAGGTCCCTTCCATGCCGATTTGCAGCGGCCGCCGCGACCCTGCCCCCACCATCTTCCCCGCCAGCTTTTACCAAAACAACATTTTCATAGACTTTGCCAACAAAATGGCCATTTCCAGGTTTACGGCAGGACCGCGATTCGCTACATTCGATATGCCCGACCGAGAGTTGACCCGCGGACGGCCAAATGACTTCCCCGACAACACCACCTGCAAGGAACGAGACCAATGGCTTGGGCACTGGCCGTGGCGTTCGGCACCCTCACCCTGCTCTTCCCCGCGCTCTGGAACGGTTTTGCCCTGGTATTCTTCGATACCGGAGGCTACATCGATCGGGTCGTCGAGATGTCCCTCTATCCGGGGCGGTCGGTCTTCTACGGTTTCTTCCTCTGGCTCGCTTCCCTCGGCTGGTGGTCTTTCTGGGGGCCGATCGCCTGCAAATCGATCCTCTGCCTGTGGGTCATCCACCTCATCCTGCGCTGCCATGATCTGCCATCCGGGCCGATGAGCACCGCCCTCGCCTGCGCCGGGCTCAGCCTGGCCACCGGCATCTCCTGGTACACCAGCCAGCTGATGCCGGACATCCTGGTGGCGGTGGCGGTACTGGCCTTGTGGCTGCTCTTCTCCTCGTGGACCCTTTTAGGCCGCTGGGAGCGCTGCGGGCTGATGGCCACAACCCTGCTCGCCCTGGTCTCCCATAATTCCTGCCTGGCCCTGGCCATCGGGTTGCTGCTGGTCATGGCGCTGCTCAAAATCGTCATGCTCCGGCTCAACCGTAACGTATCCCTGCGGCTGTGGTCGCCAGCCGCGGTCGTGGCTGCCGGGCTGCTCCTCATCCCGGCGGGCAACTGGGCGGTTTCCGGAAAGCTCACCTACTCCTCGGGCGGTGAGGCCTTCCTGTTCGCTCGACTGGTGCAGGCCGGCATCGCCCAGCAATGGCTGGCCGAAAACTGTCCAGTGGCCAATGTCAAGCTCTGTGCCATGAAGGAGAAAATCCCCAAGACCTCCGATGAATTCCTCTGGTCCCGCACTTCCCCGTTTCAGGCCCTGGGCGACTGGACCGGGAGGGAAGCCAGAAAGGAATTGGGGTTTCTTGTCGAGGAGACGGTCAAAGAATATCCCGGCTGGGTGCTATGGAGTTCGCTGGAGGCGACAGTCGACCAGTTCCTGATGCTCGAAACCGGCGATGGTCTTGACAACTATCAGGATTACACACGCAAGGTCTTCAGCAGACTGTCGCCACAGATAGCGGAGGACTTCAACGCCGCCGACCAGCAGCGACGGGGGATAACGCAAAGGCTTTTTGACAGGCTCAATCGGGTGCATCTGCCCATTGCCTATGGCTCCCTTCTCGGCCTTGTCCTGGTGGCGGTGGCCGGAATTCGGCACAGAAGGTATGAGATGGCGGCGCTGGCCGGCTACGTGCTGGTCGCCCTGTGGGGCAACGCCTTTATCTGCGGGGCGCTGTCCAGCCCCTTCGACCGCTACCAGAGCCGATTGGTGTGGCTGGCGACGCTGGTGGTGGGCATGGCCGTGGCCGCCTGGTGGCCGCGCCGCCGGCGCGACGGGGCCACTCCGCTGCTCACGCCATACTCCGCTGCCCAGAGCTGACGCGCTTTTTCGGAGAGGCCCACCGCCAATCATGGTCTCTAAAGTGACATGCTCCCGCACCCCATAGCGGTGATCACCGCCACCTTACCGCTCGCTCCTCTTCCTGCGCAGAAACAGGCATGCCGATTTCTGGCAAGGCAGCCCGATCGACAAAGGCGTACCAGGTCCTGGGAACGCTGAAAAGCCTCAATCCCAGCACCATGGAGGGCCCACTGCCTCGCTCCCATCGAGGAAGAGCTCTCACCTCATACACCTGGCCCTGCGCGGTGATGGTGAGATCAAGCGCCCTTCCTCGGCGGGCGAACCCCGCCGGAATGTCACTGACCAGCAATCCGGTGTAGGACACATTGCCGATCGATCCCTGAAAAATTCGCTCCCCATCGGAAATTTTCACCGCCGTATTGGCGATGGGCGTTCTTGCTCGATGTCGTTTGTTCACGGATCATCCTCCTCCGAACTGGTTACATTCAACGTGAATACGAGTGCAGGAACTCGTGACAAGACTCCTGGCCTCATCTCACGTAGAGCCGTTGTGGCGTACACTGATGTGTTCCGACCTTCTTGGCGTAACTGTGCCGGATTTATATTATGGAAAGATGAGATTTGGTGCAGGGAACCAGCATATCCACAAACAATTCTAGCAAAGCGGAAACGGGAACGTCAAGGAAGTGGCCCCTGCAGCCGCGACCGCAAAACTACTGCCTGGCAACCGGGAAATTGCCGAGGTCGGGCAGCGGCTGCCGGCCATCCCGGCTCTTGGCGGTACGGATCTCCCCCAAGGTGGGGAAGAGGGCCTTGACGGACTCCAGGAAGAGTTTTTCACGATGCGCGGCGGGGTTCTCGCTGGAGCCGTGAAACCTCGCGAGAAAGCGCGACGCCTCCCCCTCGGCGCTAATGATTTTCCCGCGTTTTCAGGCTAGCCCTTCCTGGACCATCTTGCCGGCGGCTGACCGCGCCTCGGGACGATGCGGTTGCGGTAGCCCTGTGTCTGATTGAGCACTTTCTTCCTGGTGACCTCGGCGTTGATGACCCGGTCTAAGGCATCCAGGACCTTGCTCGGGGGCATGATGGCAAAGATCCGCTTGAGAATACGGTAAGACCTGGCGGCAAGAAGCATTTCCGGGACGCCGTAACCCGACCCACGCGGTAGCCATTTAGAGTGGGCATGGGGAGAACAACCTCTGCCAGAACCTCTAACTAAAAACTCATATTTCCGTTGCATCTCCTCCCGGTTTGCGCTGGCCGCACCCTGCCAGAAGCCATCCCCGGTTTCACCACCCCCACCCGCAAACGCCGGCGTGCCGGAGGCTCCCACTGCTGGCCGTCATCTGCGGCAAGAGCGTCTTCTCTGCATAGGCGATTGAAACGGCAGAGGGCCAGAGGAGGCTGGCCATGATGATCTTCTAAGCGAAATTTAACCGGCTCCTGACGCGTTTTACGTACCTTCTTGGCAACTTGTCATGCGTTCCTGAATGCAGGATCGTACTTGCTGCACAACAACCTCATGTGAAAGGAGAAAATCATGGTGCGTAAACTTACCGTGCTGGCTCTTGCCACCGGCACGTGTTGCCTCTCGGCAGGCGCCGCCCTGGCGGCCGACGACCTGCTCTTTACCCTCAACGATCCGATGGCAGCATTTCTCGAGACCCGCGCCTACGCGAAAAAGATGGGCGCCACGGCCGAGTTCAACAAGATGGAGGGGGTGGCCTACGACAAGAAAAACAACAAGATCTACATCGCCATGAGTTCCATCGAGAAGTCGATGAGCGACGGTCAGGGCGATATCAAGATTGCCGAGAACCCCTGCGGTATCGTCTACGAAGCAAAGCTCGACGCAAGCTTCAACATCACCAACCTCAAACCGGTGGTGATCGGCGGCCCCTATGACAAGGGCGCCAAATCGAGCGTGGTCTCGGGCTTCAAGGATCGCTGCGACGTCAACAACATCGCCAACCCCGACGGCCTCTTTGCCGACCAGCACGGCAATCTGTGGATCTCCGAGGATACCAGCAACCACACCAACAACGCCCTGTGGCGCTGGGACGGCAAGAAGCTGGAGCGCTTTGCCACCGTCCCCACCGGAGCCGAGATCACCGGCATCATCGTCACCCCGAACGACGATGTCATGTTCAACGTCCAGCACCCCACCGCGATGAGCAAGTTCCCCTATAACCGCGGCACCGTGGGCATCGTCAACGGCTTCAAGACCAACGACAAGTTCAGCGAGGTCGGGGTGCCGAAGGGCGATGACATCTACGACACCAAAGTCGCCAAAGGCTCCTACCAGATTCTCGCCAGGGTCGGTGAACCCATCCCCAACGATCTCTATGGCCAGCGCTTCGGCCAGGTCAACCGTACCGACGGAACCCTGATGGAGATGTGCAACCATCCCGACGGCAACATGTTCCTGCCGATCACCGCCAAGGGCGACGAGGCCTATCTCTACACCAACTACGAATGCCGCCCCGGCAATGTCGGCAAGATCTACATGAAGCGCAACGGCGAGAAGTGGGATGTCCTCGACGGCGAGAATGTCAGCTTCGCCTCGGTCAAAGGCACCTGGAACAACTGCAACGCCAGCGTCACCCCCTGGAATACCGGCCTGTCCAGCGAAGAGTACGAGCCGGTGTCGGCCAAATCCGGATGGCAGAAAAACGTCGCCCAGATGAGCGACTACCTCGGTAAGCAGGCCAGCCCCTACGATTACGGCTACCCGATCGAGCTGATCCCCGACCCCAAGGGCGAGTCCGCCAAGACCCTGGTGGTCAAGCACTATGCCATGGGCCGGCTCAGCTATGAGATGAGCGTGGTAATGAACGACAAGAAGACCGTTTACAGCGGCGATGACGGTAGCGATGTGATCCTCGCCAAATTCGTTGCCGACAAGGAGGGCGACCTCAGTGCCGGGACGCTCTACGCCGGAAAAATCGCGCAAAAGGCCGACGCCAGCCTCGATATCACCTGGATCGAACTCGGCCGCAGCAACAACGGCGACATCTACGAGGCCGTCAAGGCGGTGGCGCTGAAGTAAGCACAACCACCGTTTACGGCTGAGGGAAAGGCCCGGGCATCTCCCCCCGGGCCTTTCTTTTTTCATTCAACACCGGGGAAAGGCGTTTCGACCCGACCGCCCCCGGGCAAGCAGCGGCGCCTGCCCCTCATGCTCATGGCTGGGGCGACTGCTGCCACTCGACGACAAAGGCCACCACGTCATCGATCTCTTTGGGCGAAAATTTTCCCCCGGAAGAGCTCGCCCAGCCCTTCATCAAGGTTCCCGCGACACCATTTTTAACGATCGCCTTGCTCAAGAGGTCCGGACGCAGGGTCGATTTCGCCACCCGCAGGGCGGGCCCGAGATAGCCCTCTCCATCGCTGCCATGGCAGCCGGCGCAACGCAGACGATAGAGCTTGCCGCCGAACGAAGTGTCGCCGCCGATGGGCTTGAAGCGGGTCAGCCGCAAGGGCTTGAAGTCGTTTTCATCGAGGGCCGGAGGGGTCATCAGCTGAGCGGCAATGGCCAGATCCTCCCCGGCCTTCTCCCAGGTAGTGACGTAGGTGGTGATCGCTTTGATCTCGCTGTTTTTCAACTCGCCGCCGAGCATCTGACTGAAGGGCCTCATCTGGGTGGTAGTCTTGCCCTCGCTGATTACGCGCTGCACGCTGTCGGCGGTCAAGCCTTTGCCCATGCGGCCCTGCCCGTAGGTGAGATGGCAGCGGTAACAGTTGCGGGTGTAGAGCCAGCCGCCATGGGCGACCTGATTGCTCTCCACCAGTTGCCGCAATTCCGCGGACAAGGTCGCCTCCCCCACTCCGGCCTGAGGAGCCTCGGCCCTCTCCCGGGCAACCTTGGCAGGCCTGGCCGGATCCTCGACCGCCTCGCTGGGTGGCGGCGGCAGAGGCGGCAAGAGAGGCGGCCCGCCCCCTTCCTCCCATTTGTTCACGTAAGCTACCAGGGCATCGATCTCTCTTGCCCCCATAGGCCCCCCGTGCCTCCGCGCCCACGACACTTTGCAGCCGCCACCTTCGATTGCCTCGGCCAGTTCCTTGCCGCCGTCGTACTCGCGGCCGAAACGATCCCTGCCATAGTCGCCATGGCACCCGAGACATTTCCACTGGTAGAGCCAGGCTCCCCGGGCGACGGGCTCCTCCGGGCCGTCGTCACCGCCTCCTGCGGCAAGCCCCGCCATGCCGGCCCAGCTGGCCAGCCAGCCACAGGCCAGCGCGATGGTAAGCCCTCTGCGTGTCGCCATCGGTAACCTATCGGCTGAGAAAGGCAATGACCGCCGCGAGTTCGCTCTCGGTCAGCACCGCCCCGCAGTCCTGCCCTTTTCCGGGATCGGCGTAGCCCTCGCGGCGATAGGCGGCCGGAATGAGGATTGACTCGCGGATGTATTCCTGGGCGGTCATCCCTTCCCGGCGACCGTTGCCCAGGGTGGCGATATTTGCCAATGGCGGCCCGGCGGGGCCGCTTGCGGCGCCGTTCGCAGCCCCATGGCAGCGCAGGCAGTGCTTCTCGAAAACCTGCTCGCCGCGGCTGATGGTCCTCGGGTCCTGGGGGTTCTGCTCAGGAAGCGACAGCGCCTTCAGCTCGACCTTGCCGGTGGCGGTGGCCTGCCAATTGAGCACGAAGTCGGCTATGGCGGCGATCTCGTCTGACCGCAGCATGCCGCCATGATCTTCATGCCAGGGCGGCATGACCGCGGTGGTGCCGTTGCCGGCATAGATCGGTCGGGTGCCCATCAGCCGCCCGTGACTGGTGGTCGAGACCACATATTCTCGCAACGTAGACTGCCAGCCCACCTCCTGGGACCTTTTGGTGAAGAAATGGCCATCACCAAGAGCCGGGCCGAGTTGGCCGACCCCCTCGCCCCTGCTGCCATGGCAGGTCCGGCAATGCAGGCCATAGAGCATGGCGCCCTGCTCGATGACCGCTCCCGCCCGGCTCGCCGCATCCCTTTGCAGACGTTCCGCCTCGCCCGAGACGATCGGAACAAGACTTGCCGCGAGGAGCGCGGCGCTGGCGACGGCGCCCAGCATGGCTCGTTGTATCATGCCCCGCTCTCCTTGCCGGACACGACCGGCTCGACGGTGGCGCGGTGCAGGTAAATGACCTTCTCGGCGCTGGTCGGCTGACGCACTTCGCTCCCGTCAAGCCAGTGTATCCTCACCGTCACCCGCTTGAGCTCCGCCTGCCAGTCCTCGACCACCACCACGCAGCGCGGCTCGGCATAGCCGTGCCTGCCCAGCCTGGCGGTGGCCTGTCCAAGACGAGCAAGCCACAGCGCGAAATCGTCGTCGCTTTGCGCCCTGAAAGGGCCATCGATCTCGTAGACCCCCTGACGGAGAGTGTCGAACCGCAAGCTGCGCAGTGCCGATCGGCCCTCCTCCGGCGCCACCTCTTCGAGGAGAGCCGCCACCGGGTTGACATCGACCCCATAGCGCGGCAGCCCAAGGACACTGAGGCCGGCAAAGAGCAGCAAGCCCGCCACCAGCAGCGGCAGCGCCAGCGGACGCTGCCGTAAGGGCTGGCGCGGCCGGCGGTCGAGATAGGGCAGGACAAGCAGGCCGAGGAGAGAGAGCAGGGGAAAAACTACCCCCATGGCAAAGCTGTCGCCAAGTTTCAGCGCCCCCTGCAGCCAGAGAAAGAACCAGGGGGCACGGGTATGGGCGGGGGTGTGTCGCGGGTCGGCATGATGTTCGAGCGGGGCGTCGTAGAAAGCGGTGACGACCACAACCAGCACCGCCAGGGTCGACATACTGAGGGTCAGGTCGAGGAGCAGCCTGTCCGGGAAGAGTCGTCTTTTTTCCTTTTCCCGATCCGTGGGGCTTTTTGGCGAGAGCGGCGGAGCGATGCCATGCAGCCGCGCGACCCGGTAGTAATGGACAGAGAGCAGCACCAGCGCGAGCAGCGGCAGGACGACGATATGCAGCAGATAAAAGCGGAGCAGCCCGTCCTCGCCGAATTCGAGACCGCCGCGCAAAAGGATGGCCAGGTCCACGCCGATTCCGGGAATGGTATCGACCATGCTCGTGCCGATGGTTACCGCCCAGTAGGCCAGCTGGTCCCAGGGCAGCAGATAGCCGCTAAAGGCGAGACCAAGGGTGCAGACCAGGAGCAAAACGCCGGTAACCCAGGTGAACGCGAACTGTCCGCGGTAGGAGCCGGCAATAAAGATCCGCAGCATGTGCAGCAGCAGCACGACGATCATACACTCTCCGCCGAGCCGGTGAAGATCGCGGATCATCGCGCCAAAGGCCACCTCGGTGCCGAGGCGCACAATGGACTCATAGGCCGCCTCGGGAGTCGGCACATAATAGACCATCAGCACGGCGCCGGTAACGCATTCCAGGACGAGGAAAAAGACCGAAAAAAAGCCCAGGTAATAGGTGTTGGCAAAACAAACCGATTCCGCATCGAAAGTCTGCGGGCGTATATGGAGAAGAAAGCTCTGGTGGCGCTTCATTGCCTGGTTTCCGGTTCTGTCGCTTCTTGGGGCGGCGGTGACCGCTCAGCTCGTGCGCTCTTGCCCGGCAATGCGACGGCCGGTGTCCACCTGGATGGCAAGAATCCTGGCAGGGGCCGGCTCCCGCACACCCTGGCCCTCCCCCTCTTCCCCCCTGAGCATGTCGGCGATCGGCATTGGCGCCTGCCCCTCCGAGCGGCGGATAGTCGTTCCCCGGTCGTCGACGAGCTGCACCGGGAAGCGATCGAGATCCCGCGTGGCCGGACCTTTCAACACTTTCCCGTCCCGAGAGAATTCCGAGCCATGGCAGGGGCAGATAAAGAGCTGCTTTTCTTCGTCCCAGCCAAAGAGGCACCGCAAATGGGTGCAGCAATTGTAGACGGCATGGAGTCCGGCGTCATTGTGGACGAGCCAGAACCGGCCCTGCGGCACCAATTTCGGCGAAGCTCCCGGCTCGGCAAGCGCACTCAGGGGCCCGGCGTTGATCAGGCTGCCGAAGCTGTCCTTTTTTTGCGGCGGCTTGAGAAAGGCCAGGGACATACCGGCAATTTTCGATGCCACCACGCCGCAGACAACCAGCAAGCCGCAGCCCAGCAGCCAGCGGCGAAAGAGATTGAGGTTTTGAGATGTTTCCATGACAGAGAGCACGCGCTGAAAAAGGGAGAAGAAAGCCCTGGCCTCGGCCATGGTCAGCGGGGACCGCTGCCGACAATGCCCGCGACCATCTCTGCGTCTCGGGAACTTTCCCCGAGCAGGACGAGAAGCAGAACCAAAGCCGCCACCAGGCCCACGCCGAACAGGACACCGGGGCGCTGCCCGAGCGGGCGGCGCTGGCGGCGCTCGATCCAGGGAAGTGAGAAGAGCGGCACGATGATCGCCGCAGCAAAGAATATGCTCGACAGGGGATGAGGGCAGAGGGCCAGGGCGCCACGCAGCCAGAGGACGAACCACGCGGCGGAACTCTCCGTCACTGCCGCACCACCACTCATCGTCTCCACGGGGGCGTCATAGACAAAGATTGCCGCCAGGAGAATGGCGGCGACGAAATACAGGGCCAGCCGCAGCTCTCTTCGCGCCAGTGTCGGCCAGAAGGGCACCGGCCGGCGATCCTCGATACTGCGACGCGCGGTGGCGCAAACCGGCAGGGAGATGCCGTGGACCCAGTGGACCCGATAGTGATGGATGGCGACGAGGGTTGCCGCGACCAGCGGCAGAATCGCCACATGCAGGAGATAAAAGGACCCAAGGGCTGACGGGGCGGAGAACCCGATGTCTCCTCCGAGCGACGACAGAGCCGCCAGGGATCGCTCTCCCCCTGGCAAGACCATCCCGCTGCCCCAGAGGCCAATGATGACGAGAAAGAGCCCGAGGCCGCCAACCCAGGTAAAACGCCGTGGCCCCTTATAGGCGGCGGAGAGCACCACCCGGAGGAGATGCAGCAGGCATGAGGTCACCAGCAGGTCGGCGGTGAGCCGGTGGACGTCACGCACCCAGGCCAGGGCCGGATTTTGCGCCAGTTGCCATACCGAGAGTTGGGCGAACTCGGGTCGGGGATCGTAGGGCAAGAGCAGCACCAGGCCGGAGAACGCGAGGCTGACCAGCAGCAGCAGTGAGAAAAAGCCGAGGTAGAAGGTGTTGGCGAAAGCGACGCTGGCGGCGGCGTAGGAGTGCGGCCGCAAGCGCAGGAGCAGGGACCAGGGCCAGCGGACAGTCCCTGGGGCATCAGGTGAGGACGGTCTGCCCACAATCGAGGCGGGGAGAGAATGTTCGGCATGCATGGACACCTCCTGGCTGGGGGGACAGGGCAAAGATGCGACGACGGCCCTCGGAGCACGAGGGGATAACCGTTTCACTCTCCTTAGCCTGTCAAGATTAGGAAACCATGAGGAATCGGCGGGGAATTGTTTAGTGAGCGGAGCGCTCAGCGCCAGAGACGGCAGCGAAGGGCGCAATTAATCGATTTGTTACCAATCACTGATCGCAGCGAAACATTTACCACCCATGGTGGGGCAAACGACGGCGCCGGAGCACGTGCCAGGTGAGCTCCGGCCAAACCCCAGCAATGGAGATTGCCATGGATCATTTGCGCTCGCCAGGGAGACGACATTTCCTCGGGCAGTGTCTCTCCGCGTCCCTTGTCTTGGCGGCGGCCGGGGTAACGCCCGGCCTGACCCTGGGGCAGCCCTTCTCCCGTCAAACGGATCAAGACGGGATCCAGCGGCTCGACTTCGTACACGTCGCCGACATGCATGCCGCCTACAATCCCGATAGCGCCGGCAGCTGCCCGATGGCCCGGGTGCGCGGCTACCTGCAGGCGACAAGACGCGCCAATCCCTTCACCCTGTTCACCAACAGTGGCGACGACTACGAAAAGGGCTCGCTGGCCGAACAACTCAGCCATGGCGCGACTACCCGTCAGGTCGTCCAGGCCCTGGGCTATGACGTGCGCACCCTCGGCAACCACGACTTCGCCTGGGGCCTTGAGGAACTGCAGCGCTTCTGCGATGACGGGCGGGCAACGGTGCTCTGCGCCAACGCGAAACTGCCGCGAAGGGACAAGGCCACGCCAGGACCGGCTGATTTCGTGGCGCGCCGTGTCGGCAGGCTGACCATCGGCTTTTTCGGCCTTACTACCCGCCCCTATGGGTGCAATAACCGCCAGCACGACGGCCCCGTCTATGCCGAACACCCCGAGCTGGTCATGGATTTCGACCACCTCGCCATCGCCCGGCGCATCATCGCCCGCCACCGCCGCCTGGTCGATCTGCTGGTCCTCGTCAGCCACCTCGGCATCACCGACGATGAGATCATCGCCAGAAAGACCGAGGGCATCGACATCATCCTCGGCGGCCACAGCCATACCGTGCTGAGCGAACCGCTGCGCGTGAACAACACCACCATCATCCATGCCGGAAGCAATGGCGAGAGTTTCGGCCACCTCAGCATCACCTGCGAGGTGAACAGCGGCACCATCCGCTCCACCTCCTTCCGCCTCGTCGACAATCGGCCGGAGGCGGTCGGCCTAGAGGGCCTGCCGGCAGCCGACGCGGCGGTCGCGCAGAACATTGCCGCCATCCTCAGCCCCTATATGAATGAAATGGAGGAAGTCGTCGGCATGGTCAGTCAGGCGCAGAACCGTTTCGACATGGCATCCCTTGCCGCCCGGGCGGCGGTGGCCGTGACCAGCGCCGATGCCGCCCTGATCGACCCGCATACGGTCTGGCAGGAGTGGCCAGCGGGCCAGCTCAACCGCCAGAACATCCTTGACGCTTTCCAGGTCGAGCGGGAGCCGGTCAACACCCCAGGCACCAGCAGCCTCTTCCTGGTACGGCTCACGGGGGCCGAGCTCCTGGTGGCACAACGGGAACTGGCCGACTGCGCCTATTGCGGGCCAACCAGGGTAGACCCCCACGGATCCTATCTCCTCGCCATGCAGAAGAACCGACTCATCGGCCGCCCCGATCTCTTCTACAGCACCCCGTTCTCCCCGCCGCAGGCATCAGCCGAGCTATGGCAGGTGGTTTCCCGCCACGCCGAGGAACAGTGGCGACGCAACCTCGCCCTCGACCAGCGACACGCCGACGGCGGCATGGTCGCCCTCTCCAGCCCCCGGGCAAATGACCACCCGGCTCTATAAATGCCGGGCAAGTGTCGAGTGCCCCTACCAGCAAACCTCAACCAATGACAGGTACATGACCCACTTCGCCACCCCCCTCGCCACCTCCCTGATCCGTCCGAGCCGCCTGGCGCGACTCCCGGTCTGGGGCGCCACGCTCTTCGTCTCCCTGGGACTGCTGCTCGCCCCGGCCCTGTGGAATGGCTTCCCGATCATCTTCCACGATACCGGGGGCTACATCGCCCGGGTCCTCGAAGGCAACCTCGGCCCCGGCCGCTCCTACTTCTACGGGGCCTTCCTCTACGCGACCTCTTTCGGCTGGCAGTGGTTCCTCGGGCCGGTGGTCGTGCAGAGCCTCATCGTGCTGCGCCTCGTCTACCTGCTCTTCCGCTGCCACGACCTGCCCGCCGGCCCGCTGACCATCCTCCTGACGACGGCAGCGCTGGCCCTGTTCACCGGCATCTCCTGGTTTGCGGCGCAACTGATGCCCGACGTTTTCGTTCCCCTGACCGTTATCGCCCTGTGGCTGCTCGCCTTCCGCAGCAGCCGCCTCGATTCTGCCGAAAAATGTGAGCTCTGCGTAGCAGCCATGCTCGGCCTGCTCAGTCACATGTCGTGCATGGCCCTGGCCATCGGCCTTGCCGCCGCCATTCTCCTCGCCGCCTTCATTACCCGCCACTGGCGGCTGGGGGAACGCGTCACCCCAGTGCTGCCGGTGAGCCTCGTCGCTGCCGCGGTGGTGCTCATGCCGACCCTTCACTGGCTGCTGTTCGGCCACCTCGGCTTCACACCCGGCGGCCCGGCCTTCCTCTATGGCCGCCTGGTCCAGGACGGCGTCGCCCAGCGCTGGCTGGCCGAGAACTGCCCGGTACCGGGGGTCAGGCTCTGCCAGCTGCAGCATCGCTTGCCAGACACCGCCGACGATTTCCTCTGGAACGGCGGTTCACCCTTCGTCGATATCGGCAGCTGGAACGAAGAAGCGGCGCGGGAGCTGGGTTTCCTCGTCAAGAGAACTGTCATCGACCTGCCTGGC
>JANJUM010000125.1 GCA_024710585.1 Desulforhopalus sp.
TTCTGGCTCAACTTCGAGGCTACCCTGTTCATTTACTGCAGCGAGTTCACCGAACGTCTGCTGCGCGTGCAGCAGAGCTATCTCAGCCAGTCCATCGCCCTCGACCGGCCGCTCTTCGCCCAAAGGGGCAGACTGGAAAAACTGAAAGAAAACACCTGCCTCCTGGTATCGCCCCTGCTATGAAAAAACGCATCCTGCTGCTCAGCGACATCCACGGCAACTTCCCCGCCCTACAGGCCATCGACCGGACGGTTGACGCCGCTTCCTTCGACCACGTCGTCAACTGCGGCGACGCCCTGGTCTACGCCCCCTTCGTCAACGAGACGCTGTCCTGGCTGCGCCGCCACCGGGCGCTGTCGATCCTCGGCAACACCGATCGCAAGGTGGCCGACATCCTCCATGGCAAGCCGCTCAAGAAGCCGCGCAAGGAAGAGAAGCGGATCATGTATACCAGCGCCGCCCAGGCCCTCGACGAGGAAGGCCGCAGGCAACTGCTCGCCCTGGGGGAAAAGGCCGTCCTGAATGTGGCCGAAACCGGTGATGGAGACATTCCCACCCTGCTGCTCTTCCACGGCAGTCCGGCCGACCCTGACGAGTTCCTCTTCGCCGACACCGCCGACAGCCGCTTTACCGAACTGGCGGCGCTGGTCAATTGCCGGGCGGTGGCCGTAGGCCATTCCCACAGCCCCTTCCATAAGGTGATTGGCGGCATCCACTTCATCAACCCCGGTTCGGCCGGGCGCATGTTCGACGGCGACCCGCGGGCCAGTTGCGCCATCATCGAGGTGTCTCGCGAGGATATCGCCGTACGCCACCTGCGAGTCGCCTACGATATAGAAGCCGTCGCCCGTGAACTGGCCAGGCAGGAACTCCCCGAGATCTATGCCACCATGTTCCGCCAGGGACGAAAACTGAACTGACATCTCCGCGGACTAGGGGCCACAGCCTCCTGGCCGCGTCACCCAACCGCCCCGCCCCTCCGGCGGCAACCTCAACCCCCAGGGAATCCCGACCATGGCGAAGAAGAAAAACGACGGCAAGGACAAGAACGACGGTAAGAGCAAGGACAAGAACGACGGCAGGGAAAAGGTCAGGCTGGAGCCGGATGACCTGCGCCTCGCCGAGGGAACCGCCGCCGAGAACCTCGACACCGACAAAAATGAAGAAACAACAGCTATTTATATTAAGAAGGCGCAGATCAAGTATGAACTGGAACTGAAGAAGTTGCAGATCGAGCTGATGAAGCTGCAGAACTCGATGAAGAGTTCGGGAATGAGGGTGATGGCCCTCTTCGAGGGCCGCGACGCCGCCGGCAAGGGCGGCACCATCAAGCGCATCACCGCCAACCTCAACCCGCGCAGCGCCCGGGTGGTGGCCTTGATGAAGCCGAACGAGACGGAGAGCACCCAGTGGTATTTCCAGCGCTATGTTGCCCACCTCCCCTCGGCCGGGGAACTGGTGCTCTTCGACCGCAGCTGGTACAACCGCGCCATGGTCGAGCCGGTGATGGGCTTCTGCAGCGACGAGCAGAACAAACGCTTTCTCAAGGACGTGCCGCTCTTCGAGGAGATGCTCGTCAAGGACGGCATCAAGCTCTTCAAGTTCTATTTCTCGGTGTCGAAAGAAGTGCAGAAGGCGCGCTTCGATTCGCGCAAGGAGGATCCGCTGAAGCAGTACAAGCTCTCACCGGTGGACAATCTCGCCCAGGAGTATTGGCACCAGTATTCGGTGCGCAAGTTTCAGATGCTCTCGGAGACCAACCGGACCATCTCCCCATGGACGATCATCCGCTCCGACGATAAGAAGAAGGCCCGTCTCAACTGCATGAAGCACATCCTCAGCCACCTGCCCTACGACGGCAAGCTGCCCGCCGAGGAACTGGAAACCGACTCGCGCATCGTCGTCACCGGCATCGACGAGCTCAAGCACATGGAAGACAATCTCATGAAGCCTGAGCAGCTGCACGGTTGAACCTGGTCGACCAGGCCGCCGCGGACGCACTGCGGCGGCCTTCAGCGCTGACTGCCGGCCGTGCTCAGGCCTCCTTGCCGCAGCAGCGCTTGTACTTCTTGCCCGAGCCGCAGGGGCACATGGCATTGCGGCCCGTTTTGTCGCCGTCGCGGCGAACCTGCTTCTGCGTAGTATCCGCTTCGCCGCCGGCGACGCGGATACTACGCATCATCTCCTGCTCCTGCTTGCGGCGACGCTCCTCTTCCATGCGCTCGACGTCGTCCTCGCGCACCACGCGGACGCGCATCAGGCTGGACACGGTCTGGCTCTTGACCCGCTCCACCATGTTCTGGAAGAGTTGGAAACCCTCTCGCTTATACTCGTTCAAGGGGTTCTTCTGGCCATAGCCGCGCAGACCGATGCCTTCCTTGAGGTGGTCCATGGAGAGGAGATGATCCTTCCAGTGGCTGTCCACCACCTGGAGGAGAATGAGTTTTTCGATCTGGCGCTGCGTCTCGGCACCATTGACCTGGTCCTGCTCGGCGTAGGCGGCGCGGACGAAATCGAGGGTCTTGGCGCGGAAGGTGTCGAGGGTGAGGCCCTTCAACTCCTCCTCCGGCCAATCGGGGGCACGATGGAAGACCTCGCCCATGCGTTCCTTGAATTCGTCCCAGTGCCATTCGTGGGAATCGATCTTCTCCTGGAAGAACTCCCCCACCACAACGTCGACCATGTCCTCGAACATGTCGCCAACCACCTGCACCACGTCCTCGCCGGCGAGGACCTCGCGGCGCTGGCGGTAGATGATCTCGCGCTGCTTGTTCATGACATCGTCATATTCCAGCAGGTGCTTGCGGATATCGAAGTTATGGCTCTCCACTTTGCGCTGGGCGTTCTCGATGGCGCGAGAGATCATGCCATGCTCAATGGGCTCGTCCTCCTCCATGCCCAGCTTGTTCATGATGGCGCTGATGCGGTCCGAGCCGAAGATGCGCAACAGGTCGTCCTCGAGCGACAGGTAGAAGCGCGACGACCCCGGGTCGCCCTGGCGACCGGAACGGCCACGCAGCTGGTTGTCGATGCGCCGCGATTCGTGACGGCTGGTGCCGAGGATATGCAGGCCGCCAACCTCGACCACGCCCTGACCGAGCTTGATGTCGGTGCCGCGCCCGGCCATGTTGGTGGCGATGGTCACCTTGCCGAGTTGCCCGGCGCCGGCGATGATCTCCGCCTCGCGGGCGTGGTGTTTGGCATTGAGGACCTCGTGCTCGATCTTGGCCTTCTTGAGCATCGCCGAGATCTTCTCGCTGACGTCGATGGAGATGGTGCCGACCAGCACCGGCTGGCCCTTCTTGTGCAACTCGGAGATTTCCTTGACCACCGCCCGGTATTTGGCGGCCTCGTTTTTGTAGATGACGTCGGCGTAGTCGATGCGCACCATCGGCATGTTGGTGGGCATGACGACGACATCGAGGTTGTAGATCTTCTTGAACTCCGCCGCCTCGGTATCGGCGGTGCCGGTCATGCCGGCGAGTTTGGCGTACATGCGGAAATAGTTCTGGAAGGTGATCGAGGCGAGCGTCTGGTTCTCCTGCTCGATCTTGACCTTCTCCTTGGCCTCCAGCGCCTGGTGCAGGCCGTCGCTGTAGCGCCGGCCCTCCATGGTGCGCCCGGTGAACTCGTCGACGATGACCACCTGATTGTCGCGAACGATGTAGTCGACATCCTTCTTGAAGAGGATATGGGCCTTGAGCGACTGGTTGAGGTGGTGCAGCACCTCGATGTTGGCCGGGTCGTAGAGGTTCTCGACCTCGAGCAGCTTCTCACCAAGGGCGACGCCCTCCTCGGTGAGCGACACCTGCCGGGACTTCTCGTCGACGGTGTAATGCTCTTCCTTCGCAAAGCGCGGGATGACGCGATCGACGTTCTTGTAAAGCTCGGTGGACAACTCGGCCGGACCGGAGATGATCAGCGGCGTACGCGCCTCGTCGATGAGGATGGAGTCGACCTCGTCGACGATGGCGAAGTTGAAGCCGCGCTGGCAGAAGTCCTTGAGGTCGAACTTCATGTTGTCGCGCAGGTAGTCGAAACCGAACTCGTTGTTGGTGCCGTAGGTGACGTCGGCGGCATAGGCCTGGCGGCGCTCGACATCGTTCAAGCCATGGACGATCTTGCCGTAGGTCATGCCGAGGAAATTGTAGATGCGCCCCATCCACTCGCTGTCGCGGCCGGCGAGGTAGTCGTTGACGGTGACCACGTGGACGCCCTTGCCGCTCAGGGCATTGAGGTAGACGGCCAGGGTCGAGGTCAGGGTCTTGCCCTCGCCGGTCTTCATCTCGGCGATCTTGCCCTGGTGGAGGACAATGCCGCCGATGAGTTGCACATCGTAGTGCCGCTCGCCAAGGACCCGGCGGCCGGCCTCGCGCACCACCGCAAAGGCCTCGGGAAGCAGCGCGTCGAGCGTCTCCCCGTTGGCGACGCGCTCCTTATACGCCACAGTCCTCGCCGCGAGGCCCTCGTCGTCGAGGGCCTGCATCTCCCCCTCGAGATCGTTGATCCTGGCCACCAGGGGCCGGAGCTGCTTGAGGTATCTGTCGTTGCTGCTGCCGAAGATCTTGGTCAATATTTTTGCAATCATGATCCCTGCCGTATGTTGTCGCGGCTTTCCCGCTGTCCGCTATTTTTGCCCTTTGGCGGCCGCCTTGCCGTCCGTCTCCCCGGCCTTGCCCGCCACTGTCGGGGGAGGAGCCTTCGCCGTCGCTTCGCCAGTCGTCGTCGGTTTGCCGTAGCTGGGGAAGAGCAGCGACTGCCCCGCCCACACACCGAAGAGAAACATCCACAAGAAGAGGCAGAAGACCACCACGGCAATGCCGCCGATAGCGCCGAGGCTCAGCTCGAACTTGAGTTTTCTCTTGCCCCGGTTCCTGCGCGCCACCGCCATGGCCGCACCCGCCCCTACATGCGCTCCGGAGCCGACAGGCCGACCATGGTCAGCCCGTTGTAGAGGGCGACCTTGAGGGCCTCTATCAGCGACAGCCTGGCGGCGGTGAGCGCCGGGTCGTCACCCACCACCTTGTGCTTGTTATAGTAGCTGTGCCACTGCCCGGCGAGTTCCATGAGCGCGAAGATGATCTTGTGCGGAGCCAGCTCTAGAGCGGCGCTCTCCACCGCCGCGGGAAAGGTCGACAGGGTCTTGAGCAGACCGAGCTCCTCGGGCTCGGTCAGCAGCGCGCAGTGGCCGAGATCGGCCCGTGCCCCCTTCTCGGCGGCCTGACGGAGGATGGAGCAGAGCCGCGCATAGGCGTACTGCACATAATAGACCGGGTTGTCCTGGCTCTCCCGGGTGGCCAGGGCGAGGTCGAACTCCATCTGGCTGTCGGCTTTGCGCATCATGAAGAAGAAACGCACCGCATCCACTCCAACCTCGTCGACGAGTTCATCGACGGTGACGAAATTGGCCTTGCGGGTGGACATTTTCACCGTCTTGCCGTCACGGGTCAGGGTGACGAACTGGTGCAGCACCACAGTGACCTTGTCGGGGTCGTAGCCGAGCGCCTTGACCCCGGCCAGCACGTCGGGCACGGTGGCGATATGGTCCGAACCGAAGATATCGATCAGCCAGTCGAAGTCGCGCCGGAACTTCTCGCGGTGGTAGGCGATGTCCGGCAGGCGGTAGGTCGGCTCGCCGCTGCTCTTGATGATTACCCGGTCCTGCTCGTGGCCGAAGGCGGTGGTCTTGAACCAGACGGCGTTGTCTTTTTCGTAGACGTAGCCCTTGTCGCGGAGGATGGCGACGACATCGTCGATATGGCCATCCTCGTAGAGCGAGTGCTCGTTGAAATAGTTGTCGAAGACGATGCCGAGACGGGCCAGGGTGGCGGAGATGTCTTTGAAGATATAGTCCTGCGCCTTGGCCTTGAAGGGCTCGACGTCCTGATGATCCTTGAGGCCGTCACCATGCTCGGCCACGATTTCGCGGGCAATGTCGACGATGTACTCGCCCTGATAGCCGTCTTCGGGAAACTGGGCGGGCTGGCCAAGCAGTTCCAGATACCTGGCGCGGGTCGACTCGCCGAGCACGCGCATCTGCCGACCGGCATCGTTGAAGTAGTATTCGCGGAAGACATTGTGGCCAGTAGCCTCGAGCAGCCGCGCGATGGAGTCGCCGAGAATGGCCTGGCGGCCGTGGCCGACACTGAGCGGCCCGGTGGGGTTGGCGCTGACAAACTCCACCATCACCTTGCGCCCGCCCCCCACCTGACTGCGCCCGAAGGCAGACCCAGCCGTGACAATGGCCGGAACCAGGCCCCGCCACACTTCGGGGTTGATGGTGATGTTGATGAAGCCCGGCCCGGCGACCTCGCAGCGGGCGATGAGCTCCCGCTCCCCGAGGAGCCGCTCGACCACCAGCGCGGCAAGATCCCGCGGCTTCTTCTTCTCGGCTCCGGCCACCACCAGGGCGAAGTTGGTGGCGAAATCGCCCATGCCTTCGTGTTTGGGGAGTTCGACGGCATAGCGCCCGGCGGCGGCCGAAGTCCACACCTCCTCTTCCACCCCCTGGGCGAACAGGGCGTCCAAGGCCGCCTTCAATCGTCCGCGGATCATCTCATCTCCTCCGACACGTCACGTTGATTATTGTTTCCGAGGAGACAAAGCACCTCATAACTGATGGTATTCATCCACTCCGCGAGATCCTCGGCGGAGATCGTCTCGCCCCCCTGGCTGCCGAGAATGACCACCTCGTCGCCGACGCTGACCTCGTCAATGGCGGTGACGTCGACCATGCACATGTTCATGCAGACGCGGCCGCGCACCGGGGCACGGCGCCCACCGACGAGCACCGCGGCGCGATTTGAGAAGTCGCGGGAGAAACCGTCTTCGTAGCCCATGGGCAGCACCGCCAGGCGCGTCGGCCCATCGGTGCGATAGGTGTGGCCGTAGCTGACGCCGCTCCCGGCAGGCAGGGTCTTGACCTGCACCACCTCTGTGCGTACCGCCATGGCCGGCCGCAACTCCGACGCCGGCCCGCCGGGGCAGCGCCCTGCCGGATGGTAGCCGTAGAGGGCGATGCCGCTGCGCACCATGTCGGCGTGGCTGGCCGGGAAATTAAGCACTGCTCCGGAATTGGCAATGTGACAGACCCCGGAAATGCGGCTTTTCGCCTGACGGCAGACCTCGCTGAAGGTGGCGATGGCATGCAGCGTGCTGGCCGAGCCGGCCACGTCGGCTTCGGGGAAATGGCTCATCAAGCCGGCGACGCGCGCCCCGGGGAGCCCGTTTATGGCGGCCAGGAAGGGGTCGACTTCTTCGGGCAGGAGGCCAAGGCGACCCATGCCGGTATCGACCTTGAGGTGCACCGCAACCTCCCGGCCGGCAGCGGAGGCCAGCGCCGCGAGCAGCCTCACGGTATCGATGTCGTACACCACCGGGGTCAGGCGGTGCTCGAGGATGGCCTCGGCCCGCTCGCGGGGAAAACCGAGAGTGACATAGATCTCTCCCTCGATGCCCGCCTGGCGAAGCAGCACGCCCTCACGGAGTTCGGCGACGCCGAAGGTGCTGCACCCGGCGCCGGCAAAGGCGCGCGCGGCGACGATCATGCCGTGGCCGTAAGCATCGGCCTTGACCATGGCCATCAGCGGCCGGCCGCCGGCCAGCCGCTTCATCAGTGAGTAATTGTGGCGCAGGGCCTCGGGGTCGATAACGACTCGGTTGAAGGACTGTTCTTTCATCTCTGGGCAATATCGCGTTGTCGCCTGGGGCTCACCCCTCCCACCAGGCCCCCCAGGCGAGCCTGCTGGAATAAAGCAGGGCCCAGCCGACGGCGAGGGTGAAGAGGGTGAGAAACTGCGGAGGAATTGCAGAATTTTGCAAAATACCACCCAAGGCCATCATGCACAAGACCATTATCCAGGTCTTCCAGGAATACACTGCCCCCAGACAGGTAAGGCCGGAGAGGCGCCGCAACCTCTCGAGGCCGCTGCGAGCCGAGTTGTCGAGCAGCATGTGCGACTTGAGGGTGCCCGTCGCCACTCCGAGGGGGAGCAGGAACAAGGCCTGGTCGGGATACAGGCGACAGCGATAGCAGCCCTTGATGAAGAGGGCGGTGCCGATGGCCGACCACAGACAGGCCGAGGCGAGAATCAGCATGGCCGGCCGCACCGCCGGCGTATATCGTCTCCAGCCCTTTTTCATGAGCGCCTGCTTAGCCCTCAGACAAAAAAGAACGAGCCCATTCCCCCACAGAGGGGAATGGGCTCGTTCGCCAGTATCGCAAAAGTCGAAATCAGATTTCGTTTACGGTGATGGCGCCTTCCGGGCAAACTTCGACGCAGGTCTCGCAACCGAGGCACTCATCGGCCTCAGCAGGCTCGGCCTTGCCGTCTTCCATGACAAATACCTGCGCCGGGCATGCCGCTACGCACTCTTCGTCACCGCTGCACTTGTCTTTATCGACGATTACTTCAAACATGATCCACCTCCAGAAATGAGATTAAGATATAAGTATTGGCAATACTTACGTAGTCTGTATGTTCGATTACCAACCCGAACCCGCCTCGTGTGCTCTATGCTGTAATTCACGGCCGAATTTTTGTCAAGCAAAAACGGCTCCTCCGGCGGGGTTTGACCGCCAAAGCCGAATGTTTGATTTTAATTATGAAATCGTAAGGATAGACGACAAAGAAAGAGAACTTGCCCGATGACGAGCAGGAATCGACCTTGACCGATGAGCGTTTTCTTCGCTATAGTGGCTGGCCGCCGAGGCTTGGCTTTTCAAGGTACGGCCGGACGGTTCGAGGCTCGAGCGGCGATGGCCTGGCGACTGCCACACGCTCTCCAAGGCCTGGAGGAGCACCCGAACCTAAGGCCGCCTCGACCGCACTCATGCCGACCCGGCCGCCGCCCCAGGCAGCCTCTCTCGTCCCTTTCCAGCAAAGGGACATCAGACATCCCGAATTGACACATCCCAATGAAAGACAAGAAGAACAAAAAGGTGCTCAGAGCCGAGAAGTACGAGCAGGCCATGATCGAAGGAATCCTCGAGGGCAGCCCGGAGGGCATCGGCGTCGTCGTCGTCCGCCTGGAGTGCGGCTGCCGCAAGATGGCGGCGGTGGGCAAGGACGGCGAACCGGCCTCGAAGGTCATCATGTACCGCGACCATGCCACCAGCATCTGCGACAAGTGCAAAGAGGACAACGGCAGCTACATGCGGGTCACCGAGGCCTTCATCCACTGGATCGACCCCGCCCCCGAGGAGCAGATCCAGGAAGAGATCTACCGCAAGGTGCTCGGCTCAAATCCATCCCACTGACCCTGCCGTGGCCGTGGGGTCGCCCGCCCCGCGGTCTCTTCCGCCAGACCGGGCGCACATGGGGCCGTCCTTCAGCCACCCGCCCGCCGGCGCAGGCAGAGCTCGACGAACTTTCCCGCCCAACCCGGGGTGCCCTCGGCATGGATATGGGTGTAGAGGGCGAGGACGTTGTTGCGGGTCAGGCCGTCCCGGCCACCGACGAAGCCGGTGCCGCGCACCATCCCCAGGGCCAGCTGCTCGTCGCCGCCGCGCCACTCGACCACCCGTGAATAGCGGAATTCATGCCCCCTGACTTCCTCGCCGAGGTCGTAGAAACCGGTAGGCCGCTCCACCCTGAAAATGGTGTAGCCATGGGCCTGGGGTTTCTTCGACATGGCGAAGCGCACCGGAAAGACGCCGCACAAGGGGTAGTCGCGGCCATCGAGGGAGATGGATTCGCCGAGATAGATGAGCCCGCCACACTCGGCGTAGACCGGCAGGCCACCCTCGGCCGCCTCGCGCAGCGAGCGGCGGAAGGAATGGTTGGCCGACAGGGCCCCGGCCCCGGTTTCGGGAAAGCCGCCGCCGATATAGAGGCCGTCCACCTCCGGCAGACCGGCGTCGGTCATGGCATTGAGATAGACGAGCCTCGCCCCGGCCCGTTCCAGGGCCTCGAGATTCTCCGAATAATAGAACTGGAAGGCGGCATCCTGAAGGACACCGATGGTCACCCGCGAGGCCTTTCCCTCGGCGGGCGGAGCGGGCATAGGCGACGGTTCGGGAAGCACCGCCATCACCTCCTGCAGGCGGTTAAGATCCACCGACGACGAGGCCAGTTCGGCCAGGGTGCCGACCGCCTCGTTGCTGCCATCGTATTCCTGGTGGGGGATCATGCCGAGGTGGCGCATGGGAAAGATATCCTGCTTGAGCCGCGGCACGGCGCCGAGCACTTCCACCCCGGCGTAGCGCTGCACCGCCTCAGTGACCAGCAGGCGCTGCCGCTCGGTGGCGATCTGATTGAGGATGACGCCACGGATATCGAGCCCGGGGTCGAAATGGCGGCAGCCGAGGACCATGGCGGCGACGGTGCGCGTCGTCTTGGTGCAGTCGACCACCAGCACCACCGGCAGGGCCAGGGTCTTGGCGAGGTCGGCGGTGGCATAGCCGCCATCGGCGTTGACCCCGTCGAAGAGGCCGCGATTGCCCTCGACGATAACCCGGTCGCCGACGGCGCGACGGGCGAAGGAACGGCAGATGGCCTCGCCGCTCATCAGGTAG
Source organism: Desulforhopalus sp. (assembly GCA_024710585.1). Classification (GTDB taxonomy): domain Bacteria; phylum Desulfobacterota; class Desulfobulbia; order Desulfobulbales; family Desulfocapsaceae; genus Desulforhopalus_A. The sequence goes on from JANJUM010000125.1 coordinate 10,517, forward strand.
GGGTCGAGGTTGTAGCACCTGTGCCCGGCCGCCAGCTGCAGCCAGCCGGCATCGATATAGTCCGGCCCCTTCTTGAAGGGCACGACATGATGGCCCCTCCCGGCCAGGGCCGCGGCGATGCCGACGGCGACGACGCTTTTTCCCGACCCTCCGGCAAGCCCGGCGATGACCACCCCTCTTCGTTCCATACCCCCCTTCCTCGTTATTGGCGCCAGCGCCGACCATTCCTCATCCTGGTCAATGACCGTCCCTATCATAGCGCCCCCAGGCGGTGGCGTAAAGCTCGTTGAGCCGCCCCTCGAGCAGCAGGCGATACTCTTCGATGCCCTCCGCCGACAGCTCCGCCGGGACGTGCAACGGCTCGCCGAAGTAAAAATCCACCCGCGCAAAGGGCTTGGGAATGGCGGTGCGGTCCCAGGAGCGCACGGTGAAATAGCGGTCCGCCGACCACATCATCGGCACGACCGGCAGCCCGCCGCGCGAGGCGAGGAGGATCGCCCCCGGCTGCGCCACCCGTGGCGGCCCCTGGGAGCCGTCGGCCACCAGGGCGCAGCTGCGGCCCTCGCGGATGGCGCGAAAGAGCGTCTTCAGCCCTTCGGCACCCTTGTGGTTGCGGGAGCCGCGCGCGGCGCTGAAGCCGAAATGCCCGGCGAGGCGGGCGATATACTCACCGTCGCGGCTGGCGCTGACCATCACCGTCGCCTGGTGGCCACGGAGGAAATAAAACTGATAGACCAGGGAATAGTGCCAGAAGGAGGCGATCACCGGCTTGCCGGTGCGCATCGGGTCGGGGAATTTGTCGCGGTCGTGGACATGGACGCGGCAGGTGGCGAACCACAGGCGCATGAGCCCGGCCAGGGCCGCCGGGGCGAGACGCAGCAGCAGCGAGTTGAGCGGGCCTTCGGTCATGACAGCTCCATCTCCAGCAGGCGCAGCTTCTTGATACGATCGCGCAGTCGGGCGGCCTCCTCATAGGCCAGTTCCTTGGCGGCGAGGCGCATTTCCTTGTCGAGGCGGGCGATCTCCTTCTCCAATTCCTTGAGCGAAGTGAAGTAGGGAACATCCGCTTCCGCCACCAGCGGAAGCGCCATCTCCTCGGGACTGTAGCCGCTGTCCTTGAGGTGCTGCTGCATGCCATCCTTGACCGCCGAGATGACGGTGCGCGGCACGATGCCGTGGCGACGGTTGTGCTCCTCCTGGAGACGCCGCCGCCGCTCGGTTTCCTCGATGGTGGTGCGCATCGAGGCGGTGACCGTGTCGGCATACATGATGACCATGCCCTGGGCGTTGCGCGCCGCCCGCCCGCAGGTCTGGATGAGGGAGCGCTCCGAGCGCAGGAAGCCCTCCTTGTCGGCGTCGAGGATGGCGACCAGCGACACCTCGGGGATGTCGAGGCCTTCGCGCAGCAGGTTGATGCCGATGAGCACGTCGAAGTCGCCCTGGCGCAGCTGGCGGATGAGTTCGACCCGCTCCAGGGTCTTGATGTCGGAATGCAGGTAACGCACCCTTATGCCCAGGGTGTCGTAATATTCGGTGAGATCCTCGGCCATGCGCTTGGTCAGGGTGGTGACCAGCACCGCCTCGCCGCGGTCGGCGCGGAGGCGGATCTCCTCGAGCAGATCGTCCACCTGGGATGTCGCCGGGCGCACCTCGATGCGCGGGTCGAGCAGCCCGGTGGGCCGGATGACCTGCTCCACCACCTCGCCGCCGGTCTGCTCCAACTCGTAAGGGCCGGGGGTGGCCGAGACATAGACCACCTGGTTGATGCGGGTGACGAACTCGTCGAAGCGCAGGGGGCGGTTGTCCAGTGCCGAAGGCAGGCGAAAGCCGTAGTCGACCAGGGTCTGCTTGCGCGAGCGGTCGCCGTTGTACATGCCGTTGAGCTGGCCGATGGCGATATGGCTCTCGTCGATGAAGAGCAGGTAGTCCGGCGGAAAATAGTCGAGAAGGTTGGGGGGCGGCGCCCCCTGGGGCTTGCCGGTGAGGTGGCGGCTGTAGTTTTCGATGCCGTTGCAGTAGCCGAGCTCGTGGATCATCTCCAGGTCGAACATGGTGCGCTGCTCGAGACGCTGCGCCTCGAGCAGCCGCTTGTCGCGGTGAAACTCTTCCAGGCGCTGGCGCAGCTCGTCTTTGATGGTGCCGCAGGCGGTCTGCAGGCGGTCTTTGGAGGTGACGAAGTGGCTGCCGGGAAAGACGGTGTACTCCTCGACCTTCTCCACCACGACGCCGCGCAGGGGGTCGACCACCGACAGCCTTTCCACCGTATCGCCAAAGAACTCGACGCGCAGGGCGCGGTCCTCCTCGTGCACCGGGAAGATGTCGAGGACATCGCCGCGCACACGGAAGGTGCCACGGTGAAAGGACATGTCGTTACGTTCGTACTGCATGAAGACCAGGCGGCGCTGCACGTCCTCCACCGGGTAGTCCTCGCCGACACGGAGAAAGAGGTGCATGTTGCGGTACTCGTCGGGGGAGCCGAGGCCGTAGATGCACGACACCGAAGCGACGATGAGCACGTCGCGGCGGGTGAGCAGCGAGCGCGTCGCCGAATGACGCATCTTGTCGATGGCCTCGTTGATCGACGAGTCCTTTTCGATATAGCTGTCCGACTGGGGGATATAGGCCTCCGGCTGATAGTAGTCGTAGTAGGAGACGAAATATTCCACGGCGTTATGGGGAAAGAGTTCCTTGAACTCGGCGAAGAGCTGCGCCGCCAGGGTCTTGTTGGGGGCGATGATCAGCGCCGGCCGCTGGACCTCGGCGATCACCTGGGCCATGGTGAAGGTCTTGCCCGAACCGGTGACGCCGAGCAGCACCTGGCTGCGGCGGCCGGCGCGGATGCCCGCCGCCAGACGCCGCATCGCCTCGGGCTGGTCGCCGGAGGGGGTGAAGGAGGAAACGAGTGTGAAAGGAAGGTCCATAGTTATCGATGGGTGGAGGCGAATTCGCCCATAGTAGCAAAAGTCGCCCGCTAACGCCACCCCCGGGGTGGGCGGCGGCGAAAGAAGCGGGATCAGCCCTCCTCGACCCAGGTGATGCACTTCTCCGGGCAGTTTTTAATCGCCTCGTCGACCTCGTCGCGGGGATAGTGGTCCTGATCGATGACCTCCATCAGGCCGGTGGCGGGGTTGAAGCGGAAGACCCGCGGGGCGACCTCGACGCAACCGCGGCAGTAGGAGCAGCGGCCAAGATCGATGGATGGATAGCGTTTCATGTTGTGTTTCTCCGGGCAAGCTCCCTTCCGCGCCGGGGGCGATCTTGTGGCGCGGCGTCGTTTTGACTAGCGTTTGGCGATTCTTTTATGGTAGTAATGATTCCTAGTTTGCCCAGCGACTTTTCACATTGAGCATAAAATCAGGGTGCCCGGTGGCATAGCGAGTTTGCGGGCGAATCGCCCCGTCACCACGGGCACCCTTTCCCTACACGGAGGAACCAATGAGCACAACCGAAATCGCCAAAGGAATCTACTGGGTCGGCGCCATCGACTGGGACGTGCGTGACTTCCACGGCTACTCGACCTATCAGGGAACCACCTACAACGCTTTTCTCATCGTCGACGACAAGATCACCCTTTTCGACACCGTCAAGAGCTCCCACAAGGATGAGATGCTGCGCAATCTCAAGAAGGTGGTGGACCCCGAGAAGATCGACTATATCGTCGTCAACCACGTCGAGATGGACCACTCCGGCAGCCTGCCGGCGCTGATGGAGCTGATCAAGCCGGAGAAGCTCATCTGCTCGCCCATGGGCCACAAGGCCATCCTCGACCACTTCCATCGCCCAGACTGGCCCTTCGAAGTGGTCAAGACAGGCAGCGAGATCAGCCTCGGCAAACGCACCATCCAGTTCCTCGAGACGCGCATGCTGCATTGGCCCGATTCGATGTTCAGCTATATCAAGGAGGACGGCATCCTCTTCTCCAGCGACGCCTTTGGCCAGCACTACGCCACCAGCGAGCGCTTCGACGACGAGGTCGACATGGCCGAGGTCATGCACCAGAGCGCCAAGTACTACGCCAACATCCTCTATCTTTACGCCCCGCTGATCAAGAAGCTGCTGGCCACGGTGGCCGAGATGAACCTCGACATCAAGATGATCGCCCCCGACCACGGTGTCATCTGGCGCAGCCACATGGGCAGGATCATCGAGGCCTATGACCGCTGGAGCCGCAACGAAGCCGGCAAAAAGGCCCTGGTCATCTACGATTCGATGTGGCACTCCACCGAGGAGATGGCCCATGCCGTTGAGGAGGGGCTGCGCGAGACCGGCGTCAGCACCCGCCTCATCAACCTCAAGGTCAACCACCGCAGCGATGTCATGACCGAGGTGCTCGGCGCCAAGGCGGTGGTGCTCGGCTCGCCCACGCTCAACAACGGCCTGCTGCCGCGCATGGCCGGCTTCCTCATGTATATGCGCGGACTGAAGCCGACCAACAAGTTCGGGGCCTCCTTCGGCTCCTTCGGCTGGAGCGGCGAGGCGGTGGGGCTGATGAATGCCGCCCTCGAGGACATGAAGATCGAAGTCATCGAAGAGGGTGTCAAGGTGAAATACGTGCCCACCGAGGATCACCTCGAACAGTGCCGCGAGATGGGGCGGAGGATCGGCAAGCGCGTCCTCGACAGCCTGCCGGCCGAGGCCTGACCCGCGGTGAAGCGACTCGCCGAGCATAAGGTCCTCGTTGCCGGGGACTCTTTCGAGCACTGCCGCGACCAGGTCGAAAAGTTCTTCGCCCTCACTTCGCTGGTCATCTACGACTGCATCGAGACGCGCCGGGAATTCTCCCGGTGCGCCCTCGAGCCGTCATTCGCCACCGAACTCGCCGCTGCCGAGGAACGTAACCGCATCATGGTCGCCTCCCTGGTCGGCGAACTGGAGAAACTGGCCGGCGACAGACTCGCCGGCCTGCGCGACCTGCCGCAGGGATATGCCAGCAAGACCCTGCATATCCTCAGCCACTTCCTCGACGGCTTCATCGGCATCGACTCCTTTTTCTACAACCTTCTCGACGACAGCCACTGGCTGCCCGCGCCAACACGGCAGCGCATCGTCGACCAGCCCGGCCAGCACTGGCTGCTCCACCTCGACTGCTACTCGGCCACCCCGGAAGAGGCCGGCATCCTCCGCCTCTAGGGACGGCAGAGGCCTCGCCGCCCATGGTCACCATCTACCGCGACTACGACGAGGAGCCGGACCCGGTCTTCCTGCCCCTGCCGGAGGAACTCGGCCGCAGCCTCTACGACCTGGAGATGGCTGACTTCTCCGCCGACCTCCCCTTCTACGCCGAGTTCCTGCCGGCGGCCGGGCCGGTGGTGGAACTCGGCTGCGGCAGCGGCCGCGTCTCCCGCCATATCGCCACCGCACAGCGGCCGGTGGTGGGCGTCGACATCTCCATGGCGATGCTCGCCGCAGCCGCCGCCCATGGCCACCCGCACTGCTCCTTCTGCCTCATGGACATGGGGGCCCTGGCCTTTCGCCGCGGCTTCGCGGCGGCGCTGGTCGCCTACAACACCCTCAACCTGCTGACCCGCCCTGCAGCCATTGCCGCCTGTCTCGGCGGCATCGCCGCCCTCTTGCCGCAGGGCGGCCTCCTCCTCGCCCAGCTCTTCATCCCCAGCAGCGCCATGCGCGGCGCCCGCGCCACCAACTTCCAGTTCCAGATCTTCCCGCTGCCGAACGGCGGCCGCGTCATCAAAGAGATCCGCACCACCCTCGACGGCGCCGCCGGCACCCTCCTGCTCGACGAACGTTTCCGCCTGCGGCCAGTTGGCGACGGCGCCGTCAACGAGGATTATCGCCAGCAACGAACCATCGCCGCCATCGACCTCGCCGAGTGGCTGCAGCTCTTCGCCCTCGCCGGCTTCACGCCGCAACTCGTCCGTGGCGACGCCGCGGGGGCGAACTACGACCCCGCCACCTGTACACAGTGTTTTCTCCTTTTGCAGAAAAACGTCTAAAAAAAGCTCCTCTTGACCTACATCAAAGTCTGTCGCCGGGAGAGGGGGTATTCTCCTCTGTAACAACGGGCGGCACAGCAGCCGGACAGCAGTTCCGGCCCGGGCCGCCACCACAGCGACGAGAAACAGCAACGCAACAGGCCGCAGGCCATCGGGCGGCTCAACCCACCAGAGGAGAATGACAATGTTCTGTAATCAGTGCGAACAAACGGCCAAGGGAATCGGATGCACCAAAATCGGCGTCTGCGGCAAGAGCGAGGACACCGCCGCCCTCCAGGATCTGCTCACCTATGCGGTGCAGGGCCTGTCGCTGGTGGCCGAGGATGGCCGCAAGCACGGCGTCGTCGATCCGGAAGTCAACCGCTTCACCGCCGAGGCGGTGTTTGCCTGCCTCACCAACGTCGACTTCGACCCGCTCCGCTTCCAGGCCTGGATCAACAAGACGGTACAGCTGCGTGAAGCGATGAAGGTCAAAGTCGCCGCCGCCGGCAGCACCACCGCCTTCACTGCCCCGGCCGCCGTCTACTCCCCGGCCGAGACCCTGCCGGGCCTGGTCGCCCAGGGTCAGGCGCTCGACTTCATCAATTCCCTCGACAGCAACGAGGACCTGCGCTCGCTCAAGCAGATCGCGGTCTACGGCATTCGCGGCCTGGCCGCCTACGCCGACCATGCCGCCATCCTCGGCCAGGAAGACGACAGCGTCTACGCCTACATCCACTCGACTCTCGCTGAACTGACGAGAAGCGGCCAGGATCTCGGCCAGCTGGTGGGCATGGTCCTCAAGTGCGGCGAGGTCAACCTCAAGGCCATGGAACTGCTCGACGCCGGCAACACCGGCACCTACGGCCACCCGACCCCCACCGCCGTGCCGCTGGGCACCAAAGCCGGCAAGGCCATCCTCGTCTCCGGCCACGACCTGCGCGACCTCGAACTGCTGCTCAAGCAGACCGAGGGCAAGGGCATCAACATTTACACCCACGGCGAGATGCTGCCCACCCACGCCTACCCCGGTCTGAAGAAGTACCCCCATTTCTATGGCCACTTCGGCACCGCCTGGCAGAACCAGGCCAAGGAATTCCCCAATTTCCCCGGAGCCATCCTCTTCACCACCAACTGCATCCAGCGTCCCGCCGACACCTATAAGGACAACGTCTTCACCACCGGCCTGGTGGGCTGGCCGGATCTCGTCCATATCGGCCCCGACAAGGACTTCACCCCGGTCATCAATCGCGCCCTGGCACTGCCCGGCTTCGCCGCCGACGAGGACAAGGGCTCGGTGCTCACCGGATTCGCCCGCAATACCGTGCTCGGCGTTGCCGACAAGGTCATCGAGGCGGTGAAGAGCAAGGCCATCCGCCACTTCTTCCTGGTCGGCGGCTGCGATGGCGCCAAACCCGGCCGCAACTACTACACCGAGTTCGTCGAGAAGGTGCCGGCCGACTGCATGGTGCTGACCCTGGCCTGCGGCAAGTTCCGTTTCTTCGACAAGCAGCTCGGCGATATCGGCGGCATCCCCCGCCTGCTCGATGTCGGCCAGTGCAACGACGCCTATTCGGCCATCCAGATCGCCGTCGCCCTCGCCGGGGCCTTCAACTGCGGGGTCAACGATCTGCCCCTGTCGCTGGTCCTCTCCTGGTACGAGCAGAAGGCGGTGGTCATCCTCCTCACCCTGTTCAGCCTCGGCATCAAGGACATCCGCCTCGGACCGTCGCTGCCGGCCTTCATCACCCCCAACGTGCTCAACGTGCTGGTGGAGAACTTCGCCTGCAAGCCGATCGCCGCCACCCCCGAAGAAGACCTCAAGGCCATCCTCGGCTAAGGGACCGACACGGAAACGGCGCGCGAGTCGCGGCCTGAGGGGCAGCCCCGCAGGTCGCGGCTGGATGCGGGAAGCGGCACAGCCCGTACGCCGCTCTGTCCTGACATGAGCCATCGGCGCATGGCGCTTCGGGCCGCTGTGCGCAACCAGTCCGACAGGGCGGGGGAGGAAACTCCCCCGCCCTTTTTTCTTTTGCTGCATGCAAAACTTTGTAAAAAACGCACCAAAAAATCGCTCTTTGACCCAGATCAAAGTCCCTTCGGACGGATGTGGTATTATCCTCTCAAATGGGAAGCACGGAGCGTGCCCTCCCCCCCGACACCGCGAACACCAACCCCGAACCGGAGGAACATATGAAGAACGTCCGCAAAATCATCAAGATCGACGAAGAACTGTGCAACGGCTGCGGCCAGTGCGTACCCGACTGCGCCGAGGGCTCGCTGCGCATCATCGACGGCAAGGCCCGCCTGGTGGCCGACAAGCTCTGCGACGGCCTCGGCGCCTGCCTCGGCTCCTGCCCCACCGGGGCGCTGACCATCGTCGAGCGCGAAGCCGATGAGTTCGACGAACATGCCGTCGAGGAGTTCCTCGCCGCCGAAAAGGCCAAGGCCGCGGCTGCACCGAAGACCATGGACTGCGGCTGCGCCTCCACCCATATCCAGTCGTTCCGCCCGCTGCCCCAGGCGGCATCCGGCTGCCAGGCGGCCAACACCCCCAAGAGTGTCAGCGGCGGGCCCTCCGCCCTGTCGCACTGGCCGGTGCAGATCCGCCTCATTCCCGCCCAGGCGCCCTTTCTTAAAAACGCCGATGTTCTCGTCGCCGCGGATTGCACGGCGGTTGCGGTGCGCGGTTTTCAGGAGAAGTACCTCGCCGGCAAGACGGTGATGATGGGCTGCCCGAAATTCGACGACGCCGAGAGCTATGTGCAGCGCTTCGCCGAGATCATCGCCACCTGCGACCTCAAGAGCCTCACCGTGCTGATCATGGAAGTACCCTGCTGTTCGGCGATGAACGTCATCATCAAAAAAGCCATGGAACGGGCCGGGAAGACGGTGCCGGTGGAGCAGATCACCATCTCCACCCGTGGCGAGGAAGTGGCGCGAAAAACCTGGTAGCGGGCCTAAAACCGCTCAGCGGGCGCCGCGATGGCGCCCGCGCCAGGACAGGACAAGGCCTGCCGGGCCCTCGGCGACGGCAAAACCAAGGCCCTGCAGCAACTGGAAGTAGGGGCGGCCGAAGTAGAACAGCTCCTCGCCGAGGCCGAGCCGGTGGCGCGCCACCAGTTCGCTGCGAAAACGCAGCTCGGCTCCGGCGCGGCCCTGCAGCTCGGCGACGAGTTCCTGGCTCGGCTCTTCGCTGCCGGCATGGATCTCCGCGAAGCCCTCGCAGGGGAACTCACGCTCCTGAAAGAGAATGGCCGGCACCAGGGCATGATCGCCGGGGAGGATGTCGAGGCGGGTCAGGGTATCTTTCTCGATGAGTGCCTCCACGTCCCCGGTATCCCAGCACTTCAAGAGACGACAGGCCAGCGGGCGGCGGTCGTAGATGGTGCAGCCGTCGTGGTAGTAGCGGCAGGTCCACTGCCGGCCGCTGCCGGCGATCTTGACCAGCTCGACCTCCGCCGGCCGTACCGTGTTCGCCAGTGGGTGGTGCACCAGCTCGCCGCGGCGTACGGTAATCAGGTCCGCCAATGGCGGCAGGCCTGCCGCCAGCAGCGGCAGATCCCCGCGGTGCAGAGCCGGCCCCCCCTGACGGCAGCAAGTGCCGCAGCGTCTGCAGCTCTGTACACGTTCAGTCATCATCTCTCCCCCATCCCGGCAGCGGCCTGCTCAGGGCAGAACGACAAAGCCCCGCTCCTCCAGCAGCCTGACCACCTCGGCGGGTTCGGCGCCGTGCAGGCGCATATAGATCTTGCCTCGGCCATCAGGCTCGGCGAGACGGATCAGCCGGGTCAGGGCGATGCCCCAGCCCTCCACCAGGGCGGCGAGTTCGCCGACGATGCCCAGTCGGCCGTCGTCCTCGACGCCGAGCAGCAGCGAGCCCTTCTCGTTCATGCCGAAAAGGCGGCGGTAGGCGCCGATGAGATCGAGCAACGAGAAAAAGCCGAGCACCTCCCCCCTCTCGCCGAGCACCGGGATACCGCCGATCTTCTCGCGGTCGAAGAGCAGCAGGGCGTCGTCGAGGGTCGCTTCCGGTCCCAGGGCGGTGCAGGTGGTGGTCATGATATCGGCCACGGTCATCTTGCCGACCTCCTCGAAAACCAGGGTCTTGGCCTGATTGGAGCTGACCGTCGAGGGATAGGCGGAGCGCAGGTCGCGGTCGCTGACGATGCCGATCAACCTGCCCTGGTCATCCACCACCGGCAGGTGGCGGATATGGTAGGTGTTGAGCAGGCGCCGCGCCTCCGTCAGGGTGGTTTGCGGGGGGACGGTGATCGGGTCGCCGGTCATGTATTCGGAGAGATGCATAAGGCCTCCTTGGCCGAAACCGCCGGCCGTGCGGATAGGATCGTTTTCCGGGCGACAACATACCTTGCCGAAACCTTTTTGACCAGTATAGCATAGCGAAGCGACTAAAAGGCAAAGGCAATTTTCACTGCCCGCCCTGGGGGCAGACCTGCCGGGCTTCCGTGCAGGCAATTCTTGCCAGCGTCGGCGTTTTCCGCTACCTTATCATATTGCTCAGTGCCCACGCATGCCCCGGCCGGCATGCACAACGGCGGACGGCAGCCGGGCCAAGAGCTCCCCCCGCCGCGCACTGGCCTTTGGCCTCCCCCACAGCACGGAACGCCCATGCCCCTGGTCTTCTACAAATCGGCCCTCTGCCCCCGCTGCCGCGCGGCAGGCAGGACCCTCGCAAAACTCGCCGCCGAAGACTCCTCGCTGTCCATCGAGGAGGTCGACATCCTCAGTTCACCGCTGCGCGCCTGGCGCGACGGCGTCCGGATGATCCCTGCCCTCAAGGACGGTGACCGTCTGCTCAGCGGCATCTTTCTCGGCGAAGCGGCAATCCGCCTTTTCCTTGACGAGGCCAGGAGGGGTGACACGTCGGCGTGACCGTGAACACCGCATTTTCCCTTGCAATTGTCAGGTTTTCCCCGATACAATGAACGGATCGGGGTTGCTTGTCCCGATGCGGCGCGACGCCGCCACCCTCCCGTCAACCCCCTCCCCGGCTCGCCATGAAATATCTCTACACCATCCTGGCAATCTTCGGCCTCCTCTCCATCGTCACCCTGCTGCTGCTCCTGCCCCGCAACAAGGTCGACGACAAGGATATCGCCTTTTCGGTCAACGGCCGGCATTTCGGCAAGGAGATGGTGGAAAATGAAGGCAAGAAATTCGGGTATCACAGTGACGAACGGTCCGATATCGTCGACGGCATCATTACCCGGGAACTGCTCATCCAGGAGGCGGAGCAACGCGAGATCCATAAAGAGGAGAGCTTCCGCCAGGCGCTCAAGACCTACTACGAGAATTCACTGATCAAGACCCTGCTCGACCGCCAGAACGAGACCCTGCAGGTGACGGTCAGCGAGGGGGAGATCGACGCCTATCTCGGCTTCCTCGGCAAGGTGGTCACCTTCAGCCGCCTGGAGAAAATCCCCAGCTCGGCCGAGGAAGCCAAGACTCTCGCCGGGGTGAGCAGCACCGCCCATTTTGCGGAACTGGCCACCCCGGTGCGCCTGCTGCTGTCCTCACTGCAGCCGAAACAGTTCGCGGTGCGATACGACACCGGCAGCGAAGCCTACGCCCTGCGTCTCGACAGCGTCGTCGATAGCCCAGGAGAAGCGGTCAAGGCGGTTGAGCGGGATCGGGTCAGGGAAATGCTGGTCGGCTACAAAAAAGAGCAGCAACTCAACCGCTGGCTCGCCGAACTCCGCAAGAAGGCGACCATCACCATCCACAGCGAGAAAAGGTAACCATGGCGCAACCCTACAAACGACGGAACTTTTTCATCAAGAAGGAATTTCAGGGCAGGGTGATTCTCGGGGTCTTCCTCTTCGTCACCGGCGGCTGTCTGTTCTTCGTCTTCCTCCTCGGCCTCTTCTCCGCCGATTCCCTGACCCTGTCCTACAGCAACCACGACCTGCAACTCGGCGGCACCCCGGCCATGCTGCTGAAAAACGCTTTGGCCGCGCACTGGGTGTTCATCGCCATCGGCACGGTCTTCCTCGTCGCGGCGGTGATGCTGCTCACCCACCGCATCGCCGGGCCCTTGTTCCGCTTCGAGAAAGCCCTGGACAACATGCTGCTGCACAGGCTCGACGACACCATCTACCTGCGCAGCAAGGACGAAGGCAAGGAACTGGCACGCAAGATCAACGACTTCAACCTCGACCTGTCGACGACGGTGCGATCGCTGCAGGGCAACTGCGATGCCATCGCCACACTCCTCGAGCAGGCAAGGGAAAAGAGCCTCGCCCTCGACGACGAGCGTCGCCTGGAGTTGCAGTCGCTGTTGTGGAGCCTCGAGGAAAAGAACAAAAAGAATCAGGCCATCTGCGCGTCCTACACCCTCAAGGATGTCTAGACTCGTCCCCCTCATCACCCTCTGCTGCCTCTTGCTGCTCCCCTTCGCCACCCGCGCCACGGAGATCAAGGGCAGGTATGTCACCATCGTCTACGGGGACAACGAACTACTCGACGACTTCAACGACGAGCTCGAACTGGGCCGCAAGCTCGACGGCCTCGCACGCAAGCGGCCCATCGTCACCGTCGCCGACGAGGTGCTGGCCAAGGTGGACACGGTGGTCGAGAAGGCCGAGACCATCCTCGAGATGTTCCCCGACCAGTTGCACATCCGGGTCGTGCTGCTCGCCGCCCAGGAAGATGTGGCGCGGGTCTTTCAAGAAAAATACAGCCGCAGCGCCGACCACATCGCGTTCTATTCACTCTCCGAAGATACCATCTACCTCTCGATCGACGACGTCAATCTCGAGGTTCTCGCCCATGAGATCGGCCATGCCATCGTCGATCACTATTTCGATGTCCGCCCACCCTACAATATCCACGAGCTAATGGCGCAGTTCGTCGAAAAGCGCATCAACGACTGAGATATCGGCCACAGCCCGGCACTTCGGTCGGCTTTGGCTATTTCAGGGGTTGTTCGAGACGGGCGAGCTTATGGCGCACCCCCTCGTTGAGGGGCTCGAGGAGCAGCACCTGCTGGTACTCTTCCCTGGCCCGATAGAGTATGCCAATGGCGAGGTAGTGATCGCCCAGCCACTCGTGGAAGGGGGCATAGGTGGGAATGGTGACGATGCCAAGGCGGAGGATCTCCAGTGCCTTGTCGCCTTCCTTGCGTTGTTGATAGTGCTGAAAGAGGCGAACGAACCACTGTGGATCGAGCTTTTCCTCGCGGTCGAGAAAGTCCAGCGCCCGGATCCAGTAGTAGGCCGCCTCGTCGAGGTCGCCGCTGTGCTTATAAAAGTCGCCACAGCGCATCCAACTCCCCACCCGCGAGGGAAGCAGCGCCGCCAGCTCGCTCCGATCGAAGTGAAAGCTGTGCAACAGCGGCAGGAGCACCTCCAGCATCTTCCCATTCTCGGCCACCGCCTGCCGCACCACTTGGCTGGCCGTCGTCCTCTGGTCACGCGACAGCAGCCACTCGACCCTGGAGAGCAGCAGCAACTCCCGCTTTACGGTGCGCCGGGCGCCCTCTTCGAGCAGCGCCTCCGCCTCGTGGCGGCGCTCCGGCGGCAGCAGCAGGCCGATGCGCTGGAGTATGGCGCCGTCGAGGGGATCCTTGACTCCGGCGCGAAGTGACGTCGCGAGAGCCAGTTCCGGGGTGTTCTGAAAGCGCTGCACCTCGCCGAGCAGGAAGGGGTCGAGTCCTTCCCAGGGATCGAAGGTTGCCGCCTTGTCGAGACCGACGGCCACCTCGCCAAGACGCTCGGCGGAGAGCTGCCGGCTCAGGTAGATGTCCTTGACGCCGTTGTAGTGATATCGGCCAACAACCGCCCCTCCTTGAAAAGCCCCGGCGACGAGCAGCAGAACCATCCCCGCCAGGGCAAGAAATGATTGGGGCAGGCGCCCTCTCTTGAGCAGGGTGGTGTTCATCTGGTAGTGGAAGCGGGTGTTGCCCGCCGAGACCGCCACGCCGCAGAGAAAGAAAAAATAGAGGCCGACCGCGCCATTGTGCATGTTGAAGTCGGTGAAGGAGTGCACCAGCACCCCTAAGATAGCGCTGAGCGCGGCGGTGACGAGGAGGATGGCGTAGCGGTCGCGGCGGCGGCGAAGCATTTTCAGGCCATGGGCGAAAACCGCCAGCACGAACCAGGCGGCGAGCAGCAGGCCCGGCGCCCCGCCGTTGGTGAGCAACTCGAGGAAGTCGTTATGGGCGTGATCGTAGATGGCCTCACCGGGCACGGTACGGTAGAGGGGATAGACGGCAATGAAGGTGCCAAAGCCACTGCCGGTCAGCCAGAAGTCACGGACGATGCCCAGGCTGTCTTGCCAGACCAGCAGCCGGTCGACGGCAAACTGGCCGCTGCCGGTGAAAATCTCGTCAAAACGCTCGACGATCGGCTGCCAGCCGAACCAGGAGACAATCACCACCAGCAGGGCAAAGAAGGCTGCCGGAACGAGGCGCGAGTAACGGCGCTCCTTCCAGGAAAGAAGGAGGAAAAAGAAGAGCAGGGACAGGGTGACGGCAATGATCCCGCCACGGCAGAGGCTGACGAACACCGAGGACGCGAGCAGCAGCACCCCGAAAGAAAACACCAGATACCGGTTGATCCCCTCTTCCCTGGAGAAGAAGGCGACGACACGCTTGCGCCAGGATTCATCGTCGGCGACGACGGGCCGATAGTAGAGGGCCAGGGCGAGGAGCAGGGGGACGACCAGCTCGACATAGCCGGCATACTGGGAGCGGTTGACCCATGGCCCCATGGACTGACCGGTGGACGAGGGGCGGAACCAGAACACCTTGTCCGGCGAGGTGAACTTCTGCAGCAGGGCGAGCAGGCCGATGAACAGAGCCAGCCAGCAGCAGAACTCCACCGCGCGCTTGAGCTTCTCGCCGGCGGAGAGAAGCTGCACGGTGAGCACATAGAAAAGGGCATAGCTGAAAATGCGGACGAGTTCGAGCAAGGTCCCCTTGGGGTAGACCGAGAGCGGCAGCCAGCGGTCTTCGCCGAGCAGCCCGTAGACCGGCTCGTAGGCGGCAAAACCGTGGGGCGACAGCAGCTTCACAAGAGGAACCGGCAGGGGCAGCAGCTGCACCGCCATCCACGCCAGCAAAAGCATCAGGGGGAGCAGACCGGGGGTGGCGAACAGCCTGACTCTGTGGTCGCGCAGTGTATGGGCCAGATCTGCCACGCCCACCTGCAACTCCACCAGCAGCAGCGACCAGCCTTCGACCGTGCCGAAGGCCAGCGGAGCGACCGCGAGGGGCAGCAGAAAAACGACCAGGATCAGGGATTTCACGGCAGACATCCCTGCTGCGGGTCAGGAGGGGGTGTCGTCTTTGGCATAATAGCTGCTGTAGCCTGAATAGTAGTAGCCCCCGCCATGGTGCTTGCCGACCCCGTTGAGCACCACGCCGAGAATGCGGCACTGCACGTCGCGCAGTTTCTTGAGGCCGCTCTGCACCATGTCGTAGGTGGTCACCCCGGCCTTGACGACGATAACCGTCCCGTCGACGAGGTGAGACAGTGCCAGGCTGTCGGTAACCAGCTGCACCGGCGGCGAATCGACGAGTATGAAGTCGAAGTGCTCGCGCATTTTCTCGAGCAGCGAGCGGAGGCGCTTGGAGCCGACGAGGTCGGAGGGGTTGGGGGGGATGGGGCCGGCGGTGATGACGAAGATCTCCTCGCCCGCCACCTTGTGGATGATGTTCTCCTGCATGGTGCCGGAGAGGTAGTTGGAAAGCCCCTTGTCGTTCTGCATCGAAAAAACCGTATGCACGCGGGGACGGCGCAGGTCGCAGTCGATGATCAACACTTTCTTGCTATTCTGGCTGAATACCCGGGCTATATTGATGGTGGTGGTGGTCTTGCCTTCGCCCTGCCCCATGCTGCTGACGAGGATGGTTTTGGGGGGCTGTTCCGGGGAGGAGAGGAGCAAACCGGAGCGCACCAGGCGATAGCTCTCGGCAATCGGCGACAGCGGCTTCTGCACGATATAGGATTCGATCTTCTTGCCCTTCTCCCTGAGCTTCTCCACCGTGCCAAGCACGGTGATGCCGTATCTGCTCTCGAAGTCCTTGTCCGACTTGATGGTATTGTCGAGGTATTCGATCATAAAGGCGCAGCCGACTCCGGCTATGAGGCCAAGCACCAGACCGAGGATGAGGTTGCGCCTTTTATTGGGCTTGGACGGCGCCCCCGGCAGGTAGGCATCCTTGAGCACCCAGACATTGACGCTCTGCGACTGCTCGGTGACCCCTTCCTTCTTGATGTTGGCGGTCAAGGCCTCGTAGACGACCCGGTTGGCGTCGACGTCGCGCTTCATGATCGAGTACTGGATGAACTTCTCGTTGAGGTTGAGCAGTTCATTCTTGGTGGCGGCAAGCTGCTCCTCGAGTTTTTTCTCCTGGGATCTGGCCAGGTCGTGGGCATTTCTCGTCGCCGCGATAACCCGGTTGACCTCTGCCTGCTGCTGAGTGAGCAACTCCGTCAACTCATCGTTGGCCTTGATCATCAGGGGGTGCTTCTCCCCATATTTCTTGGAGAGATCGCCGATATTCTGTCGTGCCTTGAACAGGGCCTCACGCACCCCCTTGAGCACGGCGCTGTCGGCGAAGGTGGGGATATTCTCCAACTGGGCGACATTCTTGCCGGCAGCCTCGACCTGGCGGAGGATGCCCTCGAGGTTCTGCCGCTCGGTCTGGATCCTGGAGAGCTGGGAACTGAACTCGCTCAACCGCTGCGGGTAGATGGCCAGCTTGTTTTCGATGGTCACCAGGTCGTTGGCGCGCATGTACTCCTGCATGGCCTTCTCCGAGGCCTCAAGCTTGTTGCGCTCCTCCTGGGCCTTGGCGGTCATCCACTGCAGGGCGTAGCGGCTGGTGGCGAGCTTCATGTCGAGCAGCTCGTCCATATAGGCTTTGGCGACGGCATCGGCGATCAGCTTGGCGATGGCCGGCGAGCGGTCGCTGTAGGAGATATTGATGATCTTGGTGTTCTTCAGCGGAGTGACGACCAGCCGCCCCTGGATCATGGCGGCAATGATATCCTCGTCCCTCATCGGCTCGCTGGCTACCGGAGTCCCCCCGGTCCCTTGGTTCGTCGATTCCTCGCTGAGCTTTTTTACGCTCGCCAGCAGCGATCCCAGCGACTCGCTTATGGCGGCGGCAATATTGTTGAAGAACGAGGGCTCGGCTTTCTTTTCTTCGAGGAAATAGCCGCGATAGGTGCTGGCCAGCTTGAGACTGTCCACCACCCGCCGGGCGACCTTGGCGCTTCTGACAATGGTCGACTGGGTCTCGAGGAAGTCAGGGTCGTAGGAGTAATACGAGGTGCTTTCCAGCCCCGAAGCGCCGCGGTTGCGCTCGATGAGCACCTCCACCGACGAGGTGTAGATGGGGGTAGCCGAGTAGGTGAGGATGATGGTGGTCAGGAAAACCAGGCCAAACAGGGTGAACAGGATGGACTTGCGCTTGCGGAGAATGAGCAGATAGTCACGGAGGTGGACGTCCTGCTCTTCCTCCTCCTCGTAGAATCGTTCCTGCGGTGGATAGGTTTGCATGTGCCTTGGACGCTGAACGGGAAAAGGGGAGCAGAGAGCGGGCCTGCCGCCACCGCTAGAAAAAGCTTTCCGGCACGACGATGACGTCGTTTTCGATCACCGGAGTATCGAGACTGACGTCCTTGATGACGTTCTTCTGGTCACCTTCCATGCGCACGATGGACACGCTCGATTTGGCGGCCTTGCCGGTGAACCCCCTGGCCAGGGCGACGATCTTGAGCACCGTGGTGCCCTCGCCGCAGGGGTAGGTGCCGGGGGTATCGACCTCGCCGGTCACATAGCATTTGCCGGCTCCGGAGACATAGACGGTGTCTTCATCATTGATCTGGATGTTCTGCCCGAGGTCGCCGCCTTTGATGAGGGAGCCGAGATTGATGGCGATCACCGTGTCCTTGTCGCCGACACGGCGCTTGATGGTGGCAGTGTCGCCGGCATCCTTATCAAAACCGCCGGCCTTGGAAACGAGTTCGAGGAAGGTGGTCGGCCCGCTCAGTTCGATGATTCCGGGGTTGCGGACATTGCCCAGCACCACTGCCTTACGGCTGCGAAACTCATCGACGAAGACATTGACCTGGGGATTTACGATATAGCCGGCGGCGAACATCTTGGTGAGTTTGTCGGTGATGGCGGAGATGGACAGCTTGTTGACGTTGACCGAGCCGAGTAGTGGCACCACGATGGAGCCATTGCTGGCCACCCTGACCTTGGTCTTGAGATCGTCGTTATCGTAGACGATGATGCTGATCACATCCCCCGGACCGACGAGATATTCCCCATCGGGATTGGTGGCGGCGCATGTCACCCTGCTGCCGAGGCACAGCGCCAGGAGAACCACCACTGCCTGCAGCCCGCGCCTCATGGCCGGGCAAAGTTGAGGAAAACTCAGAAAATGTCCCCTCGTCAGGCTGGCTGACGAGGGGCGGGAAAACTTCCTAGAAGGCGAGTTTGACATTGGCGAGAATGGTGTTCGTTTCGAAATCGAAGAGATCGTCCGTGGAGTCGCGCTCTTCGTACTGATAGGCCACTTCCGCCATCAGCCACTCCTTGAAGAGGTACTGCGCCGCCGGACGCACGAGGATCGTGCTGTCGTCACGATCCCGAGCCACCAGCTGAGTATACTCTGCGTCCTCGTAAGAAGCAAAGAGGCTGGCACCGATTTTTTCGGTAAACTTCTGCTCATACTTGAACTTCGCCCCGAAAACGGTCCGGTCCGAAGCCAGGGTGCTGTCGCTCTCCTCGTTGGCGCGGTACATGTCGAGGGTCATCTTGGTTTTCTCGGTCAGCTTGTACACCGCCTGGAGATCGAGGGCGAAACCGTTGTAATCTTCGCGCCTTGTTACGGTCGGGTCGTCATTGGCGAACTCTTTCTCCTGGAGACCAGCCTTGGCGGTCAGCGCGAGTTTCTCGGTGGTGTCCCACTTCATGCCGCCATAGATGAAAACCTGCTGATTGTCGTTATAGGTTGCCGTGTCGTAGGTGACGTCGACGAACTTGCCTTCGACAAAAAAGGAGGTTTTGACGCTGTACTTATAGTATCCGTAGAGGTCGAACCCGTTATCGGTGCGCTCCTTGAATGCATCCACCTCCTCGTCATAATCGAGGAGAAAATTGGAATAATCGAACCGCACGCGCAGCTTTTCGGTGATATTCCAGTCGGCGGAGGCGATGGCCACGTTGGAGTCGAACTTATTTTCGTAGACGCCCTGCTGCGAACCGATGTCGAAACGATCGGAGTCATGGGTATAGCGGTCGACGACCATCAGCGACAAACCACCGCGGAGGTTGTAGCGGAACATGCCCTCGGCGATGCCGTTGATGGTATTGAGATCTTCTTCTTCGGAATAAAACAGGAAATCCAGTCCTCCGAGAGCGTAGGCCTGGAAACGGTCGGTGCCCTCGTAGTCCTTGATGGCCAGGGCGAGACCGCCGGCAGAGGTATTGTTGGGCACCAGGTCCACCGGGATGTCCTTCTTCCTGGGCACGGTGACCCACACCGCTGGAGACAAGATGGTTGTCCAACTGCTGACCTTGTCGAGATCGGTATTGTAGACATTGTCGGTATATTCGCCCTGAACCATTCCGTTGAAGTGGAAATATCCACCCTGGTCGCCGAGCAGATCCTCCTCCGCGGAGACATCCTCGGGCAGCAATGACACCTTGTCTCCGGCGCTCTGGCCCATGGGGACATCGCCGCTGGCCGCCTGGACCAGCGGCGTCGTGCTGGAGCCGACCACCACCAGCTTCTCAATGTTGATGGCCTGGGCGGAGGCAGCAACAAAAAGGCCGGAGCAGGTAAGTGCTCCGGCAAGACGCAATGTTTTCCTACTCTCAAGAAATCGCATTTTCCCCCCTCGCAAGAAAAGCGGACCGACATCTCCATCGGATGCCGGTCCGCAAACCTTCCCTCGTAACCCTCTTTTCAATCGTTAAATTGACGGACTGGCGAAGCTGCCACCTCGGCCGCCGGTGGGTGTGGCGAAACTCGGCCCGGTAGCCACCGGAGTATAGGCCTGGGCATCGGCAACACGGACCCCGCACTCGTCGATGGCCTTCTTGTAGCCGGCGATGACGATGGGCTCCGAGATGCCGAATTTATCGGCAGCGGCTCGTACATCCTGCCCGTTGGCCCCGGCGCAGTACAAGGCGCGAACGAGGTTCTGTGGATTGAGGCCCTCGATGGCCACACCAAACTCGACGATGGCATCGGGACTCTGGCCATCTTTTAGTGCCCTTTCGACTGCCTGGTCAATGCCTTCGTTGACATAGGTGTTCTTGAAGTCGACCATCCACTCGGCACAGGCCACCGAGGCTCCAAACACCACCAGGAAAAACGCAAGCCATAGTTTCTTCATCTTATCCTCCGCAACTCGTCGGTTTCAGCGACGGACACAGCGATATCACTTCACCCTGCATCTGCCGTATTTCCCGCCCCCGGCAGCCCTGGGAACACCCCAGAGTAACTGCCAAAACACTACTCCATTTATACTAGACTTGCAATCAGTATACCAAAGCGCGCGGCGAAAAAATCTCGCAACTTGTCATAGTTAGCAAATCCCCGGCTTTGCTTTTCCGGATTTACCGGTATTGCTCCAGCTTTTCGGAAGCATATTTCCTCCTATGCGGAATTTTTGAGCGGCCGGCACCACCGTCAGTTCGTTTTTCCGGTATCACGACCCTCTCTCTTTATATTTTACAAGAAACTTGAAGACGATCTCCTCCTTATCCCCGCCAAAATCAATGAACCTGAAGCCGTGGAGGTAGGTGTGGTTCTGTTCGGAGAACCAGAGGTGCTCGGCTGGGATTTCGATGGAGTGGCTCTCGCTGTCGAGGGGAAAGGTGATCTTGGCAATAACCCGGTCGAGCAGGCAGTCCAGCTGCGGCACCGAGGCCATGAAGCCGTCACTGGAAATGTTGAGCACCTTGCCGGGAAACTGCAGGCTGCGCTCACGGTCACGACACTCCAGAGAAAGATCGACCTGGTAGCGTGGCGACCTGCGAAAGACTTCAAAGAAACCGAAGCGTCCGACGAACAGCTTGCCGAACCAGTGGCCGCTCTCGCAAAGCTCTCCACTCCGTTTCTTGAACTTCAAACTGGCCCGCATGGCGTGGATGATGAAAAACGAGGAAATGACGTATACAAAGAAATAGAGGAGAAAGACGAGGAAGAGTTGAAAATCGCTGGCACCGTAGATAGGGCCGATGACGCTGACCGCACAGAGCAGCGTCGTGAGAGCGATGATAGTCTTCACCGCCATCACCCGACCCATGCCGAAGCGCATGAAGATATGGTGCAGGTGGTATCTATCCGCTTTAAAAGGGCTTTCTCCACGGAGAATGCGCTTGCCCATGACGGTGAGGGTGTCGGTAATCGGCACCGCCAGGATCAGCAACGGGCAGACCGGGCTCAACGCCGCCCCTTCTCCCTGGGTTAAAGCGAGAGCCATGAAGGCCAGGGAGAAGCCGAGAGTGAGGCTGCCGGCATCGCCCATGAACAGCGACGAGGGATACCAGTTGTAGCGGAGAAAGCCGAGCACCGCCCCGGCCAGGGCGAGGTTGAGGAGCATCAGCGAAGGGTTCTCAGCCAACGAGGAATGGATGGCGAAGGTGGTGAAGGCCACAAAGGAGATGCCGCCGGCAAGGCC
>JANJUM010000159.1 GCA_024710585.1 Desulforhopalus sp.
CGCCGAAGAAACTCACCGCGCTGGGGTTCATGTACTCCACCCAGTGGCAGCCCATGACCAGCAGCACCATTTCCGGAATGGTGTCGACCAGGCTCTTCTGGTTGCGGACCACACGTTCAATATCGTGTTCCGTTTCGATCATCGATCCCTGTCCTGCATTCATGGTCGGCCGTATCGCAAAATATATGCTGAGGATTCGATATCCCTGAGTTTTCCGGGAAAGCGTTTGCCGACATCGCAGCCCGAACTCCGAGACCGACAGATGGAAAAACCTTCCCCCAGCGAGCAATTGTGCACTATTATAATGTCTTCAGAAAAATTGCACTGAAAATTCCAGATTTGCGAAAAAATCCCCTTTTCTGGACTTTCTCCTCCTTTTCCGGAAGAACACGAGATGAGATTTCCGTGCCGCCCCCTTCTGCTGACCGCAGCCGCAGCCTTGCTCTTGCTGGCGCCCCGCTCCGCCTCTGCCCTCGACCCCGAGGAGGTCCTCGTGGTGGCCAACAAGCGCATGGCCGGCAGTGTCGAGGTGGCACGGCACTACCTTGCCGGACGGGGCATCCCCGAAGACAATCTGCTCGTCCTCTCCCTCTCCCTGCAGGAGACCATGCCCAGGGAGGAGTTCGATGACGTGCTGAAAAAGGAGGTGGCGGCAAGGCTTGCCGAACATGGGGGAAAGAGGTTGGCGGCGGTGGTGCTGGTGCATGGGGTGCCGCTCAAGGTCGAGGCCCCTGCTCCGACCTGGGAGGAGAGCGACCTGCTCAAAGGTTATCGCCGTGAGCAGGAGGCCTTGGCCCGGGCGGGCAGGGAGGGCGATGCTGCAACCGCAGCCAGCCGGGCGGCGGAACTGCGGCAGAAGATTGCCGCCCTGCTGCGCCATGACCAGCGAGCGGCGGTGGACTCGGAGCTTTTTCTCGCCAAAAAGAGCGGGTACCCTTTGCAGGGGTGGCTTGCCAATCCCTACTTCGTAGGCTTGCAAGGGCAGAAGGGGCAGTTCTCCAAGGATGAGGTGGTGCTTGTCAGTCGGCTCGACGGGCCGGATGCCAGCACCGCGCGCAGGATCATCGATGACAGCCTGGCGGCGGAAAGATACGGTCTGCAGGGCAGGGCCTGTTTCGATGCCCGCTGGCGCAGGCCGACGGAGAGCAAAGGGCTCGGCGGCTACGCGCGCTACGACCTCTCCCTGCACCGTGCCGCCGATGCCGCCGCTTCCCGGCTGCCGACCACCCTCGATCAGGGCGAGGCGCTTTTAGCCGCGGGCTCTTGCCCCGATGCCGCCCTCTATGCCGGCTGGTACTCCCTGGGAAGATATGTCGATGCGTTTTCGTGGAACAAGGGCAGCATCGGCTACCATATCGCCAGCTCCGAATGCGACACCCTGCGCAACCGAAAGAGCTCCGTGTGGTGTTTGAAGATGCTGGAAAAGGGGGCGGCCGCCACCATCGGGCCGGTTTATGAACCCTACGTGCAGGGCTTCCCGTTGCCGGAGGTCTTCTTCGGCCTGCTGCTGGAGGGGGAGTTCACTCTCGGCGAGGCGTATCTGCTCTCCCTGCCGTTCATCTCGTGGCAGATGGTCCTCGTCGGCGACCCTCTCTACCGCCCTTTCAGCCCGCGGCCTTGAAACGTTCCTAAACCTCTCGGCGGCGGCCATCGTCGGGCCAGAGAAAGGGCGGCCGCCCGGTTTTGCGGCGCAGCCAGTCGAGGCCGTGCCGGCTCCGCGGGGAGGCGGTGAGCGCGAGGACCAGCCGCCGTTTTCCGGGGATGGAAAGGAGAAGGGTGCCAAGGAGGATGGTCAGCAGGCCCTGCCCGGGGAGAAAGAGCATGATCACCCCAGCGGCGACGAGCAGCGCCCCGAAGAGGTTGCGGATGGCCAGCAGCACGAGGCGGACGGGGCCCCGGCGCGTTCTCGTCTTCGCGCCGCTGTGCAGGCGGAGGAAGCAGTCGTCGGGCAGGCGGGCCACCACCAGGGGGATGAGGAGCAGGCTGATGACGAAGGTCGCCAGGGAGAGCGCGGCGAGCAGGGCCACTGCGCCCTGCAGCCGCGGATCGGAGAGGAGGGCGGAGATCATCTGGCGAGACGCAGCCCGCCGCAGGTTCGGATAACGGTATGCATCGCCCCGACTATCACCTGGTTGGGCTCAGGGCGATCCTGACCAGAGGCGCTTCCTGGCCATCCGGCTGTCCGGCCGGGACCTTCTTGAGGGGCTCCACCACCACGCGGGCGCTGGCGATGCCCAATTCTTCCACAAGCAGCCGCTGCAGCAGTTCCACCCTCTTTCTGGCCAGTTCGAGCAGCAGGGCGTTGTCGACAGTGACCGGCTTGGGCTGAACCGGGATATAATCCTTGAGCACTGCCGGAGGCGCTTCCGACCCCTTGGCCTTGGCGCCCTGTTTCTTGAGCTGTTCGGCCACCTTCTGTTCGAAGAGCTCCTTCTCTTTCAACCATTCCTGATAGCGTCGCTGGTTTTCCTCCTCCACCCGCTGCCGCTCGCGGGCAAGGAGCTGCTCCTTGAGCCCGGGGGTGTCGCTGTCGCGATCGACTCCGCCTGAGAGCTCCACCGCCAGCAGGGGGTGGGTGCGCAGCAACTCGACATAGCGTTCGAGAATGGCCTTGCCGCTTTCGCTGATTACCGCCAGGCCGGGTTCGAAGGTGATGAACTCGTTGCCGATGAGGTCGGAATACTCGCCGCTGGCCAGCAGCAGGGGGGAGACGGCGGCCTTGACGACCTTGGTCTGGAAAAGCCCGACGAGCTCGTCGACGAGGGCGTCCTTGCCCAAGGCGTCGTCGCTGGAAAGATCGAAGTCCAGGGTGAATCTGTCCTCCGGGCCGGTCAACAGGGCCAGCGCCAGGGCCGCATCGGTCTTCGTCGACTTCGCCTTGACCCCGGAGACGGTCAGCGAGCCGCTCTCGTGGAAGACGCCGCCCTTGGGTTGGCCTTCGAGGCCGAGGGTGATCTGGCCGCCCTTGCTGTCGATCTCGGCGAGCCTGGCCAGCTGTGCTTGCAGCCTGGCCAGGGGGTAGCGGTCGAGGTTGAGGCGGTAGTCGCCCCGCCCGTCTTCGACAAAGAGGGCGAGCGAACCTTCGACGGTAAAGGGGGCGCCGTCGAGGCTGCCGGTGAAGGAATATTTGCCGCCTTCGCCTTTTTTGGCGGAGTCGATGGCAGCGACCGAGCCAGAAAATCCGCTGACCTCCCCCTGCCATTTCGGCTTGAGCCGCTGATCGTGGACGATGATGCTGCCGTCGCTGCAGCTGATGTTCTGCAGGTTGATTGCCGGGAGTTCTTCCCCTTCCCGCCTCTCGCCGGAAGGCTGTGGGAGAAGTTCGCGCCACAGCATGGCGATCTGCGCCAGGGGGCCCTGATCGTGCTTGCCAAGCTGCCAGGTGAACTGCGGTTGTTCGAACCTGGCGGCGGCGAGGCTCAGGCGGGGAGGTTCGCTGCTATAGTCGAGGCCTTGCAGGCTGAGGTTCTTCCAGGCTGGCGCTGTGGTCCCGGGCACCGGCGCGGAGCCCTCGGCAACGCTGATATCACCGCTGAAAGCGATCCTCGGGAAGATGAAGGTACCCTGGCCGGAGAGGGTGCCGGACAGGCCGGAGATCAGCGGGCTGCGACCAAGCAGCGGCAGGATGTCTTCTGCGGCGAGGGCGGCGAAACGGGCCTCGAGGGTGACCAGGAAGGGGGCGAGACGCAGGTCTCCCTGCCCTTCGACGGTGCCGGCCGAAGGGGTCTTGAAGGAAACCTTGAGGTTTTCTTTGGCCTTTTCCAGGGTGTCGAGGTTCTTCGCGGTGATATTCAGGTCATCGTAGACCGACTGCTTCTTGCCTTTGCCATCTTTGTGCAGGGTCAGTCGACCCTTGTATTCGAGTTCCTGGAGGAGGTAGCGGCCGCCGCTGAAGGCCTTGAACACCGGTGGAATCTCGCCGAGGCGGAGGTTGATGTCGCCGTCGCTGACGGAAATCCTGCCGAAGTTGATGGTCTGCAGGGCGGTTCCCAGGGAGGTGCAGTGCAGGGTAGGCGCGTGGAAGACGACGTTTTTGCCTTCGAACGCCTTGACCTCGCGGGCGCTGAGATCGCCCTCGGCAACCTTGAAGGATAGGCTGGCGCCGGCTTTTTCGGGCAGGGAGACGGTCAGCTTGCCTTTGAAATCGGCTCGCCCCGATACGTCGAGGGTGGCATCGGCGCCAAGAGCGGTAAGGAGTGGGGCGAGTTCGTAGTTGCCGAGATTGAACTCGCCGCTCTGGCTGGTCGAGGACGCCAGTTTGCCCTGCCAGCTGAAGGTCGAGGAGCCATCGCCTGCGGCGCCGCTCAGCGAAAACGCCCCATCTTCGCCTTCTCCGCTGGACGCCGCAGAGGCGTAGCCAGAGATGTCGACGTCGATGGTTTGCCAGGTTGCCGTCGGTTTGCCGGCACCTTTCTCGGCCCAGAGGTGGAAGGCGCCGTCCTCGACATGCAGGGCGTCGATGGTCACCGCCAGAGGCGATGAGGGCGGGGAGGTGATGGCCTGGTTCGGCCTGGCCTTGTCGTTTTTCGCCTCGCCCGCGAACAGGGGGAGGAGGGAGGCGACAAAGGTCTTGCCGAAGGTATGGGCCGCTGGCGTCTGGGAGGTGATGGCCTTGAAGGCCACAGTCCTGGCTATTGGACGCAGCCTCCCGGAGACAGCCGTCCTGGGGGCGGTCAGAAACAGCGATTCCTCGCTGGTGTTGACCTCGACGGCGCTGATCTGCAGGTCGAAGTCCAGGGCCAGCTTGTCTTCTTCGCTGCTGGTGGGGTCGAAAATGAAGTCGATCTTGCCGTCGACGGTGCCGCCGGTGAAGACCAGCGGCAGGGGGCTCGGCAGATAGGCGGCGTAGAGGGGCAGTTCGACCCCGTGCAGGTTGGCGGAGAGCGTGGTGGCTTTATCGCCGGAGTTGCCGAGAAAGGCGTTGCCAGCCAGTTCAACCGGGCTGCCGTTGATCACCGCCGAGAAGCGCGGCTGCAGGTATTCGCTGCTCTCGAAGGGGATGTTGGAGAAGCTCGGCAGCTCCATGTGAAGCTTTTCGACGGAGTGGGTCTTGCCGGTGGGCATGTCGTTGAAGAGGATCTTGCCCTCCCTGACGACGATATTATTAAGCGAGAAGAAGAAGGGCAGATCCGAGAAATCGAGGATCTCCGTGGAGCCGTCCCGGTTTTTGTCCTGGAAGAGCCGCGCGACGTTGTACGACCCATCCTCTTCCCGGGTGACGTAGAGGCTCAGCGCGGAGAGGGTCACCGTGTTGCATACCAGGTCGAGGCGCAGCAGCGAAACCGGGGCGAGATCGGCCTCGAGGTGGCCGAGAACGGCGAGGGGCTTGCCGTCGCTGGCGGTGAGTCGTGCCTCGGAGACGGTGAAATGGAAGGTGAAGGGGTTGAAGGAGAGCACTCCCGGCTGAAGGGTGTAGCCGGTGGCGTTCTTGATGCCTTCCGCCAGGGAACGGGACAGGTAGGAGGGCAGGGCGAAAAAGCCGAGGACGCCGTAAAGAGTGACGAGGAAGGCGAGGATGGCGGGCCACAGCAGCCAGGCCGGCCGCTTCTTGCCCTGGGGGCGCTTTTTCCCGGCACTGCCCTTGCTCCGCGGACCGGCTTTGACCGGCAGTTCTTCCTTGGCCGGCGCAGGTTCGGGGGCGGGGGCAGGCACTGCGATGGCTTGCGGGGCGTCGGGTGGCTGGGCAGGTGGGTTGGTGATGGAAATCTTTCCAAAACGATCAGGCATGGGGATCGCGAGAGTAGAAGTGATAAGCGAATGACAGGGGTGAGTGGAGCGTCCTCGTCGGCAATTCTCTGCTGCAGATGCTGCAGCCCTGGGGCGCCAGCAGGCTGTGCCTGGTTGACGCCGATGCGGGGGGCGAAAAACGACTCTCTTTAGCGCATGGCGCCGATTCTGTAAATCACCGATATGTCGCCGGGCGTGGCAATGCTCGCGCCCTGTCGGACGAGATGGCGCAACTATACTGCAAAATTTCAAGAAAAACACTGTTCACATCGAAAATCGCTGTGCTATAGTTGCTGGATCTGCGAAGCAGCGATGGGCCACCCGACAACCACAGGCAGCAGGTGTCTAAAGAGCGGGCGCCCCGTTGTTTTCAGGATTCTCAACCGGAACCCCCCATGTTCGATTCCTTGAGTTATCTGCGCTGGCAGGATGCGGTCGACATCCTGGTGGTCGCTTTCGTCATCCATCAGCTCATTTCCATCATCAGGGGCACCAGGTCCTTTCAGATGGTGGTGGGGCTGGGCATTCTCACCGTGGTCTATTTCCTGGCCACCGCCCTCGACCTTGCCGCTCTCAAGTGGGTCATGCAGACCTTTCTCAGCTCAATCCTGCTCATCGTCATCATCGTTTTCCAGCAGGATATCCGCAACGCCCTGACGCGGGTCGGGAAATCGCCCTTTCTCAAGCATACCGACGTCGCCGAGAAGGAATTGGAGGAGATCATCCGCACCCTCTTCTACCTTGCCAAGCGACGCATCGGGGCCTTGATCGTCATCGAGCGGGAAACCGGACTGGGGGACTTCATCGAGTCCGGTTTCAACCTCGACGCGCGCCTCTCCCGGGAACTGCTCATCTCCATCTTCATGCCTGTTTCGCCTTTGCACGACGGGGCGGTGATCATCAGCAAGGGGCGCGTGCAGCATGCCGGCTGCATCCTGCCGCTGACGCAGAACCCCTATATCAACAAGCGCTATGGCACCAGACACCGCGCCGCCATCGGCCTCACCGAAGAAACCGACGCGGTGGTCATGGTGGTCTCCGAGGAGACCCAGGAGATTTCCCTGGTGCGCCATGGCGCGCTGACCACCATCGAGGACGAGATCAGCCTCACCAAGAGTCTGCGCGCCATCTTCATGGCCGACAACGGCCCCTCCTCGCCTCTCAAAACCTGGTGGGGGCGGCGATGAAGAACCCCTTGGCCAAGATGTTCAAGAACCGGCAGCTGGCCAGGCTGCTCTCCCGCGACTGGCTGCAGAAGGTGGTGTCGCTGCTGGCGGCGAT